>NZ_JACJQW010000014.1:0-168263 GCF_014696905.1 Nostoc sp. FACHB-190
GTGATCCAGTTGCAGAACTGCTCCCATACGTTGGCGCTTTTGCGCTGTTGTAAGGTTGCTGTCATGTCTTTATGATTGCTTTTGTTATGTATGTTTCAGGTGTTTTTACCTGTGATGGTTTTTATCTTAGAGACTTTGTAAAGGTTTGTAAAGGTGTATAACAAAAAGCTTACTTAACACTTTTATAAGTGCAGCTTATATATATTGATGAGGAGTACAGGAGTAAGGCTTGATTCCATCCCTATTCAGTATTGATGACAAGAAATTCTTATAGGGGTGTACTGATTCAAAATCCTTACACCGTTCGGTTGACGCTCACGGCGAAGCCCCAAACCCTTTCACCCTTACACCCAATCTCCACAGATAATCTTTGTGCGTAAGTCCTGATTATGATGTGGTTGAAGTGCGATCGCACTCTCATTCCTTATAATAAAAACTAAACCCAAACCAGAGGCGATATGCTTTTAAAACTGCAACAGATTATCGTCAAACCGGGACACCAAATGTTGCTGAAAGATATTAGTTGGCAGCAGTTAGAAAATATTTTAGAAGAAATGGGAGATAAACGTGCCGCACGTATCTCTTATAGTAATGGTTGGTTAGAAATTATGGTTCCTCTACCTGAGCATGAAAAAGATAAAGAAATTTTTGGAGAGTTAGTCAGAAATTTACTAGACAAGCTCCAGGTTGATTTTGAACCATTTGGTTCTACAACACTTAAAAATGAGCGAATGCGGCAAGCAGTAGAACCAGATACCTCTTTTTACATTCAAAATCATGCTGCTGTGATTGGTAAAAATAGGATTGACTTAAATATAGACCCACCACCAGATTTAGCAATTGAAGTTGATATCACATCTCGGACTAGATTTAATAACTATGAAATTCTAGGAGTTCCTGAACTTTGGCGATATACAAAACAAGGGTTAGAAATTTTTGTCCTCCAAGATGGTAAATATATTCAATCTCAATCTAGTCCTAACTTCCCTAATATACCGATTATTGAATTAGTTAATGAGTATGTTCAGCAGTGTTTGACAAGTGGCAGAAGTCAAGCTATGCGTAATTTTAGGAAGTGGATTGAAGATAATTTGTAAGATAGATAATTTGGGCAAATGTAATAACAACTTTAGGATTGGTTGGGAAAGGCGATCGCTCTAGGCAAAATATTATAGCCAGGACTTACGCAACTGTTACAGCAAGTATAAAAATTTAGTTCTAAGAAGATGTTTGAAAAGTATTATTGTTAACATCAAAATCTGAAAAACCTAACCCCTTGAGCCTCCCATTCCCTCTTAGGTAATGGGGTTTTCAAAGCCTCTCTCCGCTTCGAGGAGAGGTTTGGAGAGGGTTTTTTAGTATTTTTCATGACTTTCCAAGTATCCTCTAAGCGGGATACAAATTTTTATCTTGTGCGTACACAGTAGGAGAGCATGTGAGTAATAATACGGTTGGCTTTTGTTTTAAAATAAACTATTTTTTGTAAAGTGACAGAATTATTAATCGTCTAACTTCAGAATATTTTCAATAGGGAAAAATTTCTATGTCTAGTAAGCATACCAGTGAAATTATTGCATCGCAAACTGGCATTTCATCATCAAAGATAGCTTTGGAAGCCTTTGAACGTCATATAGAAAAAAAGCTCAATGAGACAACAGAAAATAAAACACAAGCGACCAACTCGAAATCTGATGTCAATTCCAATAAGTTCAAATCCTTCTAAAATTCTCCGTTTGTTTGCTGACTTGCAGGATCGTTTATACGAACATAACACAGTCAAGAATGCAATTACTCAAATATGTAACCATACAAAAGACCAGAACATTATTAAAACTTGCCAAACTATTGCAGATATTCTAGATATAGAATTAAATTTTAACTTTAATAATGTTCACACTGCTGTGCATTTCCAAGCGGTTCAGCAATTACATAACCATCAGAATCATGTAATTAGTAAATACCAAGAAATTAAAAATAATATAAATAATTATAATCCAAAATGGACAGCCCCTTTGCTTGAAATCATAGATACTCAAATAGCCAGACTATCACAGCTAATAATACTTCTAGATAGAGAGCCTGATATTTGTGATAACCAAGGTAGTTTAATACGTCCTAATGATTTAGTTATATATCCCTGTAAAGATGAAAATGATAGGGATTATGAGCATTATGGTATTGTCAGAGCTACTCCTAATGGTTACAGAGTTGCACACTTTTTTACTGGTAAAACAGTAAAACCAGAAGGGAAAATTGTAAGTGTGGGAATTGGATATATTCATTTTGCCCACTACTCACCAGAATGGCTATTTAAAGAACGTCCTGAACAAGAAAATCCTCACAACTCTTCAGACCTTCAAACGGAAATGCGTATTCAAGCATCACGAGAAAAAATACTTAATTCACAAGATCCTCTTTGGAACTTATTAAATTATAACTGCGAACATTGGGCTAGAGAAATGGTATATGGGGAAGCGAAATCTACTCAGGTTTTAGATAAAAGAAATAATAAATAAATCTATAAACTGTCTATCAATAGTTGTGAACCCGCTTACGCGGGTTTTGTCTGTGTAGCCGCGACTTCACACGACTTCAGTCACTTGGTGTAATGTGTGTTAATCCCACCAAAAATAGAGGCGATCGCCAGAGCGAAGACTCTCAACTAATTTTTGCATCGATTGATAACCCTGGTCTATAATATCGGGACAAAATTCATACATACTTGCCGCCAATCCTTCTGGATCTTGAATGGGCGTAAGAAAGCGACCGTCTAATGTATCGTGAGCAATTAAAGTTAAGATAAAAGGCTGTGTGGCTTCCAATTCTTGCAGCCATTCCACTACATAACCAGGGCCGACTCCATAATTACAACCATTTGTTTGATGTACGGCAATTGCATCATATTTATTGGTAGTTGGCAAAATACACAGTTGTTTTGGCCCTTCGGCATCAAAGTAATTATCTGGTTGATAAACAAAGCAACTTCGTTGTAAAAACTGCCGTTGTAAGTCTTCGGTTTGGATTTCGCTGCGGCGTTTACTATTGACATGAACTTGAAACCAACCAGGAATGTCATCATACATAGGTACTGGTTTACTACCACAAATTTCTCCTAAATCTGCTACTGCTTGTCGATAATCTGGATTCTGGGCAGCTTGAGCAAAATCTGGACGTTCTAGTTCTTCACCCCAGCGTTGATCATCGCTGTTGTCATCTTCATCTCCTTCATCTTCTTCATCCCATCGTCGTTTTTCCACACCATACTGCACCAGCAGTTCTATAACTTGGTGATTGTCAAATAAATCTGCCAATGTCATCGCTGTGTCCCCATCTTGAGAAACAGCATTGAAATCCGCGCCTCTTTCTATTAACATCTGCACTAGCTCAAAATGCTGTTGCTTTTGTACAGCTTCTAACAAAGGAGTGACATCTTGATGATTTTTGGTGTTGACATCTGCACCGGAATTAATTAAAAATTTTGCTAGTTCTGTATGGGCATTTCTCAATGCTATCAAAAGTGGTGTATCGCCTTCAGAATCTTGCTGATTAATATTGACACCTGCCTGCATTAAAATCTGTACAATCTCTAGATTTCCTTGAACACAAGCTAGACACAACGCATCTTTAGAAAAACAATCTCTGGTTGTCAGATTGGCTTGGTTTGCTATTAACACCTGCACAATATTGGTATAACCTTTCATGGCAGCTAACATCAAAGGAGTTAGCCCTAAAAAGAATCCCATTGCCATTAACGATTCATAATTGTCTGAGATAATGCTAGGAAATTTGCCTTGGTTAGCATCAACAATATCAGTAACGTTAATATCAGCATTTTGCTCAAGCAGCAAGTTGACAACATCTAAATGTCCGTTAGATGCTGCTAACATTAAGGGCGTGCGGTACTTTGTTTTCCTGCGTTGGTCACGGGCATTAATATTAGCACCTTGCGCCAACCAATAACGCACAGCATTAACATCGCCTTGTTCCGCAGCTTTGAGTAAATTTTCGTCGGGGCTGACTCTTGGTGCATCGACTCCAAACCGACGCAGAACTTCTAACACCTGTGAATGTTCGTTGTGTACTGCCCATTCATAAGCTGATAGTCCTTCACCATCTTTACTGTAGGGGTCAGCACCCGCCTCTAACAAAACTGCTAATGCTTCACCATGACCACAACATGCGGCGAGAATTGCCGGGAAAGTATCAACGGCATTTTCTGGTTTACTCATGTTAGAGGTTGCCAACTTCGCCCGCTTTGTAGCAATATCAATGGTTTCCTCTACTTCCGCCAAGGTTGGTGAATTGTCTGTGTCGAGTGCTTCTAAAGTTTTCCCCAGAGTTTCTAAGCTAGTAAATGCGGCTTGTAATGCTGAACCAGCTTGTTTTTGAATGGTTCGGCGATTGATGGTAATGCGGCTGACTAAAGTATTGACATCCGCCCCAGCAGCTATTAATGCCCTAATTACTTCTGCTGCACCTTGGGCTGCGGCGATCGCAATTGGTGGTACACCGCCAAATTTTGGTGTTTGAGTCGAGTTAGCGCCTGCCGTTAGTAGTTTTAAGGCAATATCAAAGTTACCATGTTCAATAGCTTTGAGTAACGGCGTTGAACTCATCTTGCCATTATCCACATCAGCACCCGCAGCAAGTAACAGGTCAACTATTTCACTATTGCCAATTCTGGCGGCTTGTTCTAACGGGCTACCACAGTATGTTGCTACGTTGATATCTGCACCTTTATCAAGCAAAACTTTCACGGTCTCGATTCGGTTTGTCATCACTCCCCAAACCAGTGAATGTCTCAGGGATGGGTGATCAGCCCCGGCTTCAATTAATGCACATTTAATTTCATCAGGGCCGTAGCGTGCCAGTTCATAAGCAATTTCATCACCTTTTTTAGCGTTTGGATTTGCACCTGCTGTCAATAGTGCTTTGACACGTTCAATATCCCGCGATTCAATAGCACTAATTAGCTGTTCATCCATAAATTTTATTCCTACATATTCTCAGCCTCTTTAGTCATTTTTCCCATCCTGGTTCAGTAATGCCCAATATTTATCTATGATGAGTACATGAACTCAGCGAGGGTGTGATTAATAATTCCGCCAACCATCAACAAGATAGTTTGCCATCTTTAGATGCTGCTAGTATTAAGCGAGTAAGAGAAGGAGTAGCAGCAGCAAGCGATCGCGCGGTGCGTTATACAATCGAACAGGCACTAAATCGCCTGGAAGCCATTAACCAAGGACAGACAGAACATCAAATTAATGGTAGTGTACGCAGGTTTGTTTTGCGATCGCTCATTCATACTTTATTCCGCGTCCGGGTAGAAAACCTCGAAAACTTACCGCAGACACCAGCCATTCTCGCAGCTAACCATCTCCATCACATCGACCCCTTGTTGTTATTGGCAGAACTCCCCAGCCAGCCTTATTACTATATTTTGGGTGATGCTCGCACTCTGTATAACAAGTTTTGGAAACGCTTTATTTTAAATTTTGCTGGCGGTGTCATTCCTTTGGCGCGGTTGTGGAAAGAAGAAGTGGCTGTCATAGAAGCAGCCAAAGCAGGAAGACAAGATTTAGCCGAACTCGCCGCCGCCATTGCCCAAAATGTGCCTACTGGCAGCGATATACAGACTTTACGCCAAATAGACCGCATTGTACTGGGAATTTTAGCCCACGGGGACGGAATGATTTTGTTTCCTGAAGGACGACTGGGAAGCACTGAGGGTAAATTACATCATCCTTTGAAGCGAGGAACGGTGATATATGCTTTACGTGCTGGTGTACCAATAGTTCCCGTGGCATTAATTGGTACTAATGACTTATATCTTCGCAAACAGTTAACTATTCGCTTTGGTGAACCGTTACATTTTTCTCCCCATACGAAAGCCACTCGCCAGGAAGTCGAAACAGCTTTAGCAGCTTTGGAAAAAGCTATGACAGCTTTGTTACTAACTAACTATCAAGAACCAGCAGGAATCAAACTTTTACGTTACTTGCTTAACCATATTTTGTGGTAAATAGCTATTCAGGACTTACGCACAAAAATTTTCTGCGGAGACTGGGTGTAAGGGTTAAAGGGTGTGGGGTGTAAGAGTTTTGGACACATACACCCCTATACCCATAAACCCTTACACCCTTCCCAAAACCCTTGGTTTTTCGTCTCACTGCGTAAGTCCTAGCTAAGTAAACACGCAAAATTAATTACAGTCATTGCGAGCGAAGCGAAGCAATCCCAGCCCTTGCGATTGCTTCATTTCGCTTCGCTCCATTCGCAATGACTTTGTGTAATTAATTATGTTTAACTACTTATTTTTCTAAAAAGTTGGTGATTTTAAAATTTGATGTTCCTTCCCAGCAATGATTTAAACAAGCATTTACCTGGGCATCTGCTGTATCAGTAGATTCTTGAGAAGCATTTAACTGTACGGCTGTCACAATATACTCAAAAATAATTACAAATTGTTTTTGCGTTGAAATTCTCTCAACCACAATAGTTTCGCCCACTTTGGGAATTTGCGGCAAATTCACGACAAAGGTTTCAATTTTTGGTTTTTCTAGGGGATTTTTGAAATTAAAGTATTTACAGTAAACAAGAACTTTCACGATAGTTAAGGGTTATTGGTGACGTTTTATCCTGCTTGCTGATTGGTTATTTACCTCGCCATAGCCTTTGTAATAAATTAACACCTTTTACTAATATTTCTTCTAACCACAGCATAGTGCGATCGAGCCATTTTAAAATTTTCTCTAGTAAGTGCTGCTCATACTCTATGGAATTAGCTTTAACTTCTATCCAGTCTGGCTGAATTTCGACTTGATGATTGTGGTTTTGATTGGGGATTATTTCTCCTGCATCACTTTCATTTGTGGGGATATTAGCCAGTTTTTCTGATACTTTTTTATTAGTGTGGTCAAGTTTTGTTTTTGTAATTGACAAGCTAGAATTCAGGGGCGGCGTGTTGCTTTTATCATGCACTAATTCTGAATTACCAAATAAATCGCCCCACTTTAGCCAAGGTTCTGCGGCTGTGTTTTGATTGGTTAACTTACGTTTTCTAGACCGAATTTGATATTTTTTTCCAGGTAAGGATTGTCTATTGGATTTAGCAGAATTCAGTTTTTTCTCTTTACCAACACCAAAAAAATAATTGATTGCAGCTTCAATTAAAGCTTGAAAATTCAGTGTTTGTGTTTCCAAGCTATCAGATGAGACGGTAACATTTCCTGGTGCAGCAAACTCATCTTGACCATAAAGAAATATATGGAATTTTTGCCGAGTAACTTGGATAATTTCTTGGCTATTTTGCTGCACTGGTAATACAGTATTTTTTTCTAACTTAGCTATGACTTGATCCAGAACATCGATGATTCTGCCAGTATTTATTAGTTCAGGCGATATGCCTGCTGTCAATGCAGGAATTTTACTGGGAGTTTCGCCAGTTAGCTTGGCTAAAATCCGATGAATTTCTGGTAATAACTCTGTCTGTTGTTCAGGCAATACTAATTGTTGATTATGCCAGTAACGCGCAACTTCACTAATAATTTTGTCTAAGATTTTTGTTTGTTGTTGCGGTGTTAAAATATCGAGAATTTCATTATTTGTGGTCACTAACACTAATTTACGCTGTTCCAGTGTTGTGGCAATTCCTTGGACTTTGGGTAAATAACGCCGAAGCACATCTTTTTGTTGAGATGGGGTGAGATGGCTAGAGGAATTGTCTGAAATCGTTAAGGATTGGGTCAGCGCAAGTTTATTTGTTTTACTATGTGAAAACAGTTTTCGCCACCAAGCGCCTATGATGTGAAAACTTGGTGATGTTTTGACAGATGTTTCCTCAGATGGAAGCTTTTGGACTGCTTCTAAGACAACCTGAATAGGCGTATCCGCAGTTGGGGGAGTTTCGTGGCGATCGCGATCATTTGGTGCTAACTTGAGCCTAGATTGTGGTTCTCTGCTATGCAGCGTTTTCACCTTTGACTCGGCTGACTGTAACACTAGATACAACGGGTAAAGTAATGCTTCTACACCCCACTTAGTTGCTACTTGCACTTGTCGAAAGGTTTGTTCCCATCGTTGTGTCAACCGCCGAGATTGCTGGTGGACAAAGTTAAAGAGTCTGCTTTGATAACGCCCAGAAGAACCAGATGACATGGTAATAATTTATGAGTTCAAGTTTTGTTTAGTTGTGAGACTCCCACGCAAAAATAGATAACGACCAACAGTAAATCGTTGTAAGTGCCATCATCTTAGCGAAAATATGACCCCTCCTGTATCTCAATCACAGACAAATTTAATCTCAAAGACTATTGAGCAATTACGCTCTTTTTGTCAAGTTAATCTTCAGTCTACTTGGCGATACCAAGAATGTGACTGGAGTATTACGGATGTTGTTACATCTAATTTGTCTGATTGGCAACCTGTAGAGTTAAATGCTAAAGGACATATTGCTTGGAAAGGTGGGAAACAAGTTTTATGGCTGGTACAGAAACTCGTGGTTCCCCAAGATTTACAGGGTTATCCTTTAGCGGGGTTATCTTTGCGCTTGGCTTTGGTATGGTGGGCTGATGCGGCGGAGGTTTATGTTAATGGAGAATTAGTCCAAGCTGGAGATTTGTTTGATTTTTACCCCAGAGTCTTGCTGAGTCAAAGTGTGTCTGCTGGGGATGAGTTTATTGTAGCTTTGCGCTTGGTCAGTCCTGGACATGATCAAGGGGCTTTGATGCGATCGCACCTAATCTACGAGTCTACAGATTATCATGATCCTGACCCCGGTTTTGTCGCTGATGAGTTGGCGGTGACGCAGTTGTATTTGGAAAAATTTGCGCCGGAAAAGTTGGATGGGTTGGCGGTGGAGATAGAAAAAACGAACCACATTAGACGCGAAGCGGCTTCCCGAAGGGTAGGCGCAGAGGACGCGGAGAGAGTAAGTCAAATTCTTCATCTGCGTCCATCCGCGTTCATCGGCGGTTCAAAATTCAAAATCAATTTACTTGGTCACGCTCATTTAGATTTAGCATGGCTATGGCCTGTAAGTGAAACTTGGAACGCTACCCAAAATACTTTTGAGTCGGTTCTGAAATTACAAAAAGATTTTCCTGAATTAATCTTCTGTCATTCCACACCCGCCCTTTATGCTTGGGTGGAAGAACATCGACCAGATTTATTTATAGCTATTCAAGAAGCTGTGGCGGCGGGGAAGTGGGAAATTATTGGCGCGACTTGGGTGGAACCCGAATTAAATTTGATTAGTGGTGAATCGATAGTCCGTCAGTTATTGTATGGTCAGCGATATTTTCAAGAGAAATTTGGCAAGATTTCGCCGATAGTTTGGGTTCCTGATAGCTTTGGTTTTTGTGCAACTTTACCGCAGTTTTTTGCTAATGCAGGTGTGGAATATTTTGTCACCCAAAAATTGCGGTGGAATGATACTACTAAATTTGATTATGGCGCTTTTTGGTGGCGATCGCCTGACGGTAGTCAAGTATTTAGTTTGATGTCTGCACCTATCGGCGAAGGTATTGACCCGGTTAAAATGGCAGCCTATACCTTGGAATGGCAAGACCAAACCAATTTGACAGAATCACTTTGGCTTCCTGGTGTGGGCGACCACGGCGGCGGCCCTACCCGTGATATGTTGGAAATTGCCCACCGTTGGCAACATTCGCCTGTATTTCCAGAATTAGAATTTACAACCGCCGAAAAGTATTTACAAGAAATTAGCCAAGCAGACTTCCCCACCTGGGATGACGAACTTTATCTAGAATTTCATCGCGGCTGTTATACTACTCACGCTGATCAAAAGCGGTGGAATCGTCAAAGTGAAAATTTACTTTATCAAGCTGAACTGTTTGCGACTTTAGCAACTATTACCTGTGGCGCGACATATCCCAAAGCAGAGATAGAAACCGCTTGGAAGCAAGTTTTATTTAACCAGTTTCACGATATTTTACCTGGTTCTTCCATTACCCAAGTTTATACGGATGCTTTGCCAGAGTGGCAGCAAGTTGAACAAGTCGGGACAAGAATATTAGCAGAGTCGATGCAGGCGATCGCATCTCACTTTACCCTACCAGAACCACCAGAACCAAATAGTCTACCAATTTTTGTATTTAATTCCCTCAACTGGCAACGTTCTGAGGTAGTTGCAGTTAGCTTACCCCCAACTCACCCAGAATGGCAAATCTACGATGTCGCTGGAAATCAACTTATCTCGCAATTTACTCAACCAGCAACATTACTATTTTTAGCAGCTGATATCCCACCCGTTGGTTATCGTCTATTTTGGCTAGTTCCCACATCCCAAATTCCTAGCAACTCAGCATCTCTTATCCCTGAGTTTGTCCTCGAAAATCAATTTTTGCGGGTATATATTGACCCAGACACAGGTGATTTATCCAGTGTTTTTGATAAAATTCATCAACGCGAAGTCTTAAGCGGTGCGGGAAATCAATTACAAGCTTTTAAAGATAGCGGTCAATATTGGGATGCTTGGAATATCGACCCCAATTATGCAGAACATCCCTTACCAGCCACCAGTCTCAAATCAATTCAAGTATTAGAACAAGGGCCGATACAACATCGCTTGCGCGTAGTGCGTCAATTAGGCGAATCAGAATTTTGTCAAGATTACATTTTACAAGCAGGTTCACCCATCTTAAAAATTGCCACTACAGTTAATTGGCATGAAAATCAAGTCTTCGTTAAAGCTGCATTTCCCTTAAATGTCGAAGCAGACTTCGCCACCTATGAAATACCTTGTGGTGTGATTCGTCGCCCCACCAAACCCCAAACCCCCGCAGAAAAAGCCAAATGGGAAGTCCCCGCCTTGCGTTGGGCTGATTTAACCGGAGAATCAGAACTCGGTATTTACGGTGTTAGTTTGCTCAATGATTGTAAATATGGCTACGATACCCAAGCAAACCAACTACGCATATCATTATTACGCAGCCCCAACTGGCCAGACCCAGAAGCCGATAGAGGCTTTCACCAATTCACCTACGCCTTGTATCCCCACGCAGGTACTTGGGAATCAGCCCAGACAGTACAACGCGGCTACGAACTCAACATTCCCTTACAAGTAATACTTAACCCACTCCCAACTCCCAACTCCCAACTCCCCACTCCCGACCGAATCAGTTTCTTAAATCTAACTTCTCAAAATTTAATCTTAATGGCCTTAAAACCAACAGAAGACAATCCCCAGGAGTTGATTTTGCGATGTTACGAATCCCAAGGAGAAATAGCTGAGTTGTATTTACAGAGTGATTTAGGGCTAAGTTTGGGAGAGACAGTGGATTTATTAGAACGCTCCCAAGATATCACTGAATTTTATGGCAATCAGCAGTTCTTTATAATACAGCCTTGGAAAATTACCACTGTCAAACTGATACAACAGCCAGAGTAACTTTTTAGATAGCAGAAGCAGGTAGCTAGACAGCCTTCTGCCCCGGTTGGTGAGCGTAGCCGAACCACTGCCTCCTGCCTCTGCTTGGTGAGCGAAGCCGAACCACCGCCTTCTAATCTTCGTGATCATCAAAGGGATCTGCTAACTCCTTGCTTGGAGGGCCAAACGAGGTATAAATTCCATACGCAGTAACGGCTACAAGTATCGCGCCTACAGAAATGCTAAGAACTATTGCGGGTTCCATAAAATATAGATTGATTATGAGTGCTATTCTTATAGAATATTACAGAAGATTAAAAAAAGCTTTGGCAACTAATCTTAGGTGAACTATGGCACAACGGACTAGGTTGGGAGATATCCTGAGACCTTTAAATTCTGAGTATGGTAAAGTGGCTCCCGGCTGGGGAACTACCCCCGTAATGGCTATATTTATGGGGCTGTTTTTCGTGTTTTTGCTGATAATTCTGCAACTTTACAATAGATCCATCGCAATTCAGGATGTGTTAGTTGATTGGCGCAGCTTAGGCGGCTAGTTTAACAGCGCAATCAAGCTTGCGTATTCAACGAACTTACACCCGGCTCGTCCGGGTTTTTTTGTAAGTTATAGACTTGAAAGGTGAGTCTAAAACAAGTCACCATAGTAATTGATGGGGAAAGTTTTGATTTTAACTTCCCACTCTCCTAATTTTGTGTGTCTGTATACTTATAGGTAGGAGCGATCGCGTGAATATATTTGGTATCGGTCTGCCAGAAATGGCTTTAATTATGATAGTGGCACTGTTAATCTTTGGCCCCAAAAAACTCCCAGAAATCGGCCGCAGTGTCGGGAAAGCAATTCGCGGTTTCCAAGATGCTTCTAATGAATTTCAAAACGAATTTAAACGCGAAGCCGAACAAATCGAACAAGCTGTGAAAACCACTGCTGAAATCGAACCCAAGCAAATAGAACCCTCTCAACCACAGCATGATACTGCTAATTAGAGTGCTGAGTGCTGAGTGCTGAGTAAAAAACTAGTACAGTCTGCGGAAATAAAACACGCATGATAAATTGCTGAAAATCTGACTATAAGGGTTTTTCATTTCAGACTTCAGACTTCAGACTTCAGCTTTTTTGTACTAATCCCTAATCCCTTAACATAGTTCTGCGAATCGATTGATTGTAAGTGAAATGACAGAAGCTGTAACACCACCAGCTTTGGTAATTCCCCAACTAATTGTGGGGTTGGGGAATCCAGAGCCTAAATATGAACAAACACGCCATAATATTGGCTTTGCTGCTGTTGATGCGCTTGCTCGTGCTTGGCAAATTTCCTTGGCGGAAAATCGCAAGTTTCAAGGGGAGTATGGCGAAGGTATAGCATTTGCTGGAAGTAAAATCCGCTTGCTGAAGCCATTAACTTACATGAATCGCTCAGGACAATCAATCCAAGCTGTTACAAGTTGGTATAAATTACCAGCAGAGTCTGTATTAATCATTTATGATGATATGGATTTACCCCTCGGAAAAACCCGCTTGCGTCTTTCCGGTTCTGCGGGTGGGCATAATGGAATGAAGAGTGCGATCGCTCATCTTAGCACCCAAAACTTTCCACGTTTACGTATTGGTATCGGCAAACCAAAAGATGCAGATAATAGCGATAACTCTGAAACAGTCTCTCACGTACTCGGAAAATTTTCTGCTACCGAAACTAAATTGATGTCTGCTGTACTTCAATTTGTCGTCGAGTGCGTAGAAATGAGCCTAAAACAAGGGGTCGAAAAAGCCATGAATCGTTGTAACAGTCGTAACGTGGCGAATAATGAGTAGTTATTTGTCATTTGTCATTTGTCATTCGTTCCGTTCCCTTCCTTGTCCCCTCACACCCTCACACCCTCATACAAAGCAATATACCCAAGCCCTAGTCAGGCATGGGTAAATCTTGCTAAATCTCATCTGAGTACTCTGGCAAAGTGCTGTTGCTAACTGAGATTGATTTCTTGAAGCAAAGCCAGTACCAAACCATCCATATTTATTTAAAACGGCGCTTGCGTCTTGCTGCTACAGCTTTACGTTTGCGCTTTTCTAATGGTGTTTCAAAGTGCCGATGATATTTTACGTCGGCAAGTATACCAGCCTTGGATACTTGACGCTTAAATCGACGTAATGCTGAATCTATTCCTTCGTTTTCGCCTAGAACCACTTGGGTCATTCTGTTTCCTCGTTATGGATAATTCCCATTGTAATAGTAGCCTCCGACTTAGCCAAACGCCGCCAACTTGCGTTCAAACATACTAGTTTTGGCAAGCGTACTGCGTGCAGTAGGAGACATACTATTTATAATCACAAATTAGTATTATATGACTTAGTAACAAAAGTTAGTGATTGATGTATAGTCCAAATAGAGTTTTTGTAGCGCAAATGTCATTATTAATACTGCTTAAAAGTTAATTCTGCCCTGATTTAATAATTTATATCCGGTGGCTAATGCCGTAAACGCCACACAAAAACTCCATAAACTAGTCGGTCTTAAAATAACTCCACCACTTAAAAACACTAGCATGATTCCCAGCCCCAGTAATATCCAGCCAAAATTACCAGTTTGTCTAGGAAAGAAAACTAGCGAAAATATGCCAGCCATAATTGCTAGAACTGAACCAGTAGCAGGCGCACTCCGATAAAAAAATGAATAGTATCCGCTAACAAATATGATGTTTTGACCGAAAAAATATAACCCTACAAATAATAAAATCAAGCCTATTAGTTTGATGAAAAGCCTACCCATAATTATTAGATGCACCTTAGCTAAATCTAAAGTTAGTTTGGGTTTATTATATTTGACCTATTAATAAAAAACTATAGATTCATGTAAAAATTTATCTAAAATTCATGTACAATCCAGCAAATATACGTAGCTTATCATCTTGGATTTGATCATAAAACCCTCATACAGCACTTTTGAAGTAAGTGAGGCATAGCGTGAATAATGAGTAATGAGTAATGAATAATGAGTAAGAAATTTACTTATTACTTATTACTTATTACTTTCTTCAATAGACAAAGCCAATTGATAAACTTCGCGCCGGGAAAGTGAGGTAAATTTGGCTAGTTGACGGCTGGCTTGAGAACGGGATATTCCTTGCCTAATTAACTGTTGTAATTCTGCTTTGAGTTGTGTTTCGGTTAATAAAGGCTGGGTGGCTGGTGTTCCTGCAACAAGTAAAGTGTATTCACCTTGGGGTTCTCGTTGTTGGTAATGAGCGATCGCATCGGCAATTGTGCCGCGCCAAAATTCTTCGTACAATTTAGTTAGTTCCCGCGCCAGCACAATTTGGCGTTCGTCCCCAAAAGCTGCTGCTAAATCTTGCAAAGTATCTGTTAAACGATGGGGTGATTCGTAGAAAATTAAGGTGCGAGATTCTGTCTGCAAGGTTTCTAAATATTCCCGTCGTTGTTGTGCTTTTGGTGGTAAAAAACCTTCAAACGCAAACTTATCTGTCGGTAAACCCGCAGCACTCAAAGCGGTAATGGCTGCACTCGCACCAGGAATTGGTACTACTTTGATCCCTGCGTCAATACAAGCTTTAATTAGTTCATAGCCAGGATCAGAAATTCCTGGCATACCTGCATCACTAACCAACGCGATCGCTTTACCATGATTTAAATGCTCTAAAATTTCTGGAATGCGGCTATTGCGATTATGTTCGTGATAACTGATTTGGGGTGTTTTAACTTGAAAATGTTGGAGTAATTTCCCTGTGTGGCGCGTGTCTTCCGCCGCAATTAAATCTACTGTTTGCAAAATTCGCACCGCCCGAAAGGTAATATCTTCTAAGTTGCCAATGGGTGTGCCAACAACGTAAAGTGTTCCTGGTTGGGGTTTGTCATTTGTCATTTGTTATTCGTTATTCGTATAGGACTTACGCAAAAACCCTCTCAAATCCTCTTAACTTCGTGTCCTTTGCGCCCTTTGCGGTTCGTTTTTTCATGATTTTGCGTAAGTCCTGTCGTAATTTGTTATTTGTCATTTTTATTAAACAAATATGGTGACTAATCTAAAATCCAAAATCCAAAATTTAAAATCACATCGCGGATTATTTGTCGGGTTAGTCACCTTAGATTTGATTTATCTGGCTGATGCTGCTCCGCAAAATAATCAAAAGTTGGTGGCTAATGACTATACTGTAGCAGCAGGCGGCCCGGCTACAAATGCGGCGGTAACTTTTGCCCATTTAGGAAATTATGCAAATATCTTGGGTGTGGTTGGTTCTCACCCTATGACGCAACTTATTTATAGTGACTTAGAAAATTATAGAGTAGCGATCGCCGACCTCGACCCCAACAAACCTACACCACCACCTGTTTCTTCAATTATTGTTACCCAAGCCACCGGCGAACGAGCGATTATTTCGATTAACGCTGTGAAGACTCAAGCCAGCCACGCATCTGTCCCAGATAATATTTTGTCAGATATTAATATTGTATTGATTGATGGACACCAAATAGAAGTAGGGAAAGCGATCGCGCAAACTGCAAAAGCTCATCATATCCCAGTAGTCATTGATGGTGGTAGCTGGAAACACGGCTTTGAGGAAATCTTACCCTTTGTCGATTATGCCGTTTGTTCGGCAAACTTCTATCCTCCTGGCTGTGAGACAGAACAACAGGTTTTTGATTATCTCAGCAGTTTTAACATTCCCCACATTGCCATTACCCACGGTGATCAACCAATTACATATCTAAGTCAGAATCAAAGTGCTACTATAACCGTACCGCGAATTATCGCAGTGGATACCCTGGGGGCTGGTGATATTGTTCACGGCGCTTTCTGCCACTATATATTAAGTGAAAATTTCCCCGATGCTTTAGTACAAGCCGCATCTATCGCCGCTAATTCCTGTAAATTTTTTGGCACACGTCGCTGGATGGAAGTAAAACAATGAAAGATTTAGAAGATATATTAGCGATCGCTCGTGATGTAGGCTGGAAAGCGGCAGATATTCTCCACTCTTATTATCACGGCACAGTTAAAGACCCTGATTTACAGGTGCAGTATAAACAAAGCGAACCTGTAACAATTGCAGATGTTACCGTTAGTCAATATATTGTGCAGAGACTACAAGCTGCTTTTGGTGATGAAGATTTTGCTTACATTAGCGAAGAAACCTATAAATCACAACTCCAGCTAGAAAACTCTCAGTTAGTATGGCTAATTGACCCTTTAGATGGTACCAGAGATTTTATTGATAAGACTGGAGATTATGCCATTCATATTGCGTTAATTCAAGAGCATCGTCCGATTTTATCTGTGGTCGCTGTACCAGAAGCCGAAACTATCTACTACGCTATTAAAGAAGGTGGAACCTTCAAAGAAACTCCAAGCGCCACTGTCGCTATAAAACTTTCACCAACAAAACCCGTGGAAGATTTAATCTTAGTTGTTAGTCGTTCTCATCGCAATGAAAGACTAGAGTATTTATTACAAAATTTGCCTTGTCAAAATCAAAAAGCTGTCGGCAGTGTAGGTTGTAAAATTGCTACCATTCTAGAGCAAAATGCAGACATCTATATTTCTCTTTCTGGTAAATCTGCGCCTAAAGATTGGGATATTGCCGCACCAGAGCTAATTTTAACCGAAGCAGGCGGTAACTTTACTCGCTTTGATGGCAGTCCTTTACAATATCACACTGGAGATATTAATCAATGGGGAGGCTTACTTGCCAGTAATAGTAACTCTCATCAACTTTTATGTCAGGAAGCGCAAAGGATATTATCTGAGTTCGACGGTATTAAGAAAGTGTAGAACTATATATGTATATAGCTAAAGTTAGTTTGTCCAACTTTACAGTATAATTTATAATTATATTTAATAGTTAATCTAATTAATGTCTATGAACATATTTTCAGACATTTTTTAGGTACAAATACCCAAAAATTATTCTGTAATAGTTACAGAATACAAAGTTTTTTGAATAGTTGATAACTTTGATTGTTGGGAGCTTGTGCTATACTTTGGCATATAAGGATTATTTTCGGTTGAGTAACTCGTTTTGATTTTTAAAAAGCGTCTCTCCGAATTTAACTCTCTACACTCCCTGAATTCGGAGACATTATATGTCAATTTACATCGGAAACCTTTCCTATCAAGTCACTGAGGAAGACTTGAGATTAGCATTTAGCGAATACGGAAAAGTAAGTCGCGTTCAGTTACCAACTGACCGCGAAACTGGCCGTCCTCGCGGTTTTGCCTTTGTGGAAATGGAAAATGAATCACAAGAAACCGCAGCCATTGAAGCACTAGATGGTGCTGAATGGATGGGTCGTGACCTGAGAGTTAACAAAGCTAAACCTCGTGAAGAAAGAAGTACTTCCCGTGGTGGTGGCGGTGGTGGCTGGGGTAACAACCGTGGCGGCGGCGGTGGCGGCGGCCGTGGTGGTCGCTACTAAACTTTTGAAATAAAAATTTAGCATCTAGAGTCTCCAGCAGATAAAGCCAAAGGCTCAATTCTGCTGGGGTATTTTATTTTTTCTCTAGATTTTGCTATTCATCCAAATAAGGAGGATTGAGAATGACGCAAGTAGTCTTGGGGGAGAATGAGGGTATTGATTCAGCTTTGCGAAGATTTAAACGGGAAGTTTCTAAAGCTGGAATTTTCCAAGACATGAGAAAGAAGCGTCACTTTGAGACACCGCTAGAAAAACAAAAGCGGAAAGCAGTTGCAAGACACAAACAAAATCGTAGCAACGGCGCACGGCGCTTCAAGTAACATAGCTAAAAATATTAGTATGGTTGGGGCATCAGCCATTAGGTTTGCTATTACTATTTAAACCTAAAATCCCCACCCTTAAAGGGTGGGGAGCATGTCAAATTGGTAAAGCTTTAACTTGTAGTAAATCTAGCTCGCGCTCAAAAATTTCATCAATAGGTAACATCTGACCATCGGTAGTCATAAATTTATGGTCTTTGGTAGCGCGAATTACGGAACCGTCTTCTAAACAATACTCGAATAATTCTTGTTGTCCTCGATTATGCCATTGGGCGATCGCTTGCGTATAGACATGACCATGACTGTCAACGCTAAACACGCTACATTCCAATTGTTTTTCCACAATTTCGCCGATAGGGACAAAGCCATATTCTACTGTTAATACTTCTGTATCATAGCTGAGGCAATATTCAGCGAACTTCAACATATCATCAAATAGCTTTTCGGCTACTTGCTTTTTCACACCATTTTTTGTCGAACCATCAATAAATTTTTCCTGCTGCTTCTGCATTTCGGAAACTTTCTTCTTACCCATTGCGCGACGCAGCAAGTCAGCTTGTCCTAAAGAATATCCAGCCATATCTTGAGCAATTTTCATGATTTGCTCTTGATAAACCATAATGCCGTAGGTTTCATTTAAAATTGGTTCTAAAATCTGACTTTCATAGTCAATATTTTCGCGTCCATGTTTGCGGTTAATAAACTTAGGAATTAACCCTGCATCTAAAGGGCCTGGTCTGTATAATGCCAAGATAGAAGAAATATCTTCAATATTAGAAGGCTTCAAATCACGGACAATTTGTTTCATCCCTGATGATTCTAATTGGAATATCCCCTCTAACTCTCCAGATTCTAGCAATTCATAAGTTTTCTGGACATCTTTAGGTAGGGTTTTATGTTCACCCTTAGCTAAAATCTTTTGGGCTTTTCTTTCTTGATTAGTGATTTCATAAGGGTCAACTCTATAACCTTTATTATGCTCAATTAAATCAATGGTTTTTTGAATCATTGTCAGGTTTCTTAAACCTAAAAAGTCCATTTTTAATAGACCCATTGATTCCAAATCTTCCATGAAATATTGGGTAATTACTGACCCATCATTATTTTTTTGTAAAGGCACAATTTCATCAAGGGGGTCAGCAGAAATTACCACCCCAGCCGCGTGAACACCGAAGGTTTTGTTAGTTCCTTCAATTCGCATCGCCATATCAATCCAACGGCGGACTGTCGGGTCATTATCATATTTTTCCTTAAACTCTGGTTCGGGAGTGTCATCAGAAATCATCACCTTGAGTTTAGTTGGTTTCCCCCGCACCACAGGAATTAACTTCGCCATTTTGTCAGCGTCCCCATAGGGAATATTCAACACCCTGGCGACATCTTTTAATACAGCTTTAGAAGTTAAACGGTTAAAGGTAATAATTTGAGCAACTCTATCTGTACCATATTTTTCTGTGACATAATTAATCACTTGATCCCGTTTTTCAATACAAAAATCGGTATCAATATCAGGCATTGATTTCCGTTCTGGGTTCAAGAAACGCTCAAATAATAAGCCATGATGTACGGGGTCAATGTTAGTAATTCCCATTGTGTAGGCTACTAAAGACCCTGCCGCCGAACCGCGGCCTGGGCCAACGGGAATATTATTATCTCTGGCGAATTTGATGTAGTCCCACACAACTAAAAAGTATGTAGAAAAACCCATTTGCTGGAGCATTTTGAGTTCATATTCCAATCTTTCTTTATAGACTGGCTCGACTTCAGTGCGAGATTTTCTGTTTAATTTATCTAAAAGTCCGTTCCATGCAACTTCTTCAACATAAGTATCAGCAGTGTGACCAGAAGGAATTGGATAGTTAGGGATGCGAGGCTCACCCATAATATTGTAAGGCTCGACTTTCTCGGCAACTTCTTCGGTGGTTGCGATCGCTTCCTCAATTACATCATCGGGTAAATGGTCGCGGAATAGCATTCTCATTTCATCAGCAGATTTGAGATATTCTGTACCGCTATAGCGCATCCGGTTATCTTCAATAATTAGTTTACCTGTTTGAATGCAAAGTAAAGCATCGTGGGCTTCGACATCAAAACAGGAAATAAAATGGGAGTCGTTCGTAGCGACAAATTTAATATTTAATTCCCGCGCAATTTTGATAATTTCGACGTTAACAATGCGGTCTTCTTGGGAGCCGTGGTCTTGAATTTCTAAATAAAAATCATCACCAAATACATCTTTATACCATTGAGCAACTTTGCGGGCTGCATCTGGTCTATTACTGAGAATTGCTTGGGGAATTTCGCCACCTAAACATGCACTAGTGACAATCAAACCTTCGTGATATTGTTTGAGTAAATCTTTATTAATACAGGGGCGAGAAAAAATACCTTTACCTTGTACACCTTTGAGGTGAGAAATTGTAGTTAATTTAACTAAATGTTTATATCCTTGATTATTTTTGGCTAAAACAACTTGATGATATTTGGGACGACGTTCTTGTTTTTCAATATCGCCGTTAATGATATACATTTCGTTGCCAATAATTGGCTTAACATTTTTACTACGGCAAATTTTCAGCAGTTCCACAGCACCATACATCACACCATGATCTGTAACTGCGATCGCCTTTATCCCCAATTCTATGGCACGGTCAATCAAATCAGGTAACTGACTCGCCCCATCCAGCAAACTATAGTCACTATGAATATGTAAAGGTACGAAAGACATAATTTATTTAATAGTCAATTATTAAAAGTGCTGAGTGCTGAGTTAAAGATTCTATTTCCCCTACCTCCTTGTCTCCCTTGTCTCCCTTGTCCCCCACTCTCTACTCCCTAGATTGATTAGATTATCCTGTTTAAGTAAATTCCACTTCCGCAGTTGTTGTTGTAATAGTTACCTTTGTTCCGTTATTTAGCTGTACCAATGAGTCAAACAGAGAGTCAACATCCGCCCGATAATGCTTCCCGTCCTTGGTGGCGGCGTATTCCTCTGACGTTACAAATTGTAATAGCCTTAGTGCTGGCTGTGATTGTGGGAATTGCTTTGGGTGCGGGGAACCCTAGCCCTAGCAATGCGGCTTTAATCACTAATTTGGCAATTCCGGCAGAACTGGTACTCAAGGCGCTCCGCGCTTTAGCTACGCCACTGATTTTGGTAGCAGTGCTGCATACTTTTATGACGGCGACTATCCCCGGTACCGCCGGACGACGGTTAGCGTTATTACTTTTTACTAATACCACTGTAGCGATTTTGGTTGGGTTGTTTGTGGCTAATGTCCTGCGTCCAGGAACTTGGGGAAGTTTACCCAAACCACAAACAGCAATAAATAGCGCCAACCTTGATCCTTGGGGGTTAATCAAAGACGCTGTACCAGAAGCCATTCTTGCGCCGTTGGTGAGTAATAATGTGATTCAGTTAATTGTGGTTGCCCTGTGTTTTGGGATTGTGCTGCGGGGTTTAAAATCAGAACAAATCGCCCAAAACAAAACCGGATTTCAACCCATTGAAGATGTGATTGGAATTTTGTTTGAGGCGGTAATTCGCATTCTCAACTGGGTAATTGCCTTAGTTCCCTTTGCGGTGTTTGGTATTGTGGCTAAAACTGTGGCAGAAAAAGGTTTTGCCCCATTTGTTTCTTTAGCGGCTTTTATTGTGGCGGTGTTGGTAGCCTTGGTGTTGCAAGCTTGTTACTATCTCACCAGAGTCAAGTTCGGTTCTTGGGTAAACCCGTGGCGATTTTTGGTTGGTGGTTCGGATGCTTTTATCACGGCGTTCTCAACTTCTTCTTCTACCGTGACAATGCCTATTACTTGGGAAGTTTTGCAAACCAAAGTTGGTTTAAGAGAATCTTCTGCATCTTTGGGGGCGCTAGTCGGGGCAAACTTTAATAATGATGGGACTGCCCTTTATGAAGCGATGTCTGCATTATATATTTCCCAAGTTATTGGACAGCATTTAAATTTGGGACAGCAGTTAATTGTAGTGCTGACATCGATTTTTGCATCGGTGGGGGCGGCTGGTATTCCCAATGCGGGGTTAGTAACGATGACTTTGGTATTTACTTCCGTACGCTTGCCGACAGAGTATATCGCGTTGTTGGTGACAGTTGACTGGTTTTTAGACCGTTGTCGCACAGCGATTAATGTTATGGGAGATATGACGGTGAGTGCGGTACTGGATGGGAAAAAGCCGCGTTATGAGGAGGAGAATCTTTCTGAGGAAGTTTGATGAATGCTTAATAAGAAACTAACCGCAAAGTACGCAAAGAGAGGAATAAAAGAGATTTTGATGCGGTTCAGTTAAGCAAAAAAGTAGGTTGGGTGGAGCGATGGCGTAACTCAACAAAGTCTTGAGGATGTTGGGTTACGGCGCAACATAGATTTAGTGTGTCTCTACAAATACCCTTGTGCGCCTGCACCCAACCTACAATAACTCAGGTCAAAATCTCAAAACACACTAACTAGCAACAACTTCAACATCGATTTGCGCTGTTACTTCTGAGTGCAACTTGATTTCAGCCTTGTATGTACCCAACTTGCCAATGTCGGGGATGGTAATACCACGACGGTCAACTTCTAGGTTAGCAGCTGCTTGAATTGCATCGGCAACATCTTGAGTGGTGACAGTACCGAAGATGGCTTCGTTTTCACCAACTTGCTTGGCAATTTTCAAACTGCCAACTTTTTCTAAAGCTGCTTTTTGTTCTAAGGCTTGTTGTTTGAGTTCCAATTGCCGTTGACGTTCTTGTTCACGACGGCGTTCTACTTGTTTGAGAATACCAGGAGTAGCGCGGGTTGCCAAACTCTTGGGAATAAGGTAATTTCTAGCATAGCCAGGAGCAACTTCTACTAAGTCACCTAATTTGCCTAACTTGCTGACATCTTGAGTTAAAACTAACTGGACACGTTTCGCCATTGTTTTGTTGTTTTTCCTGTAAAATCTCAATAACTTGGGTTGCAGCCGGATAACCTACATGAGTGTAGCTGTATCCCAAGGGGCTTTGTCTATACCCTAAAGCTTACAGATCCTAGCGAAAGGCGGGGGGCGATCGCAACTGTTTCGCCGATCAAAAGTCAAAAATCATCAACAGCAATGTTAAATCTTACTTAAAGATTTTGTGAACTTGCTTTTTAATCGTCCGTAATGTTGTTTCCCACTGGCTTGGTTTGGCTGGGGCGGGAATTGCCGCAGGTGGTATGGCGGGATTTAAATTGCGGTAATATTCCCAAATATCCCAATAAGGACAACCTGGTTGAATGCGAATCCCCGCCCAGTGGAGATATTGCAGGGGTTGATTAACAGCCGGATCAATCAAAATGTTACCCTGCCGTTGAAATTGTGGACTACCTGCCCAATTTCCTGGTGCTTTTCCTGGGCGACGCACCACATTAAAACGGCGCGGAATCCGTTTGAGCAACATATAGTTGATAATTGGTTGGTCAGAAGTCTTTTCAGAAAAATCGAAATAATCTGGATGGGCGGCACATTCAGTAAAGATTTCGTACAAATCTTGTTCAGAAATGAGGTTTTTCTTGGAAGCCCAAAAACCACCATTGAAAATATCTTTGACTTCAGCCTCAGTAAATACTTGATCTGTTAACACTTTCTCGCTGAAGACGTTTTTAATCCCGCCTGAATGTTGATAATCACAACAAATAAAATCTGTATTTGCCAAGTAATTGAGATTATCAACAATCTTTTCAAAGACCACAATATCTGTATCAATGTACAAAAATTCATCGAACTGTCCGAACCAACAAGCCTGTTTCCGAAATTGATTAGGACGTGCGAAAAATTGACCACCGAAAGTTTCGTGTAATCTTTTAGAAAGACGGTCGATAAATTCTAAATCTTCGTATAGCTGTACACCATAATATTGATTTAGTGTGGCGGCTATGTTGTGATAGTGATCATCATAAGGAATCATGACGATTGGTGTATCCGCATCATAAGCACGGATACTGTTGAGGAGTGCGATCGCATGATCTGTCACCTTATCATTAGCAATAATATAAATTCCGCGACTCATCTTATCTACCTTTTTTATCTGTGATTTTTCACAAAATTTGCTAACCAATTCATCAAGTTTAATTGGTGTAAAATGATTTGCCTAGCTTCGGCGATCGCATCTTTAGCCGCATACCAAGCATCAGGCGTAGCAGTGACTTCTTGAATGTAAGCAATGCCTTTTTCATCCAAGCTAGGTAATCTTAAAAAACTACCAGGCGGTAATAATTTATCCGCCGCAGAGCCACCATAATAAATTGGCAAACACCATGCTAATAAAGCATCCCAAAGTTTTTCACTCACATACCAATCATTATCTGCATAGTTTTCAACTGCTAAATTGTAATAATACGGAGACATACCATACCATTTATTACTCAATTCTCCTAGAGAATTTGACCAGGCAGGTAAATCACGTCCATATAAATCAAATTTGATTTGACTAGACTGCAAAGATTGTAAAAAATCTAAACGCTGGCGATGATTGGCTGTACGATTAATTCCCGAAGTAATCCAACTACAAGGTTTAACTTTAGCTGGTGGTGGCATTTCATTTAAATCCCGAAATGAATTATTGTGATACCAAATCGCTGGCATATATTCAGGAATTGGTGCAAAATCATCAGGGCCAGAAACATAACCGCAGTATTGTTGTGCGACTTTATAATTATTGATATTTTTTCCGACTACCTCATCTAAAGGCGGTTCTCGCATGAGATAAATTATGCTTTCTTTACTAACTCCACGTAACAAAGAAGAAACATCTACCTGTTTTTTTTGTGGTTTCCTTCGCAGTTGATCTAACAAAGATGGCGGTTTAGTTGGTTCAGGAAAATCAAACTGATACATTAATAAAAAATCAGGCTTACTAGCTAAAGCCTGCATTTGAATATTTTGCCAAACACCGAAAGCATGAGGTGTTTGTTGCCACAGCCAATCGCCTCTAGTTTTTAAAGCGCCATAGCTGCTAATCATCCCAACAGTTTTTATTTCCATCTGATTATTTATGTCCCACTGCTAATCCTAATTTTTTCAGAATTCTTGTACCTAAACTCGGAGACGCATTGTAAGCTTTCGGTTTAGTGGTAAATTTTGGCCGCTTTTCTGGTTCGTGTAAATAACGATAGTGTAAGAAAATATCTCTATAAGGAAAATCAATATTTTCTCCGTTACAAACCTGATGAAATAACTTAGAAGATAAGCCAATATAGTGAATATACGTCAATCGATTGCCTTTATCATAAAGGATGTTATCTTCTCCTAAAAAATGATTAGAAGTGACACAACATCCGGTTTTTTCATCAGCAGGTAGATGCAAGGCTAAGTTACAGCTAGAAATTCCTGAGCGCATAACCATATAATTGACAATAGTTTGGTCAGGAGCAAAAGGATAAAGAATTTCTGCTTCTCTTTGACGAAGACTTTCTAGCAGTGAATCTCGAAGTTCTAAAGGAAATATGTTCTTTCTAGAAGCGTAAAATCCAGAACAAAATATTTCTTTTTTGAGCCTTTCAACCGAAAATACTTCTGTTAATTTTGGTGATTTTTCTTGATATACATGAGATAAATCTGTATATTGAAAATCATATACTACCCAATCATGGTAATTTAGCTGATTAAAAATCTTATCCAGGGGACTCATCAATAAGGTATCAGCATCCATATAAACGAAGCGGTCAAAAGGCCCATCAAAAGCACCGTAACGTCGATGAGTTCCAAATCGATGATATTTTTCTTGGCTAACTTTTCGCCATTCTTGTTGAGCAGTGGGATGAGTATCCCAAACATTACGCACAAATTCATCCCAGCAATGAATAGATTCCTGATTGTCGTAAATCTGCACATGAGGACGACAAGCAATTTCTTGAGTAATTTGCTCTATATTGTCATCATAAGGATATACGCAAACGGGCATTTCTTTCCCATAAATTGCTTCTATGCTATTGATTAAAGCAACTAGTTGGTCATAAACTTTATCATTAGCAAGAGTACAAATTCCATCCATATCAAATATCACCAAAGCTCTTAGGATTTATGAGAATTAATTAAGTTGTTGACGAAAAGGTTCATCAACATAACTGAGAATTTTAGCAGCGCGATTTTCCCAAGAAAATTGTTGGACAAATTCGATAGTTTGTAGATATCCTTCGATTTTTTTGGGATAAGTTTCTAAAACTTTTTGTAGGGCGGCGGCAAATTGATGTGGATTATCTGGCTCACACCAAGCTGCGATCGCTGGCGTATTCTTAAACTCTTCTAATGAAATAATTTCTGTCGCAACAATAGGATTTCCTGAAGCTAAATAATCAAATAGTTTTAAGGGAGAAGTAAAAGTAGATGCTGTCCCAGAGCAGTGGGGATGAGCTAAAACATCAGCAGCTTGCAATAAAGAAGCTAGTTCATGGTGGAGAACATAACCTAAGAAAGTGATATTATCTACCTGTTGAGATTGGGCTAATTTTCGATAATACTCAACTTCTTTTGGTTCACCACCCGCACAGACAAACTGAACATTAGGCATTTGTTGAGCAGCATCAATTAAGATATCAACACCTTTAAATTTCTTTAATGCTCCAGCATAAACTACTAATTGCGATCGCTGATTTTGTAACAGCTTTTGCCGCCATTCTGCCGCTTTTTCTGGCTGTCTTTGCATAAATAAACGATTAAATCCATTATGGATTTTAATCAATTTTTCCGGTGGCATACCATGTTGAATCATGCTTTGGCGGACTGTATCTGCAACTGTCACAGCAACTTGAAACAAAGGATGATTTACTATTTCTGGTTCAAATTGCTTATCTTCATGGTGGTGATGCTCATAAATTGCCGGAATCCTATGTTTAATTGCAGCTTTGATAAAATTCCAATTCCAAGCATGGACAATTTTTGTAGTTGCCCGGATATAAAAAGGAAAATAATACTTGGTGGCGATGGTATTAGAGTTAGTGAATTTACTTTTAAAGTAATCAATAGGCCAAGGCATTGGTAGCCTTGCTACTTGTAATTTATCTTGGAAATTGTAATATCTAATAAGATTTTCTGGGGGTTTTTGTGGTCGGAAAGGATGCAACAAATTAACCGGATTAATTGCTTGCCATCCTTGCTGAGGATAAATCAAAATTGTCGGATAACCCAAGTTAGCTGCTCCATTGGCGGCGTTAGCAGCCTGCACACTAGAAGCTGTGGGTTCAGGCAATTTTTCGAGAAAAAAGAAGTTATATTTTTTTTGCAAATTATGCTTTTTCATAACAGTTAGATTTTGTATTCAAGTTTTTCTAGTTGAGCGATGATATCAATCGTGTAATTGTAAGTATTTGAATGAAAAGTTATCGGTAAGCAATTTATTTCTATTGATTGAATTGAAAAATACTAAGCTATAGGAATCCGGTTTGATTTCTGAATCTAGTTGTGTAGACAGGGAATAGGGAGTGGGGAGTGGGGAGTAGGAAATTCCAGATATTGAGAATAGTTAAAATCTCGTAATTCTTGATGCGAAAAAGAATGACCGTAAATTTGCTGACCAATGCCCCAGGCAATTAATTTTATAGCAGTTTTAGCTTTAATCAGCTTTGAAAATGACTTTAAAAATGGAGAAAATAAAAGTCCACCTCCGCCGACAATAATATATTTATCCCTTACCTTATTGAGATCGATTTCTCTGATATCAGCTTGCTTAACAGTGTATCCAGGAAAATCAAAATATTTAGTAGGAGCCGAGGATAAGTCTCCGATATTTGTTGAATCAATGACATGGTAATTAATAATTGATTTCATGAAATTCGGTATTTAACAGATGTAAATACTCATCATATCATTATTGGTAACTCAATTTTTTGATCTAAATACTCAGTCACAGTTTCATTAATTTCTGACATAAATCTATGGGTGGAAAATAAGTTTTTCTGGTTAGTTAAAGATTGAATGAGCTTATTTTGCTGCTCAGAAATTTTTAAAACATCAATAATTTTTTCTACAGCTTCTGCTTCTGTATTGAAAAATAACTCTTGATTGTGCTGTCCCACAATTTCAACTTGTCCACCATCACCTCTCACAAAAGGAATGGCACCAGCTTTCACCATTTCTGCAATAGATATCCCAAACGGTTCTTTCTTGAAGTGAATTCCATATTTACATCTGGCGAGAACTTGAATATATTCTTTATATGGTAAGTTTTCGTGTACTGTTATCCAGGAAGAGTTTTCCGATACTAAATTTTTAATTAAATTAGTGTATTGCCATTCATAGATACCGCCACCTCCACCCGTGATGTGAAGTTTGATATCAAAGCCTTGTTCACGAACTAATTTGAGGATTTTAATAACTCTGTGCGGTTCTTTCGCTTTTACAATTCTACCGCTACAAATAAATGCGTCTTCTTTTTCATGCCAAGGTAGATTAGGCACATCAATTACCACAGGAGGGTAAACTACCTTAGCATCAATGCCGTAAGTTTTTTTCACGACATCTGCCACACAATAAGAATTTGCTATAGAAAGATTTTGAGAAATTTGTGCTTCTGAAAAATTGGATATTTTTCGATGAAAATGTGTTCCTTCTAGAACTTTAACCCAGTGGATATACTGGATGCCGACTTGACCCATATCTACTGCATTATATCCCGATAATACTAGGTCATATTCTTGACTATGCTGTTTAAAAAATCGAATTAAAAGATGGAAAAATGCCATTCTGATATTTTTGCTGTTAGCCATCATGAAGTAGCAAAAATTGGTGATCAGATCAGGCAGAAGATATTTAATTTTAATATCTTCATTTAAGATACTAGTTCCATACATCAAATTTAATCTGTCAATTTCAACTTTTCCAAGTGTAAATAAGGTTAAATCATATTTATCTTTTAATGCTTGGATAATCCATAGTCCTACTGCTTCAGCACCACCACCCATAAAATATGGGTAGTATATAGCTATTTTTTTCATAAATTAATACTCTGAATATGCGATAATTAATATTATCTGGTATAAAAAATATCGTCAATGTGGTGAATACTTATTATTTTAAATTATATTTTTCCATTCGCTCTACCTTATCTAATAAACAAATAGCTAGGTGATAAGCATCAGTAATTAATTTATTTTGTTCTTGAATATTATCTACCAACCCATCTGCAAGTGAACCTAAATCACTCAATATATTATTGATTGGTCTTGGGAATTCATCTAAGATTTGCTCGTCTTTTGGCTCTGCCAATGATGATGATTGTAAATTGATTTGGAGTCTGATAGTTTCTTCAAAAATTTCAATGTATGTAATAATTTTTAATGCAGACTTATAAGCTTCATTTAAGAGTTCTTGACGTTCTTTAGAATTATCTATTAGTCCGTCCATTAGCAATCCCAAACAACCAATCATTGAATTTAGCCGCGTCCGAATTTCGTAAGATACACGAGTAAAGGTTGGATGAGATTTTGTCGATTTTTCTTCTTGTTCCCCAAATTGCATTGAATAAAGACGTGAATAGTACCCATTTTTTTGTAAAAGCTCTTCATGGGTTCCTAATTCAACTACACGCCCTTGATCAAATACGGCAATTTGATCTGCTTTTTGTACCGTAGAAAGACGGTGTGCAATGACTAAGGTTGTACGATCGCGGCTGAGTTCATCTATTGCTGCTTGTACCAAACGTTCAGAAACAGTGTCTAATGCAGAAGTAGCTTCATCTAAAATCAAAATTTCGGGATTTTGCAGCAAAGCACGGGCTATAGCCAAGCGTTGGCGCTGTCCACCAGATAACATTACGCCGCGATCGCCTACCATAGTGTCAAATTCTTGGGGTAGTTTACAAATAAATTCATAGGCGTTGGCACGTTTACTGGCTATCACAATGTCTTCATCACTAGCATCTGGTTGTCCGTAGGCAATATTATTTTTTATCGAGTTATTAAAAAGAAAGGTATCTTGACTGACAATACCCATTGCTTTTCGTATAGATGTGATGTCAAATTGACGTAAATCAACCCCATCAATGGTAATACAGCCAGATATGGGGTCATAAAATCTGGGTAATAAATCAGCTAAAGTTGATTTACCAGCACCAGAAGTACCTACTAAAGCTAAAGTAGTACCTCTTGGTAAATATACATCTACATCTTTTAATACCAACTTTTCATGATTAGGATAGGCAAAAGATATCTGATTAAAATGGATGCCCTTCTCTAGCTTTGTGTATATCTTTTGACCATTGACCATGAAAGGCTTATTATCACGGCGTAAAAAATCAGCAGCAATATCCACACTGGCAGAATTATTGGCAAAACTACTACGCAGAGTATTTAATTGTGACACAATTGGCAGTAGTCTCAGCAGTATTAATAGATATGTCAGCAAAACTGCTGATAATGAAGCAATTTGATCTGCAAATAATATTCTTCCTAGTAGGATAATGATGATTAAAGATATGACTCCAGAAACTTCACTGGTTGGGGCAATAATTTCAGAATTAGCCTGAGACTTAAATTCTGCTATTTCACGACTATGAATTAGATCAGTGATGTTTTTATATGTGCTTTCTTCATTAGCTTTTGTCTTGACTAAACGAATACCACTTAAGGTTTCTATTAAGGTATTCGTCAGCTTTTTAGACATATTAGAAAGCACTTCACCAAAATGTTTTGATCTCGAAACAGCATATTGGTTTAATAAAGTAATAAAAGATAGTAGAATTGTTGTACAAATAGTTAGTTGCCAAGAAATAGATAACAGGAAAAATATAAATACTAAAATTGTTATTGCCAAAATTAATAATTTAATCAAATTATTAATAGAGGCAGCCGCACGGGGAATTTCGGCATTAATACTATTCATTAAATCGCCAATTTTTGTCTTGGCATAATAATTAATATCAACATCCAATAATATTTTTATTGCTGCTTTTCGCATATCTGATGTCAATGTGCGAGCTACAGAACTAGAAGATAAACTACTAGCATATACGGCCGCATTTTTTAAAAAAATTGTAAATATAATTGCTCCTGCCATTACGAAAGTACGATAATTAGCTGGGACATTACTAAAAGGCAACATTATACTTTTAATAATAGGCGGCGCATTAGTTAAATCTATATCTTGACCTACAATTCTTAGAACTATAGGTACGATCATGGCTGTGCCAATCCCATTAAATAATGCTCCTGAAAATCCCAAAATTACTGTAATAATAATTCTGTAGGGGTAAGGCTTAATAAATTTTATTAATTGTTTGATAGTAGACATAAATTATTTATTTTTGACAAGCTTTTTATTAATATATATACATGAATTTTCATGTGAAAACCTATGCCTGTAAACTAGAAAAAAGTTGCGATAAAATTGATTTCATAGTATCAATGCTATAGTACTCAATACATCTTTCTCTAGCCATTTTTCCTTTTTCATAAGCATTATCCAAATTCTGAAATATTTCTTGAATTTTTTCAGCTATTTGTTCAGGACAACTAGATTCAACTAAATAACCATTTCCTCCTAAAATTTCAGGAATATCTCCGACTTTAGTAGCCAATATAGGTTTTGCCATTGCCATTCCATCTGTGAGTTTCAGAGGGAATTGAGCTAAAGCAGCTGGTGTATTTCTCTGCGGGACGACAATGACGTGGGCTGCGGCGACAATTTGGGGCATTTCTTGGGAGGGATACTTTGGTAACTTAATAATCCAACGTCCCCATTTTTCCATAAGTTGGGCATCATAATCGTCATAGGGACTGCCACCCACAATTACTAGCTTTAAATCCGGCTCATTAAGTTTGTCTAATGCTATCAATACATCTTCCACACCTTTGTATGGTCTTGGCGCACCAGGAAACATTAACACTCGATACTCAGAGAGTCCATAACGCGCCCTACTTTCTTCAGGATTATAAAGACTGGGATTAAACAGATTGGTATCTTTTCCATTGGGCAAGTAAACCCCACCAAACCGCTCTTTTAAAAATTGAGTGTGAACTGTAATCACATTAGCTTTATTTGCCATACCTTCCACTGTTTTTAAATAGAGTGGATGATCTGGATATCTTAAAGCTCCATCTTTTTTGAAAATGTCTCGCAAAAATTGCTTGGCTGAAGGGCGATATTGCCATTTTTCACCGCCATACCAACTTAATTCCCAATCATCTATATCTAAAATTACTGGTCGATGAGTTTTTAATTTTTGCAGCAAAGCTAAACCGAAAGTGGTGGGCTTCGGTCGCATAGCATAAATGATATCACCATCTAACTTTTTCAGAAGTTGAGATGCTGATTGAAGAAATTGGGGATAGTTATAGCCTGTAATATGGCTAACTAAAACTTCAGATTGAGGGATTACTGCTGGCTCATCACCAAAATTAAAGCCAAGGATTTCTACTTGATAATCAAGTTTTTGGAGGGCTTGCGCTATTAAAAAAGAGCGAACACCTCCGCCTCCCCATCTTCCTGCTCCAGCACTTGAGAGGTCGCTAACCAGAATTGAGACTTTTAATTGATGTTTGCTTTGTTTTTGATGCACAATATTTTATATTTATAATCTTGGCAAAAAATTATTTAATGATAAGTTTACTACTAAAATTATAGGCTACCAATCGATCAGTTTTAACTGTCCTGTTTGAATCTGATCTAAGATGCGGTTAATCTGGCGGCGGACTCTATCGTTAATTTGACCATTAGCAAATACTTGAGAAAGCAGCAAGGTATGGTCTTGACGACTCAGCTTTCCGGATGAAATGATTTTATCTACGATTTTTTTAATAGCAATTTCTGATTGACTATCAACACTAATGTAGATAGACGGGCGATCGCTCATTATTTCTCCTCAAAAATCCAAAAAATCACGGGTATCTTTGTTCACTGAAGTATAGGTAAATGCACCCCAGATCAAGATTAATTTCGGTAGTCAATAGCAAATATGTACACCCGTTGATAACAGTCTTTTTAGCGATTTCTAGAACTAAAAAGAATACAATCAATCTAACTTCGGACTTACTGATACTCCCAGAGGATTTTTACTGATAAAAATCACAGTTTTTTAGGAGTTTTTACGATGTTATCAGTATAAACACGGTTGTAGCTGAATATAGCTCGTGCAGTTTACCCGCTAGAATAAATAAAACCAAAAGTTTACAGTATCTCAAAAAGTACTAGGAATTAATTATTTCAGGGAGTTAAGAGGAAATGCGGGTATTCCGTCTGGAGGCACTCTCAGATAACTACATATTCTTACTGCACAATAGTCAAGAAAATATTGCCGCAGTTGTTGATCCAGCCGAGGCTGAACCAGTGCTACACAAACTGGCAGAACTAAATGCTGAGTTAGTTGCTATTTTTAATACTCACCATCATCATGATCATGTTGGTGGCAATCAACAGTTAATGCAACGCTTCCCGAAACTCACCGTGTATGGTGGGGCTGAGGATAAAGGCAGGATTCCCGGACAGCAGATATTTCTGCAACAAGGCGATCGCGTTTTGTTTGGCGATCGCACCGCAGAAGTCATCTTTGTTCCCGGCCACACCCGCGCCCATATTGCTTATTATTTTCCACCTCAAACAGCAGACGAACCGGGAGAATTATTTTGTGGGGATACTTTATTTGCTGGTGGTTGTGGTCGCTTATTTGAAGGCACACCCACACAAATGGTCGCATCCTTAGAAAAACTCCGTTCCCTCCCAGATAATACCCATGTTTGGTGCGCCCATGAGTATACCTTAAAAAATTTACAATTTGCCCTGACTGTAGATAGTGATAACACTGACTTACAACAACGCTACGCAGAAGTTAAAACCTTTCGCAATCAAGGTAAAGCCACCGTCCCCTCCCTGCTGGGAGTAGAAAAGCGTACCAATCCTTTTTTGCGTTGGGAACAACCATCCCTACAAACAGCCGCCAAAAGTAACGATGCAGTGCAAACATTCGCCCGTATTCGCGGAATGAAAGATCAGTTTTAACTAGTACAACAAGGCAAAAGTAAAAATTCAAAAGGAAAAAGAAAGAAAAGTGATACCACAAGCCTTTTAGCAATTTCTTATGGTCACTGAGCCTACTTGTACTGAGCGCAGCCGAAGTAGCCGAAGTGTAGTCTGTTTATTTACGCCGACCTGTACTAGTAATCATTTGTTTATCTCCCTTGTCTCCCTTGTCTCCCTTGTCCCCCTTCCCCACTTCCCATGTCCTACGCTTCCGCCTTTAGTCCCAACTACGCTGCTGCACGATATCGATTTTGTGCGGCGGCGCAGGCTTTGGGTTGTCAATTAGAAACATATTCCATTGACCAAATAGGCCCCGATGAGGAGGACTTAACTATTGATGTGGCAATCTTAGGAGACGTTCAACCTGAGCAAATTTTGGTTGTTTCTAGTGGCTTGCATGGGGTTGAGGGTTTTTTTGGTTCGGCTGTTCAATGTGCTTTGTTAGAAGAACGTCTGATTGGTTGGTGTCCCAGTCCAAAAACTGCTTTGGTGCTGTTACATGCTTTAAATCCCTATGGTTTTGCTTGGGGAAGGCGTGGGAATGAGGAAAATATCGACCTTAACCGTAATTTCCTGCTACCAAATGAGGAATATACAGGTAGTCCAGAAAAGTACGGGGAATTGAATAGCTTCTTTAACCCAACTTCACCACCATCGCCCTTTGAACCGTTTTTGATCAAAGCGATCGCTACTATTTTCCATCACGGCATTAATTCTTTGATCAATACCTTACCTGTAGGACAATACGATTTTCCCCAAGGGCTATTTTTTGGTGGACAAAGGCCAGCTAAAACATATCAAATCTTAGCGGACAATCTTCCCCGATGGATTGGTGATGCAAAAAATGTTCTGCATATTGATTTACACACTGGTTTTGGGAAAAAAGGGACTTATAAACTGTTTATTGATGACCCTCCTAATTCCACATCAGCCGAGTGGTTAATTGAAAAGTTTGGTGCTGATGTCGTTGAACCCTATCAACCAGACGGGAAGATTTATAAAATTCGTGGGGGTTTAGGAACTTGGTGTCAGGCGATGTTTCCTCAGTGTAATTACAAGTTTCTCACGGCGGAATTCGGCACTTACCCAGTTATCCAAGTTGTTGAAGCATTACGGGCAGAAAATCGGGCTTATTTTTATTCGCCGCCAGAACACTCATCCAGAATATGGACACGCCAACGACTAGAAGAAATGTTTGCACCCGCAGATATAAATTGGCGGAATACTGTAGTTTGCAGAGGTATTGATTTAATCGAAAAAGCAATTGAGGTTTGCTTTCCTACTGAAGTAATTTAATTTATAGCAGAAGGCATAAGGCAGGAGGTTTTTCCCAACTTCAGCTTGATTTTTGACTTTCCATTCCTCATGACTTTGGTTTTTTATTATAGCGGTTCTCATTCCAGTGAGGTACATTTTCCTAGCCTCTAGTCTCTTTTCTTTATCTACTTGTACTGTACTCAACCAAGAAACGCTATAAGACGTATATTTCCATATTTTCCTGTTCCCTGTTCCCTACCTCCACGAATGAATTTAATTTTGTGCAACTACTTATGGATTTAAATGAATTCTCACCCAATCAACCAGTAATTCTTGGCTTCGACCCTGGTAAAGATAAGTGTGGTTTAGCTGTGATGGGATTAGACAGACAGCTACATTATCATCAAGTTGTACCTGCATCAGCAGCAATCGCTAGTATAGAAACACTCAGACAACAATACCCTGTTTCTTTACTTGTCATGGGTAATCAAACCACAGCCAAGCAGTGGAAACAAAAATTACAACAAGAATTATTACAAACATTAAATATCATGTTAGTAGATGAGCGATATTCTACTTTAGAAGCACGCGATCGCTATTGGCAGATGTATCCACCCCAAGGACTAACAAAACTATTGCCAAAAGGAATGCGCCAACCACCAAGACCGATAGATGACATTGTGGCTATCTTATTAATTGAAAGATATTTAAATCGTCTGACAGAATCAACTGTTAATAGGCAATAGTGAATCTCTCCCTTATCCCTGATTTCTTTACAGTTCTGCTCGGATAGTAAAAGCATAATCTCCTCCTGGTTCTAGCTGATAATCTTGTTTTTCTAAAAAGCGACCAAGAGGTTCTTTAATTAAAGCGCGACCTTGGGAGGGTTTCACCGACAGTTCTCCACGGCGGAAATGCCATTGGAAATGCCATTCAAAATCTCCGGCGCTGACTTCGCCCTCAAGAAACCCATGTTGCCAGGATTGGCGTGTGATTTTAACATGGGCAGTAGTTTCTGGCAAACGTTTTGCACTCACAATGCTTTAGATAAAATAGCAAACAACGCAGTCTATTTCTTTTATTTACCAAACTTCGCCGCGATCGACAAACTAACAAAAGATAGCTTTAACAGTTTTTTGAATAGCCAAACGTCTGACATTATAAATAAACCTTGCCAACATTGGGGAGTAAGGGTCTCAAAAAATCAAAAAAGTCATCACATTATGATGACTTGACTCATCCAAAAGTATAGTTATGGCAAATGTTACATTTATCTATTGGATTTCTCTCCTTAGTTGCATTGATGAATTGAATGCGTGCTATTCCATACACATCCATTTCTGAGGATTTCTTATTTTCCTCTGCTTAGAGTGCTTAAAGAGCGATATATCATTTAGGATTGCTATAAAACTCATACCATTTTGGATTTTAGATTTTGCGAAAAGTTGCGTGGGCGGGTTCCCCGACTTGAGCAAACTTTTCAAGACAGATTTTGGATTGGGTAAGGGTTGATTGGTAAGCTTTTGAGTCATCCATCTGTCGCAATCATTTTTTAATTTGGTATCATATTTGATTTGGGAAAAAAATCAGTAAACTCAGATCAGGCTTCTTTCCTAATCCCGACTCCCCATTCCCTATTCCCTACCTACACAAATAAATTCAGAAATCAAACCGGATTCCTATATAAGAGTTTGAGAGAGTTCTTGCATAAGTACCAGTAAATACTCACAACTCACTACTCATTTGAATATCCGCCCACTTCACACCTGCGAGGCTTGGTAATACTAGATGAGCTGCACCGACACGTTCAACAGGGCCTAGTCCTACTGTCCACATACCCCCGGCTAAGGCGGCTTCTATGCCGGCGGCAGCATCTTCGACGACTACACATTGTTGTGGTTGTAGTCCGAGTTCTTTGGCGGCGTATAGAAATAAATCCGGTGCGGGTTTGGGTTTTTCGACACTGTAACCATCTGCGATCGCATCTACTTTATCAGCAATGCCCAATAACTCAACTACAGTACGGGCATTTTTACTGGCTGAACCAATGGCGGTTTTAATTCCAGCTTGCCGTAACTCGTCCAAAAGTGCGATCGCACCTGGCAATAAATCTTTAGATGTGACATGGTGAATCAGTTCTACATAGTAGTTATTTTTACGCTCCATCATTTCTTGAATTTGTGCTTCGGAATACTTGCGATCGCCAATAATCAACATCAAAGATTCACGCCGTGACACACCCCGCAAAGCTTCATTTGCTTGGCGATTAAAGGGAATACCCTCTTCATCAGCTAACCTTTGCCAAGCTTGATAGTGATACTCCGCCGTATCAGTTAACACACCATCCAGGTCAAAAATTACACCCCGAATATCCACCATTCTTCCTTGTCCCCCTTCTCCCTGATGCAAATCAAACTCATGCCACTCCCCACGCCAATGAAGTTTAAATTTCAGTCGCGTCCAGTGAGAAGGTAAATGGGGGTTGGCTACGGGGCTATTTTCTGTTAACTGAATGCCACCAAAGCCAAAAACTACGGCTTGCCATACACCGCCAGCACTTGCACCGTGAATACCGTCGTTGGTGTTCCCGCGACTGTCTTCTAAATCCACCATTGCGGCTTGCATAAATTGTTTGTAAGCTGTTGTCGATTCACCGACATCAGAGGCGATGATGGCGTGAATTGCCGGGCCGAGGGATGAACCGTAGGTAATATCGGTGCGGGGTGCGTAGTAGTCCCAATTTGCTTGTAAGGATTGGGGGTTGTAGGGAAAATCTGCTGATTCCCGCATTAAATACAGCAGCATCAACACATCTGGCTGTTTCAGGACTTGCCGCTTGTTGCCTTCTTCAATGCCTAAAATTGCTTGGATGGAACGCTGACGGGGTTCGTATTCGTCTAAGTTAATATCTTGGAGTTGAAAAAATCCCTCAAACTGCTCAATTAGTCCAGTTTCTGGGTCGTAGGGAATCCAGATTTTAGCAATTATATCTTGCCAATGCGATCGCACTTCGGATGTAATTTGCAGTTGCTTGGCTAATTCCGTCGCTCGTTCGGGGAAGTTTTGCCGTAGCCAATCATCAATAAATAGTGCTTTTTCTAAATGCCATTGCACCATCCGGTTAGTAAAGGTGTTGTTGTGAACCAATTCGTGATACTCATCGGCTCCAATGACTGCGCGAATTTCGTAATAATCTTGTTCTGAATTATACTCAACTCGACTCGCCCAAAAGATAGCTGTATCTAAAACAATTTCTGCACCGCAATCACGCAGCCACTCATCATCACCCGTGGCTAACCAATAATACCAAACAGCATAGGTAATATCTGCACTAATATGAATTTCGCGATCGCGGCACCAAATTCTGATATCTTCACCATAAAAATCGTTGGGAAGTGACCATCTAGGTGTAACTTCATCGCCAGTGTCGGCACTTTCCCAAGCGTACATCGCGCCTTTGTAGCCAGAATGCAAGGCTTTACGTCTAGCACCTGCTAAAGTGTGGTAGCGGTAAGTTAGTAAGTTACGTGCGATCGCAGGCTGGGTAAATGTAAAAAATGGCAGGATAAAAATTTCTGTATCCCAAAAAACATGACCCCGATAGCCAAACCCAGAAAGAGTTTTGGCGGGAATACTCACTTTATCGTCATGGCGAGGCGCAGCAATTAACAGTTGAAAAATATTGTAACGAATTGCAAAAGCCGCAGTATTATCACCTTCTAGCAAAATATCACTCTGCTGCCAAACTGCATCCCAGGCTTGAGTATGTGCATTGCGGAGGGTTTCGTAGTTGGAAATTTGAGCTAGTTTTTCTTGCGCTGCTTTGACTGGTGTCTCAATTTCCCGTGAGGTAAAGACTGTGACGATTTTTTCCACTGTCACAGTTTGCTGTGATTTGGTGAGAAAGGTCGCATTTAAGGAAGGATAACCAGGCGCAGTATTAACTTGGATAGATGCTTCCGTTCCTGATACGGTCATCTTGGCTGCCATACCAATCGTAATTCGTGAGCCACGAGTCCGGCTATGCAACCAAATACCATGTTCAGTTTTACCTTGGTCTAAATCTACCCAATGATTGAATCCTTGATTTTCAGGATAACCATTGATGCTACCTTGCACTTCAATCAATCCGTCAAAATCTAACGGCGTTAACTGACAGCGTTGACACAAAATATGCTGATCTGCAAAACTAGCGAAACGTTGAAAGTCCATATTTATAGTTTTGCCAGTGGGAGTGCGCCAACGTAAAGAACGGCTGAGGAGTCCGTGACGCACATCCAGCACTCGCTCGTAATGAGTAATTTCTCCTTCGTTGAGGCGGAAGCGATTACCATCAATAATTACTACCATTGGTAGCCAATCAGGACAGTTGGCAAGTTCTGTATATACTACAGGGACATCATCATAGACACCGTGGATAAAAGTAGCCGGCAATTCACGCGGATAGTCTCTTTCAAAACTGCCGCGTGTGCCTAAATAGCCGTTGCCAATGGTAAAAATAGTTTCTCTAGAATGTATTTGTTCGGGGTCAAACTGGGTTTCAGTTAACGTCCAGTCTGTATAGATAAAATTATCAGTAATAGTTTTGGTATCCATTGTTTAGATTCAATTCCAAATGCGAGGTTAGAGGCTAGAAGCTAGACACTAGAGGCTAGGAAGTGTATACCTCGTGTGATTGGGAATTACTATTATTTTTGCTTGTGTCTATGTTGTTCTAATATTTTTTCGGCTCTCGGTTTAAAGATGAGATGAAATAAGCTTTCCATGTAGCGATCGCGTGCTTCATTGTTTTCAGGAGCGACAAAGTTCCAAAAGCTAAACATTTTCGCCAGTAATAATAATTGACTGGTGTGTGATGACCAATTATATTTATTAGTAATTCGCTGGATCATCCACTCAGATACTTCCTGCCAATGTTGCGGATGATGTTCACATTCATCCAGGAACGCGATAATTTTCTGGGCTGCTCCTTCTAAGTCGGTAGGGTTAATAATAAATCCATCTTCTCGATTTTCAATAATTTCTAACGCACCACCAAACTGAGTCGCAAAAGTTGGTAAACCAGAAATCATCGCTTCTAAAATGCTTCTACCAAAAGACTCAAACCGCGCAAAATGCACATAAATTCCTTGGCGATCGGCTATTATCCGATAGGCTTCGCCAATATTCCCACCAGTCAGACGCATTCCCAACCAGCGAAGATGATTGTGGAGATGATGCTGATTAATAATGTCATGCAGCCGTTGAATTTCTGCCGCTTCTTCTGGATTAGCTGCTTCTGCTGGATGCAGTTTACTGGTTAAGATAATTAAATTACATCGCTTTTGTAACTCTTCACTTTGAGCGAAACAGTCAACTAATCCAGTCAGATTTTTAATCGATGATAGGGTGGCGACAGCAAAGATAGGCCGCTTGTTGGGTTCTGCCAAATTACCGAAAATTTGCGGGTCTTGGCGGTTAAATATTAAGTCTTCAATTTGTTGGCTTTGATTAAAATCCCTATCTTCTTTTTGGGTATAGGGAAAGAAGATTTTTTGATTGACACCAGGCGGTACTAAGTTAAATTTAGGGCTGAATAAATCAATGCCATTGACTACATGATATAGCTCAGGCATCGTAAAACATTTATAAGATTCATACTGCCCCATACCGTCGGGTGTACCGACAATTTCTTGATAAGAAGAAGTAATAATAAAATCGGCAGCATTCATACTAATTAAATCAGCCGTGAATTGTGCGGAAAAATGATATTGGTCTTCTAGGTTGTGCCAATATAAGTTACTAAAGAGATATTTGGGCTTTTCTAAGGAATGAGCAATATTACATTGAGTAACTTTGAGACGGTGAGATAAAAGTGATGCGACTAAATTCCCATCACTATAATTGCCAATTATTAAATTGGGACGACCTTTAAATACAGCGAAGAGTTCTTTTTCTACATCATTGGTAAAACTTTCTAAATAAGGCCAAATCTCAAATTTAGAAATCCAATTGTTCGTAATCTCTGGATTAAATTCCTCAAAAGGAACCCGTAGAATCCACGCATTTTCTGTATCTTCGACTTTTTCTAGCCTGAGTCCGCAGGATGTACCTTCACAGTTGGGAATCAGTCGAGTCAGAATGATCACATGAGGTTGAATACCAAATACATCAAGTCCCGCAAGGGTGATTTCTTGGCGGAGTTTGTTTTCTAAGCTGCGTGCTTGTTCCAGCACATAGACGACTTGACCTAATGTTTCATCGCGTCCCATGACATCTTGTTGTCCTACCCAACCATGAATAGAAATCAAGACGACGCGAAAAACCACAGGAACACGCGCTACAAATGCTTCTAAAATGGCAGGTTGGGGGGTATCAATTAGCCGATCAAGTAATGATAACGTTTCACTAATTCGCGCTGCTGTATTTCCCCATCCAGGTGCGAAACCCAGGTTTTGCAGGTGAAAATGAAATTTTTCGTAGGGTTCATCAGCTGGTCTTTCGCTGAGAAACTTGATCGCTTCCTTGATTTGTTGCGCGAATTGCACACCTGAAGAAATGCGATCGCCAATTAACAAGCGTCTCCCATCATATTGCACTCGCCGCAATGCTTGAAACAATACCTCTAACCAATGTTGCGGATCATTTACCAATTGATCGCACAGGTAATGGTTGAGAAAGGCTAGACCTTGACCAATATTTCTGGGATCATCAACGGAGGGAGAATCTTCGTAAAATGGGCCGAGGTCGATTTCCAGGATATGGGGTTGATAGCGATTAACTAAGCGATCGCACACATCTAAATAAGCCTGCGGTGACATCAATTCACACTCACTCAAGTCAGCATTCAACCGCCAAACTTCTTGACTAGCAATTTTGGGACGAATCACAACCCAAGTATTTTCCTCTGACAAAATTATTTCATGGGTATAGTGAATCAGTTTCCCAATCGAAGAAGAGTAGTAAAAATAAGCAGGCTTTTGGGAGTTATGGCAATAATCTGCAAATACTTGCAGAATTTCATTTCTTAGGAAGTATTGTTTACCTGAAGCAGTTAATGAAAATATCAATTCTTGTAAGACAGATTTTTCATCGCTGTTCAGCACAGCTTGTAGCAGTTCATTCATAACTAATTCCGCCACTTTAATAGGTCACAACCTCATTTTTTCTCCTCGACAATAGTAATTTTCTCCGTAGGCCGTTAGAGGTAGATTACCGTTCTTTCTCTTTTATGCTAAATCAGCACTTTACTTCTGCCTTCTAGCCCTGGTATGAATTATACAAACCAAAATTCTAAGCCATTAACTTAGGAGAAAAGCTGGCGATCGCTCCTAACATCTCCAAAAATTCATCCAAAAGATATATGTAATCAATTGAGAAATTAATTAAGCAAGTTTCTCAAATCAGTACTTCCTTGTCTCTATTGTTGAAATATCAAATAGGACTGCTATAGCTAATAGTCTCTGTACTGTTAACCTAAATATTGAGGGCCGTCACTAAAAAAGTGCCAATTTGGCTAAATTTACAGTTACTTAAATAGTATTCTGTGTAGCAGGTAACTATTCATTAGGCAAAAATCTGATATTGAATCTAGATTTTTCATACGTTAATTACCACTACAGAGTTAGCCATGAACTACCAAGTACCTTCTTCTCAAAACAACTGTCATAGTTTGATTACTCCTGAACAGTTAGAGCAAGTAATTGAAGCTATTAGTGATGGTAGATATTCCTGGGGTTGTGTATTGATTTTGCGTTTTATCGGCTATAATCCACTCCATTTTATGCCTCAAAGAACTTACAGCCGTCTGATAAAAGAACAGAATCAATATATGGCGGCAAAATTAAATTCAGATAATCATGTTAGTGCTTCAAGTAACAATACTGACATCCCAAGAAAAACGCATAATTTAAATCAATCAAATCCTCTGGATAAATCTGAAAACAAACCAGGAAATATCCAAGGGATGAATGTACTATATTTAAAATCAAACATGTCTAACCTTTATTCATCAAAGGATGAAGATATACAAAATTAACGTCTAAAAATAGCATTTAATACCAATTCTGTATGAAGATGCACTAAATTAAAAAACGAACCACAAAGGGCGCATAGACGCGATAGCGGCTTCCCGAAGGGTAGGACACAAAGAAAGAAAAGATAAAAGATTAAATGCACCCTCACATAGAATTGGTATAAGCAAGATTCTGCTAAATAATTAACTTGTTAAATTACAGCTATAGCAATCGTATTTGATTGGTGAAAATCGAGATGATTAGATCCCCGACTTCTCAAAGAAGTCGGGGATCTTAAAAAACTTGTGGGGTTGTCATTGGTGAGGAGGGTAGTCAAAGGGTATCTGTGGTATGCGATCGCGGTAAGCTTTTTGTTGTTCCTCACTATTGCTATAGCGTAAAGCACCTAAATCTTGTATAGGTTAATTAGCTAATCTATTGCATTCCTTGTAGTACCTGCTGGATGACATCTGCTGGTACTTGGTCGGTAACTGTGACTACACCAATTTGGGTTGGTAACACAAACCGCACTTTACCTGCTTTGACTTTTTTATCTAGTTGCAGTGCGTCGATAATTGCGGCAATATCTACACCCGCAGGTAATTTTGTGGGTAAACCTGCTTTTTGAATGATGGCGTTTTGTCGGTCAGTTTCGGCTTGTTGCCACATACCCAAATTGACAGCAATTTGTCCAGCCGCTACCATACCGATCGCAACTGCTTCGCCATGATTAACTAATCGATAACCAGTCAAGCTTTCAATAGCATGACCAATGGTGTGTCCATAATTGAGAATTGCCCTGAGCCCGCCTTCTTTCTCATCTTTGCCGACAACATCGGCTTTGGCTTGGCAAGAACGAGTTAAGATTTCATTCAACAGTTCCGGCTTCATGTAGCGGAGTTGGTTGAGATGTTTACTGGCTTCCATTTGGGTAAACAATTCCCCATCCCAAATCACACCATACTTAATCACTTCTGCCATCCCTGCACGAAACTCACGCACAGGTAAAGTTTTTAACACTTCTGGGTCAATTAAAACTAAACGCGGCTGATGAAATGCGCCAATTAAGTTTTTGCCATTGGGATGATTTACGCCTGTTTTGCCGCCAATAGCAGAGTCTACCATTGCTAACAAAGTGGTAGGCACTTGGACAACGTTAATTCCCCGTAGCCAAGTTGCAGCCGCAAAACCAGTCATGTCACCGATTACGCCTCCCCCCAAGGCTACCATTGTCGAGGAACGTTCCAGGCGATTTTCTAAGGCGACATCGTAGAGTTTTTGAATAGAATTGAGGGTTTTGTAGCGTTCACCGGCGGGTAAACAATAACTCGCTACGTTAAATCCTGCGGACTTGAGTGATGCGATCGCTCTTTCGCCATAATGTTTAAAAATAGTGGGATTAGATACCACAAGTACTTTCTGCCCTAGCTTGAGATTGGCCAGACTTTGACCAAGTTGATCTAAACTTGCAGGTGCGATCGCAATTTCATAAGACTGCTGCGGTAAATTAACGTTAATGGTAGAAGTCATTGCCCAACCCTAAAAAGCGCCGTGGGCTTGTATTTTAGCGCAATCTGGGGACAAAAGAGAGGCAGGGGGGTGAGAGAAAAAAGGTGTGGGGAGTGTGGGGAGTGTGGGGAGTGTGGGGAGTATGGAGGGTAATTTTTTGGATACTTAGCTAGAAATCCCACACAAAATTTCGTTCACCCGAAGCAAGGAAAGCAGAAGAGGGGAAGGGTACAGGGATGTGAACTAATAACCAAGAACAAATGACCCTTGACCATTGACCCTTGACTAATGGTTCAATAGATTTAGTAAAGTATTGTGGAGAAGCATCAAAATGTTTGCCGTAGTTGCTTACATCGGTTTTTTAGGTTTATTTACTGCGATCGCAGCAGGTTTGTTGTTCGGTCTACGTGCTGCTAAAATCCTCTAATTTCAGAGGTTAGAGGTTAGAGGCTAGAGGTTAGTATTTTCGACTCAGGATTTGGCCATAACAACCAAACAAGTAAAACTCTCTTCCCTAGCCCCTAGCCCCTAAGCCAAAGTTAGTGCTGGTCTTTGGACAGGTGGACGCATTTCTAAGCCCAGCAAGTTCAACATTTCTTGGTCAGCATCATAATCTGGACAAGGTGTGGTGACAGTTAGCATTTTGTTATCGTCGCTGGAAAAGATAGAATTAGCTCCAGCCATGAAACAGAAAGCTTGCTCAACTTGGGAAAGTCGGGCGCGGCCTGCACTCAAACGCACATCGGAAGTTGGCATAACAATACGTGCTGTCGCAATCATCCGCACTACATCCCAAATTGGGACATCTGGTTGATTTTCTAAGGGTGTACCTTCTACTTGGGAAAGAATGTTAATTGGGACTGACTCTGGATGTGGGTTGAGATTTGCCAGAGTATGCAACATTGATACACGGTCTTTAGCAGTTTCACCCAAGCCCAAAATCCCACCAGAGCAGACAGTGACATTAGTTTGCCGGACATTCTCAATAGTGTTCAGGCGATCGCTATAAGTCCTTGTGGTAATAATTGTGCTGTAATAGTCCTCAGAAGTATCTAAATTATGGTTATAAGCATACAACCCGGCTGTTTCTAATCGCTTGGCTTGGTCTGCTGTTAACATTCCCAGGGTGCAGCATACTTCTAAGCCCATATCGGTCACTTCTTTGACCATTTCCAGCACTTTTTCAAACTGAGAATTATCCCGCACTTCTCGCCAAGCCGCACCCATACAAACACGACTGACACCTTTTTGCTTGGCTGTTTGGGCTATATTGACTACAGTATCTTTATCCAGAAGTGGTTGTGGTTTTACTTCTGTTTGATAACGAGAAGATTGAGCGCAGTAGCCACAATCTTCAGGGCAACCTCCTGTTTTAATGGAGATCAGTTTACAGACCTGTATTTTTTTCGGGTCATGATATTGACGATGTACACTAGCAGCTTGATAAACAAGCTCTAGCAATGGCATATCATAAATCTGCTGAATTTCTGCTTCCTGCCAATCGTAGCGTATTCCCACCGACATTCAATAAATCCTTCTTGTTGACTGGATTGATTAATATCTGTCTCGTTGCTGGATCTGTTGAAGTACTGCTTTTAATCCTAGAGTTGTAGACATTAGACATCAGCTTATCAAGATTTTGCTGGGATGGCAGATTAATAAATCAACATAAACTCACAAACATAGCAATTCTCAATGATTTATAAACATCTGTCTCCCTTGTCTGCCTTGTCCTCCTTGTCGGTTTCTATCTCAAATAAGACTGCTATATTTGTTCACCCTGGAAGTAGGGAGTTGTAACAACTTATCAGATATCAAAGATAATTCTGATACTGAGCAATGATCTGTAATTCTTCTTTGATAGATAAAGGTTGATATCCTAAACTGAAGGCTTGAGAACTATCTAAAGAAACATCGGCTGGCCTGGGTGCGGACATTTTGACATCTTGTTGTCGGCAGCCTTTTATACTTGTAGATGGTAGTTGAAAGACTTCTACTAATAACTGTCCAAAGTCATAACGTGAAATTCGCTCTTTCCCTCCTAAATGAATGATGCCATTAACTTTTTGTAAAGCTAACAATAGTCCTTTAGCGGCTGTTATTGCACTGGCTGGTGTGCGAAATTCATCAATAAATAAATTTAATTCTTTTTCTTCCTTTAAAGTTTTAATAAATGGTTGAATAAAACTCTGGGCTGTGGGTGTCGCACCGCCAAACAGTAAAGGCATTCGGCAAATTGCAGTTATAGGATATCGCTCTAACATACCCATTTCAGCCATGACTTTCTGCTCACCATAAATATTGATGGGGCATACGGGTGAAGCTTCATGATAAGGAGCATTTAAGCCGTTAAAGACTTGATCTGTAGATGTAAATGCACAAGCAATGGAGTCATCTGCACAAAGTCCAGCAATGTTGCAAGATGCGGTGACATTGATGAGGTGTGATTCTTGCGGATGAATTTGGCAAAAATTGGGTTGTGAGTGGGCTGCTGTGTGAATAACTGCGTCTGGATGAATTGTGATAAATAGTTGTTTTAATTCCTCAAAGTCTGTTAAATCAACTTTCACCATTTTGATTCCCGGAATCTCTAGCAAATGAGAGTTATAAATCCCATAAACTTCCCATTCTGGTTTTGCTAGTTGGCAAAGATGCCATCCTAAAAAGCCACTGGCTCCGGTAATCAATAGTTTTTTCATATATGATTTTTGATTGCAAGCAGCAAAGCAACGCAGAGATTAGATTTAGTTAATCCAAATCATACCCTGTAACTTGCAACAGCAAACAGATAAAAACTTATACAAAATGGTTAACAAAATCTGCTATTGAATTAACTTTTGAAATCTTTGATCATTACGTACTTTCTTAAAATCTGGGTCGGTTTTTGCTAATTGTTGGTATTTTTCGGGAACGAGGCGAGTGGCGACTTTTAAGTTTGCAACGGCTAAGTCTACTTTATTTTGTAAGGCATAAGTACAAGCTCGATTGTAATAGGCTTCTGGCTTGTTTGGGTTAATGGCGATCGCCTTGTCATAAGATGCTAGTGCTTCTGGATAACGCTGTAATTTTGTCAAGGCTATGCCTCGGTTAATCCAGGCTTCTTGTTTATCTGGTTTAATGGCGATCGCTTGATCATAAGCTGCAACTGCGGCTGGGTAACTTTGCAAGGAGGCTAAAGCATTGCCTCGATTGTACCAAGCTTCATCTTTATCAGACTTGATGGCGATCGCCTGATCGTAAGATGCTAGTGCGTCTGTATGTTTTTGCAACTTTGTTAAAGCTATACCTCTGTTAATCCAAGCATCTGCACTTTCTGGATTGAGGGCGATCGCTTTATCATAAACTGCTATGGCATCTTGGTATTTTTGTGCATCTAATAATTTATTGCCCTGATGAAATAAATCTTCTGCCTTTTGATTCGTCTTTGCTTCTGTCAGCAACTGGGAAACATTAATTTCTTGTACCACTTGCTGAGTATTTTTGATTGATGACTGGGCTTTGCTATTGCAACCAGATATCAAGCAAACAATTAAGCCAGAGGCAGCTATGCAGCGCCAAAAGACCATGCTGTACCTACAGAACTCTAGATTTGATCTTAAATCATTTTGATAATTCTTAATAGTATCATAAAAGACTGTTGTTTTTTTATTAATTTGCTTATCTGGGCAATTACTCAATTTTGCCATTCACTACAGGCATCGGGTTTGATTTTTGAAATTATCTGTAGTGGCATAAGGGTTTTAGATACATACACCTCCCCTGTACCCCTACACCCTTACCCAAACCCTTGATTTTTCGTTTTTATGCGTAAATCCTATATTTTTTCACAAATTTTTATATATCGAGGTTACATTTAGTAAAAATGTAAAGTTTTTATAAAGTAATCGCAGTAAAACCTGGAAGAAAATACTACTAGTATAATTACTCAAAATACTGCAATACTCTTGTACAAAGTAATTTCACACATATCACCTTGTTATGGATTTTTAATTTTTAATTAAAGATATACTTTTCCTATTGCTTTTTATCGGCTGAAATGACACCATTCCTCTTAGATGTAAAAAAGGCATTATCTATTATTTATCTTGTCATAAATAATTAAAATAACAATAAACAAATTATCGTAAACAAAAATTATGAATGCGATTTTATGTTAATTGTCTAATTAGGAATTTATGCAGGTAAAAACGCCATTTTTACATTTTATTCTCATTACTTGAAATCTTGTTTTCAGGATTGAATAACGATGATCAAATCTCTCAAGAATATATTCCAATCGGCAGCGATAGCATCGATTGGTGTTGGTATACTGGCAACTGTGGGGATTTCTCCTGCTAGTGCGATAAATTTGCAAAGATATGAACTTAGCGTAGATTTTGGTAGTAACGGTAGTGCTAGTGGTTACTACATAGTAGATCAGAATCAATTACCATTAAACTCATCCGTACGTCAAGTTATTTTATCTGAATGGGATATAACGCTCACAAACACTTCAGGAACAGTTATTGACAGATTGTTCAATAACTTGGGCAATCCTTCTAGCCCACTGAACAACAGCACAAACATAGCTGGGATTATAGAATTCCAGGTTGGCGTGCAGCCTCAAATTGCAGAGGCATTAGCGTTTGTACAGAGTTCTACCACCGTTAGCCAGTTGGTGTTAGGATTTGGGCGTGGATTTACTGGAATAGGTAGCACAAATTTCATACAGTATAGTCGTAGCCGTGCCCCGTCCTTTGCTGGTATTACAGCTACCAGTCTACAGGCTAACAACGCTACACCTGTACCTGAACCGTTGACCCTTGGTGGTGTGGTTATTGGTTCTGGTTTCGGATTGTGGATGAAGCGTAAACAAAAAGCTTTGGTAAAAGTATAGTTTTTCCACTACTAAAAGATTGAAAAACCATTTCTATCTTTTAGTAGAGGAATCATCTATACAATAATATTTTTGGTCATTTAGCCGCATTACAAGCGGCTTTTTTTGTGAATATAGCGCAATACGGTTCAGTTAAGGTTTTGATCCCCCCTAACCCCCCTTGAAAAAGGCAGGACTGTTTCATTCTAAAAAGGAAAAAAGTGTAAGCTTTGTAATCTCGTTCTCTTTTGCTTCGATATTCGTTATCAACGAACGAAAAAATAGGGTTGGAGATTTTACTCTCGAAAATGAAACAGTCCTGCCTTGAAAAAGGGGGGAACAAGAATAAAAGTCCCCCTTAAAAAGGGGGATTTAGGGGGATCTGTAATTTTTAAATTTCACTAACTGAACCGTATTGGAATATAGCGGGTTCTCATTCCAGTGAGGTAAAGTAAATGCTTAACAGCCTCCCATTTCACCCATTTAGGTGAAGGCGGTTAAAATTACTAGAGACTAGTATTAAGGAACGTTAATTAATTTCTGACAGCGTTCTCAATAGCGATTCACCTAGCCTCAAAGTATAGATTAGACCGTAATTATGAACACTTACATAGAAGTTCCCGTGATTGGCAAAGTTTATCACCCATATCGCTGGCTAATTGGGTTGATAGCCACGGGTGCTGTTGTGGCGGGTGTTACGAGTACAGTCAATGTGGTGAATCGTGGAACAAGTGAGCAAGATATTACACAACTAACTGTACCTGTAGAAGCAAAAAATGTAACTTTAAAAATTACTGCCAGTGGTAAGGTTGTACCTGTGCAGAGTGTAAATATTAGTCCGAAAAATCCTGGGGTGCTGGCAGAATTATATGTGGAACAAGGCGATCGCGTAGAACAAAATCAAGTGATCGCCAGAATGGATGTAGGCGATTTACAAGCCCAAATTCTGCAATATCGCGCCAACTTAGCCCAAGCCCAAGCGCAGTTAGATCAAGCCTTAGCCGGGAACCGTCCCCAAGAAATCACTCAAGCGAGGGCGCGGTTGCGACAAGCCGAAGCCCAGTTAGCCCAAGCGCGTGCCGGGAATCGTCCCCAAGAAATTTCTCAAGTGCAAGCCCAAGTAGATGCAGCCCAAGCCAGGGTAAATTACACCTCCGAACAAGTTAAACGTTACCAATATCTTTACCAACAAGGCGCAGAAAAAAAGCAGTCACTAGACCAAGCAGTGAGTGATGATAAATCTGCTAAAGCTAATTTAGAAGAAGCGCGTCGGCGGTTATCATTGATGGAAAGTGGCTCCCGCAGCGAAGAAATTGACATGAAAGAAGCTGCCGTCACCGAAGCCAGAGCCGCTTTAGTTTTATTAGAAAATGGTACACGTAAAGAAGAAATTGCCCAACGCCAAGCCGCCGTTAAAGCTGCCCAAGCACAGTTAGCAGCAGCTAATGTCAAAATTGAAGAAACTGTGATTCGCGCCCCCTTTGCAGGGATTGTGACGCAAAAGTATGCGAATATCGGTGCATTTGTGACACCAACCACCTCTGCTTCTAGCAGCGCATCAGCAACTTCTAGTTCGATTGTGGCGGTTGCTAAAGGCTTGGAAGTTTTAGCCCAAATCCCCGAAGCTGATATTGGGCGAGTGAAAGTAGGACAAGAAGTCGAAATTGTGGCTGATGCTTATCCTGATCAAGTTTTTAAAGGTCGTGTCCGCTTGATTGCACCAGAAGCAGTTGTAGAACAAGGTGTAACATCGTTTCAGGTGCGCGTAGCTTTAGAGACAGGCATAGATAAACTGCGTTCTGGCTTAAATGTCGATTTGACTTTTTTAGGCGATCGCGTCAGCAACACCTTAGTATTACCCACAGTAGCCATTGTCACCGAAAAAGGTAAAACTGGTGTCTTGATTCCCGATGCCAAAAATCAACCCCAGTTTCGGGAAGTAACAACAGGAGCGCAAATTCAAGACCAAACTCAAGTTTTATCAGGAGTAGAAGCAGGCGATCGCGTGTTTGTGGATTTACCCCAGGACTATAAAATCAAGAAGGCGCAAGAGCAGCAGAATTGAGATGGGGGACAAGGGGGACAAGGGGGACAAGGGGGACAAGGAAGCAATCTTTCTACCTTGTCTCCCCCCTCTACCTTGTCTCCCCACACTCAGCACGGGCTGAACGCCCCGCTACCGCTAACAGCACTTTAATATAACTAAGCACTTTCTACTTACTTATGAACTTCTTAGAAAGCGTACAAATGGCAGGCAAAACCCTGCTGTCGAATAAGTTGCGTAGCGCCCTCACCATGTTGGGGATAGTGATTGGTAACGCTTCGGTAATTGCCATGATTGGTATTGGGGAAGGCGGACAGAGATACATTGCCAAACAATTAGAATCTTTGGGGCCGAATGTGTTATTTGTCATTCCTGGTAATCAAGAAACCGAGCGGATTTCCCGTGATACCCCAAAAACTTTAGTTTTAGAAGATGCCAGAGCGATCGCTACTCAAGTGCCAACCATAGCAGATGTGACGGCGGAGTTAAATAGTCGGCAGGTGGTGACGGTAGGGAATAAAAACACCGATGTCAATATTATTGGTACAACTCCCAGCTTTTTGACGGTGCGCGACTTTACCACCGACAAAGGGCGGTTCTTTTCAGAAGTGGATATGAAACGCAGTAACCAAGTGGCGGTGCTGGGGGCAAAATTAGCCCAAAGACTTTTCGCCACTAGTAATCCTGTGGGACAGCAGTTACGCATCAACAATACGAGTTTTCGGGTGATTGGGGTATTAGTTGCCAAAGGTTCAAATTTGGGTGTGGATTATGATGATGCGGCGTTAATCCCGGTAATTACAATGGCAAACCGCATTGTCGGGCGTACTTCTCCCTATGGATTAGAGTTAAGTTACATTGTCGCCTCAGCTAAGAACGCCGATAGCGTAGATGCAGCCGTTTTTCAAATTACCAATTTGCTGCGCCAACGCCACAAAATCATCGGTGAAGATGACTTTACTATCCGTACCCAAAAAGATGCTTTGCAAACTGTCGGACAAATCACAGGTGCATTAACAATTATGCTGGCGGCGATCGCGGGTATCTCCCTATTCGTCGGCGGTATCGGTATCATGAATATCATGCTGGTTTCCGTCACCGAACGCACCCAAGAAATCGGACTCAGAAAAGCCATTGGCGCAACCGAACAAGATATATTACTCCAGTTCATGATTGAAGCTGTGATTGTGTCAGCAATTGGTGGTTTATTGGGAACTGGCGTTGGTGTCAGTGGAATTATGATTGTTGCCAGCCTGACACCCCTAGAAGCGGGGATTTCTCCTGTAGCTATTGCTACCGCCGTCGGTGTTTCTGGTGCGATCGGTTTATTCTTTGGTGTCGTTCCCGCCCGCCGTGCAGCTAAACTCGACCCGATTGTGGCATTGCGGAGTGCTTAGGAAGTGCTGTAGCGGTAGCGGGGCGTTCAGCCCGTGCTGAGAGGGAGTAGACAAGGGAGAGGGGGGAGACAGGGGAGAGGGGGGAGACAAGGGTGAGGGAGTAGACAAGAGAGAGGGGGTAGACAAGGGAGAGGGGGTAGAAATATTGCTTCCTTGTCCCCCTTGTCACCCTTGTCACCCTTGTCCCCCTTGTCCCCCTGCCCCGGTTGGTGAGCGAAGTCGAACCACTACCCTCCTTACTTCCGCCGAATCAGTTTAGCGATCGCAATTGCTAAGTCAAGGGGATCAACGGGTTTGGGGATATGTCGTTGAAAACCTGCGGCTATTGCTTGTTTATAGTCGATTTCACCAGCATAGGCTGTGAGGGCGATCGCGGGAATTTGCCCGCATTTATCTTGGGGTAATTGCCTAACTTGCCGTAGCAACATATACCCGTCCATAATCGGCATTCCAATATCGCTAAGTAAAATATCTGGCTCTAACTGCACTAGGGCTTCTAATGCGGCGGCGGCGGATGCAACTGCTGTCACTTCTGCCCCATACTGTTCTAAGGCAAAGCTGAAAAACTCCAAGACATCAGATTGATCATCAACAAACAAAATTCGCACTCCCGCCAATAATGAATCTTGGGTTGCCAAGTCCATCTGTGCAGTTTCAGGATTCAATTCGGTGGCATCAGCACTTTTATGCAGAGGTAGTCGCACGGTAAAAGTTGCCCCTTGTCCTTCACCGGGACTTTCTGCCCAGACTATACCACCGTGGAGTTCTACTAAATGGCGGACAATTGCCAGTCCTAATCCCAATCCACCAAAGACTCTGGTGGTTTTGCCATCGGCTTGGCGGAAGTATTCAAAGACGTAGGGTAAAAATTCTGGAGTGATGCCCTTACCGTTATCAACGACTTGAATTTGCGCCTCCATCCCGACTTGTTCTAAGCGCACTTCTACCTGTCCGGCTGATGGTGTAAATTTTACGGCATTGGATACCAAATTCCAGACAATTTGTTGCAAGCGATCGCCATCACCCATCACTTCAACGTTCTGCTGGGGCAGAGAGGTTTGCAGTTGAATTGATTTGGCTTCGGCGGCTAAACGCACTGTTTCTAGGGCGGCGGTAATGGTGCTGTTTAAATCTACAGTGCGGATATGCAGACTTAACTTACCGCGCAAAATCCGCGACACATCTAATAAATCTTCAATCAGTTGGGCTTGTAACTTGGCGTTGCGTTCAATGGTTTCCAAAGCCCTCAATATTGTGGTTTCGTCGTTTTTGCGGGTGCGGAGTAATTTTGCCCAGCCTAAAATCGGGTTGAGGGGAGTTCGCAGTTCATGGGAAAGCACCGCCAGAAATTCATCTTTGATGCGGTTGGCGGTTTCGGCTTCGGAACGGGCAAGGCGTTCGGCTTCGTAGAGTTGGGCGCGGGCGATCGCTTGACCACATTGCTGCCCCAATGTCAACATAAATCCTTGATCAGCTTCGGAAAAAATTTGGGTAGTGGCAAAACTCCATCCTAATGCCCCAATTACTTGTTTTTCTACAATTAAGGGAACACAAGCAAAGGCAGAATTTCCTGTCACCGATGGTAAATCGGCTAAGTGGGGATAATTAGCGGCTAAGGCGGCTGGACTTTCGAGAAAAATTGCTTTGCCTGTTCGCACGGTTTCCGCTAAAGGGACAGCTGCTGTTACCGGAAAAGTTTTCCAAGCATCCAGTACTGATTCTGGATAGCCAGTGGCTTGCACAACTTTCAAATAACTGCCATGTTCTACTAACAAACTCACAGAACCCGCACTCGCACCTAACGCCGCAATTCCCTGATTCACCAGCACATCAGCCACTTGTTGCGGGGTGATAGCTTCGGAAAGGGCGGCGGTAATTCTTTGTAAACGCACAGTGCGACTAACGGCTAATTCGGCTGCTTGTTTTGCCTGCTGGGTTTTTTGGTAAAGTCTGGCGTTATCAATCGCCGTCGCCGCACGATGGGCTAAATCTTCTGCTAATGCCAAATCTGCGGAATTATAAGCACAACTAGATTTACCTCTTGCTAAAGAAATTATGCCCAATATTTCCCCGCGCAAATGTAGGGGAATAATGATTAAAGAACTTGTACCCAGGCTTTGGAGTAACTGTAGATGTTCTGCGTCTTCAGCAAGTTGGGGAAGAATTTGGGATGGAAATTCGGGATAAAAGACTGATGCGCCGCGTAATAAGGTTTCTCGAAACGGACTGTTGTCTTCGTATTTGGGGGGATAACGTCGGCGCAGTTCTGAGAGGATTTCTTGTTTAGCCGGAAGCGTCGCCACCATTGCGATTTGTTGAATCGTATAATCTTCCCCCAGCACATGGACAACACACCAATCAGCTAAGGTAGGCACTACCAAATTAGCCACATTATGGAGAGTGACTTGATAATCTAGGGAGGCGGCTAGTAAGCTACTGGCTTCGACTAAAAAGTTTTGCGCGAGTTCGGCTTGTTTGCGTTCGCTGATATCTTCGATAATGCCGACTGCATACTTGGCTTGTCCATGAATATCCCAAACAGCCGAAGAAGTCAGATTTACCCAAACCGGGGAACCATCTTTGCGAATGTAGCGTTTTTCTAAAGAGTAACCATTAATTTCCTTTGCTAAAACTCTCCCAGCCTGGGCTAAATCATCGGCTAAGTCGTCAGGGTGGGTGATATTTTGAAAGTTCATCTGCATTAATTCGGCTTGGCTATAGCCAGTAATCTCACACAATGCCGGATTTACTTGCAAAAATTGACCATTCAACCCTACCAAAGCAATACCGACTGCGGCTTGGTTGAACATAGCGCGGAATCTCGATTCACTTTCACGCAAAGCAATTTCCGCAACTTTGGTGGCTGTGACATCCGAGAAAATAATTCCAATCCCCACAGTTTCATTTAAAGCATTGCGGACTGGATAATAATTACCCAACCAATAGCTGTATATTCCTGGTTTGCCTGGTACTTCCCCGCTAATTTCCACATTCAGCAGGGGTTCGCCAGTTTCTAACACCTGTTGTAATTGCGCTTCAAATTGCGTTGCCATCCTGGGGAACATCTCGCTAAATTTCCGCCCCAGATGGGCTTCTACAGGGAAACCGTTAATGTCAGCTAAAACTTGATTAATTCTGATATAGCGTAGTTCTTGATCTAAAAAGCAAACTGCCACAGGTGCGCCTGCTAACAGTGCATCTAACAGTGCTAGAGATTCGGCATAATTAATTAACGCTTGATGATTATCTCGATAAAGTTGGGCATTTTCCACTGCTAAGGCAGCGCGATAAGCTACATCTGTGGCTAAATTTAAATCAGTTTCATCGTAACAACGATTTGATTGCGCGATCGCAAAGGTAATACAACCCAAAACTCGCTTGTGGGCGATTAATGGCACCACCATTGCCGACTTCGCCCCTAGCTGACGGATAATTTCTAAATGTTCGGCGTTTTGCGTTGAGGCAACTAACATTGCATCAGTGACTTGAGCGATTAATTCTGGTTTGCCTGTTTGCAGTACTCTAGCGATCGGATGTATACCTGACAAATTCGGCACATATTCTTGGAGTTGTTGCGCTAACTCCGCCTGAGCAGGATCGGCATAAGCCACAGGTAAACGCCGCAGTGAACCATCATCCGTCAAAATCTCTACACTACACCAGTCAGCTAATTGTGGCACAGAGATTTTGGCAATTTGCTGTAAAGTTTCCTCATAATCTAAAGAAGTAGACAGTAAACTACTGATTTCCGCAATGTAGCGTAGTTGCTCTTCCGCCTGCTTACGTTCTGTAATATCAATAACAAAAAAAGCGCCTCTGTCTGAAGTTCCCTCAAAATGACTGCTACCAATTAACACTGGTAAGCGAGTCCCATCTTTGCGGATATATTCTTTTTCATAAGGAGTGGAAAAGGAACTGTTTTGAAGTTGTATGAGTGCTTGTTCATCAAGATAAAGATACTCAGCAGGTGTCAAATTTCGCCAGTCCAATTCTCCACTAAATAAATCTTCGCGGCTGTAACCCAACATCTTCAGCAAGGCATCATTAGCATCTGTAATTTTGCCATCTTGTTCCCAAAAGCCAATTCCAATCATATTAGACTCAACCACACTGCGAAACTTAGCTTCGCTGTCTCGCAATGCTTGTTCAGCTTGTTTGATTGGTGTAATTTCAACACCAGTAACTCCCACACCCAGCAACTTTCCATCGGGTAAGCTAACAGGATAGTAGCTAACTAAACTTTGGCGATATACCCCAGGCGGATGAGTTTCGCCGCTAACTTCTTGGTTCAGTAATGGTTGGCGCGTTTGAATTACTTGCTGAAACACTGGTTCTAATCGCCCCGCCCATTCCGGTAAGATTTCTTGTAGAGTACGACCAATATGTTGACTTAGAGGTATACCGTTGATAGCTGCTAAAGCTTCATTAGCATACACATAGCGTAATTCAGTATCAAGAAATGCCAATGCTACGGGGGAACTAGTTAACCAAGTATTCAGTAAAGCTAAAGATTCTTCTTTTTGTTGGAGGGCTTGCTGGAGTGTGCTTTGTAACTTGGCTTTTTCTAGTTCTGTTTGCTTGCGTTCTGTAATATTTACGCCCACACAAGTCACACCACCTTCGCCACCGGTGAGGGGTTCCACTAGCAAGTCATAATAAATCACTTCTTCCCCAAGACTCAGACAAACTTCCTCACGGGTGGAAATACCTTGTTCTACCGCCTGACGTTTAATTTTCATCAATTGTTGTGCTATTGCCGTGGGGAAAAGTTCATAATCAGTTCTGCCTAACACGGCTGCAACTGTATCTATACCCTGTAGATTATGAACCCATTGATAACGAAAATCGCGGTCTTGCTGAAACACGACAATATCTGAATTACTCAAGGCGACGCGAAATCGTTCTTCACTAATTTTTAGTTTCTGGAGATTAATTTCTGCTTTACGTTTCGCGTGCCTTAATTCTTCAGACAGAAAACTAAATAGTAATCCTTGTAACGCAAATAACAGTATTTTTACACCATTAGGTAAACTTAACCCGACTGTGTAATGTTGGGAAAGAAAAAAGTAATCGCTTAATATTGCTGACAAGAAGGTTGCTAACAGTCCTGATTTCAAACCACCATACCAAGCACTCACCATTACAGCACTAAAAAATAGTAGGAATGGTGTTCCCTTCATGTCTAATATGGGGTCAAGCAAGAGCATAATTACTAGTGCTGTGGCGACAACTACCACCACAAAGCCATAACGTAGTAAATGCGAATAATGAATGTAGGGCATGAAAACAATTGCAAACAACCAAAACTTGTGGCGGGGGGCTATACATACCCTAAGCTAGTTTGCAATTTTTCGACATTTATCTGGAGATAGATCATTTTTTTAGCAAAAAAATGTCTTTCGATAGTAGTCAATTTTCCCAAAATATTGTATGTATTTTTCAATAAAATTTAATAGGATAATACTTTCTTTACATTGATTTAGTAAATTTAAACAAATTCATTATTCTCAATTTATCTTAAAGGATAGCGGTCTTAAATTATTGATAAACAGTAGGCTTGCTATAAAATGTAAAATCTTGCTTGAGCAAAAGTCAAATTGTCACTAATTTTTGATTAGCTAATTCCAGATGATTCCTATTGTGAGATATTTGTTCCCATTGCTGATGACTAAATTTAAACAGGGAGCATCCCACTTTTTTGTATGTCATTGCGAACGTAACGAAGTGAAGTGAAGCAATCGCAAAGTCTCGCACTAAGAACAAAACCATGCGATTGCTTCGTCGTCCCTCCTCGCAATGACTTTTATTCTTTAGTTGCTAAATAAAAACTGGGATGCACCCATTCAAACATCAAACCAAATCCCTATTTTTCAAGCCTGCGACTAATGCTTCTATATGCTGTGTTTGATGGGTAGCCATAACAGAAATTCTAATGCGACTGGTTGGGACTGTGGGTGGACGAATTGCGGGGGCAAAAATACCTGCATCTTTGAGGTGCTTACCAACCCGGAGTGCATCAGTGGGGCTGGGTAATTGAAAACAAAGTATAGGTGATTCTGTTGGTAATAACTTCAGTTGGGGTAATTGCTGCTGCATTAGATTTTTGAGGTAATCGACATTACGCCACAATTGCATTCGCGGTTGGGGTTCTTGTTGGATAATATGAATTGCGGCTAAGGCTGCGGCGGTATCGGCGGGGGAAAGTCCTGTGGTGTAAATCCAAGTCGGGGCGCGATTGCGTAAAAAATCAATTAAGTGAGCATTGCCAGCAACATAACCACCTAAACTACCTAAAGCTTTGCTTAAAGTGCCAATTTGAATTAACTGCTTACCAGTACAGCCAAAAAATTCCACACACCCCGCGCCAGTTTGACCTATTACCCCAGTCGCGTGGGCTTCATCAACTAGCAGCATACAGTTAAATTCTTCCGCGATCGCTAACAATGTTGGCAAGGGACATAAATCCCCATCCATACTAAAGACGCTATCGGTAATAATTAAACAACGACGGTAGTTTTGCCGTTGTTGGCTGAGTTGAGTTTTTAAAGCCACAACATCACAATGGGGATATTCTGTGATGGTTGCCCCACTGAGAATGGCACCATTTTTCAGGCTGGAATGATTGTACTGGTCAGAAAGAATTAAATCGCGTTTCCCAACAACAGCTGCGATCGCTCCCAAGTTTGCCAGATATCCTGAACTAAAGACAATTGCATCTTCAGTTTGTTTGAGAGATGCGATCGCTTTTTCTAAATCTCGGTGTAATTGCCGATGCCCACTGAGTAATCGAGAACCTGTACTACCAGTCCCAAATTCTCTGGTGGCGGCTGTAGCAGCAGCAATTAACCTTTCATCCCCAGCCAAACCCAAATAATCATTACTGGCAAAATTAATTACCTCTCGCCCCGCCAACACCACCGTTGCACCAGGGCGATCGCTTAAAGCTTGTACTGCACGATACCAGTCCGCCCGATGGATTGTTGCTAACGATTCTTCTATCCAAGCATAAGGGTCTGGTGTCATAAGGGAATTTTAATTACAAAGATATATTATCACTGTGTAGGTGGGGGGCGAGGGGACAAGAGAGACACGGGGGACACGGGAGACAAGGAAGCAATCTTTCTACCTTGTCTACCCCCTCTACCTTGTCTCCCCCCTCTCAGCACTCAGCACGCTTAATTACAATGCTTCCGGTGGGGCAATATCTGAACCGACACTAATTCCCGCAGCACTTGACTTAATACCTGGTTTCGCATTGGGTTCAGGATTTTTATTTGTCTGAGAAACAGGCGAAGACGAACTAGCATCAGGATTAACAGTGGTGTCAATTTTTCCCGGTTGAGACATGACAGATAAACCTCCCACTGTCCCAGCTACCAGGGCTGTATAGCCTAAATATAAATGTATCGGTCTTAGTTCTAACCCCATACTAGGGGAATTATGTTTAGACTGAGACCAAGAAGGTAGAACGGATGGAACAGTATTAACCATTGGTAAAGAGTTAGCCAAACTTGTACCGTTGAGTCCCAAAGCATTACCCATCACCCGGATAAATCCTCTAACTAAAATATCCTCTGGTAATGATTCTAAGTCGCCGTTTTCGACTGCTTCCATTTGATGAGTTGGTAAGTGAGTGAAGATACTCAAATCTCTCAAACAAAAACCTCTAGCTTCACGGGCTTGGCGTAATTGTTGACCAATTTGACTCATGATTGCTAAACGTTGGGCGGCTAATTGTTGCTGGGCTAGTTCAACATTTGCTTTTTTTTGATTCGGTTGCAGCCAGTTCATGAGTTTTGGTATGGGATGTTTTTTAGCTGAATTTTCAGGATTTTGGGTAACGGCTTTACTGGTATCTTCTGTTACTAAAGATGTTGATAATACATCTGTATTTGTTGGTTGCTGATTTAGATGATTGCTAGGAATACTATTAGCAACATTACTAGATTTTTCTGGTTCTGTGTTTGTTTGTTGATTGCTATCTGCGACTTTTGCGTGATGGGCAAAGTTCTGGAATGCCAAACCGATAGCTTCCCTACCGATAGCTTTAAATAAATTTTTGGCTTCTTCGGAAGAACCAAGTAATGTTTGTAGTTTAGCCAAGGCTTGACGATAAACTTGACTGCGATGAAGTTGAGTCTCAATTTCACCTAGTAGCGATCGCAGTTCTGCTTGCGAAATCTCAATGGTAGGATTTCCCAGAATTTTAAATAAATATGCAGGTGCCATAGTCATAATACAAATTACTCCCCATACCGCAAGAAGTCTATTTGTATAAATTCTCCGGCGGTTTAAATATGACATCAGGATATTTATCTATAAAACCGTATATTTTTGGTTATTTTAGGTATGTTAAGCAAAGGGGCTAAAGGCAAGATTAAGAACCAAGTAATATTACGGTGAGAGATATTTATCAAGTTAATAGAACTTACGTAAAAAACGAAAAATTAAGGTTTTAGATTAGGGTGTAAGTACTCAAAACCCTTTCACCCATACACCCAATCTCCACAGACAATCTTTGTACGTAAGTCTTGACTAATTCCGCACCTTTTGAACAAATGACTCTACCCATTGCAGATATTTACCACCAGAAACTACAGCTGTATTGTTATGGTCAGCATTGGGAACCAAAATTAGCTGTTTGGGTTCAGGGGCAGCATCATAAAGTTTTTGGCTCATGTAAGCAGGTACAGTGGAATCAGCAGTGCCGTGAATAAATAAAACTGGCATTTGCAACTGTGGCACTTTTTTGATTGAGTCAAAACGCTGTGTCAAAATTAAATCGATGGGAAAGACGGAAAACCATTTGCGAGTAGAGATGATTTCGCGCATGGATGAAAAAGAGCTTTCTACAATTAATCCAGCCGCTTCGGGGTGTTTCACTGCCAAATCAATAGCGATCGCACCACCCAAAGAATGACCATAAATAAAAATTTGCTGGGGGGGAATTTGCTGTTGCTGCGTCAGATATTGCCACGCGGTAGCAGCATCTTGATAGACTCTCATTTCATTGGGAAACTCGCCTTGACTGCGACCATATCCCCGATAATCAATCAGCAACACGGAAAATCCCAGTTGATGAAATCGCTGGCTATGCGCTATATTTGCGCCAATATTCAGGCCATTCCCGTGCAGATATAACAACACCTTGGCATTGGGCTGCTTGGCTGGAATCCACCAAGCATGGATTTTTTCGACCTTTCCCAAGCTAGTTTTTACAGGTATCCAGACTTCTTGATAAGGCAAATTGAACAAGTCTGGTGTCTTTTCAATCACAGTGGAGGGAAAAAAGATGAACCTGGGTTGCTGGAAAAACAGAAATAGACTGATGCTACAGTAGGCGATCGCAGTCACGATTCCAAAAGCAAGTAACGACTTAAACTTAAATAAAAATAACAATTGCTGCTTGCGTATTTTCATACGGGTAATTTTATGCTTTAAAAATTACTTGTATAGCAGTTTTCGTTGTTTTCGTATAGAGTATAGAGTCAAAAACAATTTGGGATTCTTGAAGAAGAATTCAGCAGTCAGAATTCAGGAGCCGGAAATTTAGTAATTCTTCCGTTAAATAGTAAACATAAGTTAATTGTAGGAGAAGGTCGTGAGCCTCTTAGAAGACGTTCAAAAAGAACAGTTGCAAGAAATAAGTAAAACTTTAAAACAAGTCAGACAGGAAAAATCTATTCAACTAGAGCAGGTAGCAATTAAAACCAATATTCGCCTTGCTTGCTTAAAGGCTTTAGATACAGGCAAATTCGATGAACTACCCGAACCTGTATATATTCAAGGCTTTATCCGTCGTTATGCAGATGTGATCGGCTTAGATGGTGCTTCCTTAGCTAAAACTTTTTCCACTGAAGTTCATCCTTCCGTAGTTGAGAAAAACTCTGGTCACAAAGCAGCCTCGAAACGTAAATTTTCTTTACCACTATTCATTCCTTACACCGTTTTATTATTAGTGGCGGCTGGTGGGCTTATGTATGTACTTAATCCCCAATTTTCTGCCGAATCTTTCGTTAAAAAACTTAACTTAGGAACATCTAAAAAAACAACAGCAGCCTTATCTCAATCTGCACCCTTACCTAAAACAGAATCTTTACCGTCAACTAATCAAGCACCAGCCGAAAATCCCCCAACTCCCCTAGCGGTGATTGCACCCTCCAAAGATAATTTGAGTCAGGCTGTCGCCGTTACCTTAGAACTTCAAGGTAAATCTTGGTTACAAGTGAACGTAGACGGTAAAACTGAATTTGTCGGTAACTTAAACAAAGGACAACGCAAAACCTGGACAGCTAAAAAACAGTTGACTGTACGTTCTGGAAATGCAGGTGTTGTCTTGGTTTCTGTCAACAATCAACCAGCAAAACCCTTGGGAACTTCCGGGAAAATCAAGGAAGTCACATTCACTCCCCAAGTCAACAGTCAACAGCCCAAAGTCAACGCTCAATAGTTTTAAGGGTTTGGGAGAGGGTGTAAGGGCAAAATTAAGTCAAAAGTCAAAAGTTAAAAGTCAAAAATTATTTTACTCAGGACTTACGCACCAAGATTGTCTGTGGAGGTTGGGTTTAGGGGTGAAAGGGTATGGGGTGTAAGAGTTTTAGATACATACACCCCTATACCCATACACCCTTGACATTTCGTCTTACTGCGTAAGTCCTATGACTTTTGAATTTCCCCTAGAGTTTTAGGTGTTCAAAACCCTCACACCCCTTCTTCACATACAGCCTTAGTTAGCACTACAATACTGGCTTGCGTAGATGCCAATTAGTTGCTTGCTCATAAGCGTAAGCTATTTGCAGAATTTGGTCTTCTCTTAAGACATTGCCAATGATTTGCAAGCCGATGGGTAAACCTTGGTCATCAAAACCACAAGGTACGCTAATCCCTGGTAAGCCAGCGAGATTGACGGGAATGGTCATCAGGTCATTTAAGTACATACTCAAAGGATCTGTGGTTTTTTCGCCGGCTTTAAATGCTGTGGTGGGAGCAGTGGGAGTAACTAACACATCAACTTGCTTAAAGGCGTTTTCAAAGTCTTGTTTAATCAGGGTGCGGACTTTTTGGGCTTTGAGATAGTAAGCATCATAATACCCAGCCGATAGGGCGTAAGTGCCAATCATAATTCGGCGTTTAACTTCGGTGCCAAAGCCACTAGCACGGGTACTCTTGTACATTGACAGTAAATTATCTGCATCGGGTGTGCGTAAGCCGTATTTCACGCCGTCGTAACGGGCGAGGTTGGCTGATGCTTCCGATGGGGCGATGATGTAATAACTCGGTAAACCGTAGCGGAAACGAGGACAAGAAATTGTATGAATTTCAGCGCCTAACATTTGTAATTGGTCGATGGCTTTGGTAACAGCCGTCTCCACCACCGAGTCTAAGCCTTCACCAAAGGTTTCTGTAATTATCCCAATTCGCAGCTTTTTTCTAGCTCTGAGGTCTGGTTTGAGGGAAGCTGCGTAGTCGGGAATGTCTACTTTCAGGCTGGTGGAATCTTTGGGGTCGTAGCCTGCGATCGCTCGCAGCAAAATTGCGGTATCTTCTACAGAGCGTCCAAAAGGGCCTATTTGATCCAAAGATGAAGCGTAAGCCACCAAACCGTAGCGTGAAACAAGTCCGTAGGTTGGTTTCAAACCGACGACACCACAAAAAGAAGCGGGTTGGCGAATTGAACCACCAGTATCAGAACCCAGGGAAACCACACATTCATCCCCAGCAACGGCGGCGGCTGAACCCCCAGATGAACCACCAGGAACCCGCGTTACATCCCACGGGTTAGCTGTAACTTGGTAGGCAGAATTTTCTGTCGAACTACCCATTGCAAATTCATCTAAATTGGTTTTGCCCACCGTGACAGCCCCAGCATCTAGCAATTTTTGTGTCACTGTAGACTCATAGGGTGGCACAAAATTTTCCAATATCCGGGAACCGCAGGTAGTGGGGATTCCTTTGGTACACATATTATCTTTGATGCCAATGGGAATCCCTGCTAACAAGCCAATTTCTTCACCCGCAGCAATTTTGGCATCTACAGCACGAGCTTGCTCTAACGCCTGTTGTGCTGTTACATGCAAGAAACTGTGTAATTTCGGCTCTAAAGCTTGAATTTTGTCCAAAGCTTCTTGGGTAATTTCAACGGCGGAACGTTCTTTTTTAACTAGCTGTTCGTGCAACTCGCGTATGGATGCCATGACTGCTCTCTTGGTAACTCAAATCATTGATTTTAGTACATATTGCGGGTAAGTATGTCATCCTTCCCCAAAACAGCAACTATATACTTGATAACTGGATGTTTGCAAATTATAAAACTTAGACTATTAACTTAGCTATAAATTTCAGTTATTGTCGTGTAAGAGGAGATGAGTAGCAGTTAGGGAAGTAAACTTTTAAGTCTGTTGATGACTCATTAAAGTAATAATATTCGCTTTTATTAAGTTGGCGGCGGGGAAAAGAAAGATGGTTAAAATAATTACTCGTAAATCGGTTGGTCTGTCAAATGTCTATGACATTGGGGTAGAACAAGACCATAATTTTGTCATTAAAAATAATTTCATCGCTTCTAATTGCTTTAATAAATCCCACTCTACTGCTTATGGATATGTCACTTATCAAACAGCATATTTAAAAGCGAATTATCCATTAGAATATATGGCAGCACTGTTAACGGCTAACAGTGGTGACACAGACAAGGTACAGAAATATATTTCGACTTGTTTGAGTATGAATATTCAAATCGAACCGCCGGATATTAACCGTTCTGGTATAGATTTTACACCAGTGGGCGACAAGATTTTATTTGGTTTTTCTGCTGTTCGGAATGTGGGACAGAATGCGATCGCTTGTATTTTAGAAGCGCGGGAAGACCAAGGGGCGTTTAAATCATTATCTGACTTTTGCGATCGCGTTGACTTGCGTGCAGTTAACCGCCGTACTTTAGAATCACTGATTTATTGCGGTGCTTTTGACAAAATTGAACCAAATCGCCACCAATTAATCAAAGACCTCGAACTTGTTTATGATTGGGCGCAATCTCGCGCTAAAGATAGAGCAACTGGTCAAGGTAACTTATTTGACTTATTAGGCGGTGGATTTGCTTCTGCATCTACTACCAAAACTACCAATAATGTCTTTGATTCTGTACCCAAAGCCCAACCTGTCCCAGATTTTCCGCCGCAGAAAAAGTTGCAGATGGAAAAAGAATTGTTGGGATTTTATGTCTCAGATCATCCACTCAAATCAATTAAACATTCATCATCGATTTTAGCGCCAATTAATTTATCACAACTCGGTGAGCAGAAAGAAGACACATTACTTTGTGCAGTTGTGATGTTAAATAATGTCAAAAAAGTCATGACCAAAAAAGGCGACCCGATGGCAATTTTGCAGATAGAAGATTTAACTGCTCAATTAGAAGCTGTTGTCTTTCCTAAAACTTATGAACGGGTGAGCCTTGCCCTAGAAGTTGATGCCCGATTAATTATTTGGGGTAAAGTCGATAGACGTGATGAACAAGTACAATTAATTGTGGAAGATGTCGAACCAGTGGAAACAGTGCAACTGGTGATGGTAGAACTTACTCCCCAACAAGCGATCACAATTGAAGAACGCGATCGCCTACGTACAATTTTAAAAGAAATATCAGGTGACAGAGAAAAAGCCAAAGTCCCTGTCATTGGCATTGTACAAGCTGGTAGTTCTCGGCAACTTGTCCGGTTTGGCAGACAATTTTGGGTGCAAGATTCTCGCTCGACTGTTCTCGCACTACAAAATGCCAGATTTCTCGCTCATGTAAAACAATTAACTAGTAGTTGATCAGAAATATATGAAACTTGGGTAAGAAAAATTACTTGTTTTTTAAAACTGAAACTACTTGATATGTTAAATATGCCTTCGTCAACAGTAAAACACCGTAGTAATACTGTAATAAGTTAGTTTTTTTAGTGACTTACGCGGATGATGATTTCTTGGTTGTAGTGGTATTTTTTGATGCTAGGGAGAGTTGGAGATTTGCTAAGTGAAGGAGTTAGAGCTTGATGATTGCCAATGATTTACATCGATTTGTTTCTTATTGTAAAAAAATTCAACCACAAACCCAAGAAGATATAAAACAGTTTTTTGAAGGGGTAATCGTTTTTCCTTATGATAAGGAACTACTTTTGCAAGCTTATTTATTTTTAAATATCAAAAATTTGTTTCCTGAATGCTGTGAATTGTTGTTATTTGAAAAATCACCAATAGCAGATTACACTGATTTAGGAAAATGTGATTTTGTTTATCTGACGTTACAAGGTAATCTCTTTCTCATCGAAACGAAATTTATTGATACAGAAGCAACAGGCGCAACCGAAAGAAAAAGACGCAACAAACACAGAAACAAAGTATTTGAACAAGTCATTACTTTAAAAAATAGATTTAGTGAATATTGGGATATTCAACTGAATCAGTTAGAATGTGGTGTTTTTACAACAGATTCCGAAGTAGAATGGCGCGGCAACGGGATGAATGTAGTTACTAAGGCTATTGCAATTGATCAGCTAGAAAAGTGGCGGAGAAGTTACAAACGCACCATTTAACTTTTCTTTTAGTTATTTTACTTATTTAATTTATATCCTATGTTAATACTACATTCTTAGAGACGCGAACTTCCGCGTCTCTAATGTTTTATGAGACAATGAGCAAGATTTGGGGGATTCTCCCCCAAGCCCCCGATTGGGGGACGGTTGCGTCCCCCAAACCCCCTCCAAAATCATTTTGTCGTTTTTTGTTGAGTTATCGTTGGCTGGTTTTGTTGTAATTTCGTTTTCTTATCTGAACCGTATTTGCATATAAATAGAAGGGTTAAATTACACCTACAGCGTTTTTCATCCCAATAAGTTACATTTATCTAGTACAGGTTGGCGTAGATAAACAGACCATAAGAGATTGCTAAAAAGCTTGTGTTATGAATATTCTTACTTTTTACTTTTGCCTTTTTACTTTTGCCTTTTTACTTTTGCCTTTTTGTACTAACCTCTAGCCTCTAGCCCCTATCAACTTGTACCAATATTTGCGTATCTTGTGGCAATGTGGATATTGAGAACAGCAAAAAGTCTACATCATAGGATTACTGATGAATCGTTCTAAAATAGTTGCCATTATTACAGGTGCAATTTCTGTATTGCTGGCTATTGCTTATCTAATTCTTGTCCAATTTCTTGATTATCGAGACATGAAGCCTGCGCCTGTTGGTCAAATTGACTCAACACCTATAGCGATAGTTAACACTAACCCAAGATATTTTGGATAAGACAATAGTAAGTTGGGTGGAGCAATAGCGAAACCCAACAAAAGCTGATTACTGTTTCACTCCGACTAAAGATAACAACTCTTGTGTTGTCAGGCTGCGCTTTTTCTGGGTTGATTCTTGTCGCACTGCATTTAAAACAGATTGTGTTTCTTCACTATTGAGAATAATCCCATGTTGTTGCAGCACATTTGATAATAAATGGCGGCCAGAATGCTTACCTACAACTAAACGCCGTTCTTGTCCAATTTCTTCGGGTGCGAATGGCTCGTAGGTATGGGGATTTTGTATGACTCCATGAGCATGAATACCTGACTCATGAGCAAAGGTGTTTTCGCCGACTATTGCTTTCCACGGGGGTAAACCATAACCGGAGGCTGTAGCTACTAGTTGCGATATTTCTAATAAACGTCGGGTGTCTATGCCTAAATCAATCTTAGATAGATGTTTGAGCGCCATAACAACTTCTTCTAAAGCTGCGTTTCCGGCTCTTTCTCCTAAACCATTAACTGTAGTATTGATAGATAATGCACCAGCTTTGATACCAGCTAAGGCGTTGGCTGTAGCTAACCCAAAATCATTGTGAGTGTGCATTTCCACGGGTATAGACAAGGATGTGACTAATTTTTTTACCTTGTCATAAGTGGTGAATGGGTCGAGAATACCTACGGTGTCACAAAAGCGAAACCGTGATGCACCCCATTCTTGCGCTGCAAGTACTGTATCTAACAAAAATTGCTCATCGGCTCTGGAGGAATCTTCTCCACCTACGGAAACAAACAGTCCTTGGTCTAAAGCAAAGTTCAGACTATCTTGGAGTTTTTGTAAGACTAATTGCCAGTTTCCCTGAAATTTTGCACCAATTTGAATTGCAGAGACGGGAATAGATATATGTACACGCTTTAAACCACAAGCGATGGAAGCTTGTATATCAGAAATCACGGCGCGGTTCCAGCCTAACAGATGAGCTTGTAAATTTAAATCAACAATTGTGGCGATCGCTTGTTGTTCGGCTTCACCCATCGCCGCAATCCCAATTTCAATTTCTGGTACACCAATTGCATCGAGAAATTTGGCGATCGCAATTTTTTCTTCTAAGTTAAAAGCGACACCTGCTGCTTGTTCGCCATCACGTAATGTTGTGTCATTGATGACAACCTGATTCATTTGTGAAATTTCTCCAAAAAAAGAGATTTATCTTTTTAGCCCCAGCTTGAGTCAATATTAGGGCTTACGCAAAAAAACGAAAAAATAAGGTTTTAGAACAGGGTGCAGGGGTATGAGGGTTTAAGGGTGTAAGTATTCCAAACCCTTACACCCCATACCCTTTCACCCCTAAACCCCACCTCCACAGACAATCTTGGTGCGTAAGTCCTAAATATAATCAAAATTCGATAAAAATAACTGCAAAATAAGTATAAATTAAATACTTATTTTGCTGAAATAACAGCAGATATCCTCTAATTCCTACTGACTAAGCCCGCATTTCTCACAAGCTTCAGGCGTTTGATGGGGCAGAGGGGCAGAGGTGCGGAGGGGCAGGGGAGAGAGTACCTTCATTCTCCCCTGCTCCCCTGCTCCCCTGCACAGGCTTTGAAAGGTGTAGTGAGAAATCCGGGTAAGGGGTATTTATAGACTGCAATGCTCATCATATTTCATCAGCAGCTACAGTTCTATTTGCAACTATTTCTGTATCTGATAAGGTTTCATGGTTGTGGTTGGTAACATGGCCAAACAAGCGAGAAATTAAAGGTATGGTAATGAAAATTACAGCTAAAACTAATAAAAATGTCGAAATACCAAAAAGCTGATTCTGTGGTATTTCTAATACTCCACGTAAAATTACTTCTCGTAATGCCGAAACTATGGTAATTTCAACGGCTGCACCTACTGATATTTGTTGATTTTGTAAGTAATCAATCAGTAGACGAAATAACTCAACTAGAATCAAAATAAACAGAATATCAGATGTGATTTCTCGTAAATCTAAGGGGTGTAAAAAGGAAAAGAACATATCTCCTAGCCGGATCAGCATCACGCAGAACAAGCCAAGGCAGAGTGAAACAATAATAAAGTCTTGAAATCTTTCTAGGTTACTGACAATTCGCTCTCGCTCAAACCAGCTATTCACTTCTTTAATTACACGCTTTGGCATAATTTTTTCCACAGCCTGATTTACTGATCTCCATGATAGGCAATTTAAGAATAAAAAAATTAATAATATTTGACTATTTCCGGGAATTTGTTAACCTAATTTTGAGCTATTTTGTTATATTATCTACAGCAAAAAAAAGATTTTTAAACCTGTATTTTTATTGACAAAAACTATATTTTTTATTGATAAAATCTCAATACGGTTCGGTTAACGTTTTAGTATTTTGAGATCCCCCCAACCCCCCTTAAAAAGGGGGGCTGAAAATTATCTTTTACCCCCTTTTTAAGGGGGTCGCCGTAGGCGGGGGGATCTTAACCGAACCGTATTGGATAAAATCTAGTTTTTCAATTTAAAAACAATATCCCCGACTGCTGCAAGAAGTCGGGGATATGAACCTCATATTTTATGAATCAAATAATAATCGCTGAAAATCCGCGTCAGTCAGGTACAACCACTTTCTCCGCAATATGATGGTTGAGTGACCAACGGTGATCAACAGGTACAGATGTCACCTCACAAATTTCTTCTAGCCGTTTTTGCTGGACTGCTGCTTTGCGAAGGGTGATGATGAGTTGATTTACCTGATGTCGCAAATCGGGATTTTGATTAACGGCTAACAAGGTTTGTCTTTCTAAAAGTTGGAGTATTAATTCGTAGTGGATGGGTGACGGTAGAGGAATTTGCTCCATGTGGTTTTAATATTATAAATGTATAATTTGTGTTAGTTAGAGTTTGTCTCTTGCCATGAATTGTTACATAAAAAATGAACCTTTGGTTAAGGCATGGGTGTTTTTAACGATAAATTTTTTGCAAACCCTGGGGAAAGTACGGTAAATAGTATGTTGTTTATATAACATGCTATCGTTGCTCTGTTTCAATAGAGCAACGATAGCTTCACCTAGATTAATGATTGGGTAGAATTTGCGCGATCGCTAATTCTGGGTCTGGTTGTTTGACTAGAGATTCGCCAATTAACACAGCCGTTGCACCTGCTTGTTCAACTACAGTCAAATCATCAGGTGTGTGTAAACCAGATTCACTAACAACCACGATATTGCGATCGCGTAATTGTTCAACCCTAGCTTGTAAAAGTTGACAAGTTGTCTGTAAATCTACGGTGAAATCTTCCAGATTGCGATTGTTAATGCCCACTAAAGAGACACCATCTAAAGCCAATACCCGGTCGAGTTCTTCTAGACTGTGGACTTCAATCAATGCTGCCATGTTTAAGGCTTTGGCAATTTTGATAAAGTACTGTAAATCTTGGTCAGTTAAAATTGCCGCAATTAATAAAACGGCATCGGCACCCTGGAGACGAGCTAAGTACATCTGGTAAGGATAGATAATAAAATCCTTACACAATAATGGTAAATCAACTGCGGCTCGGACTTTCGCTAAGTTGTCAAAACTGCCTTGAAAAAATTTCACATCTGTCAACACAGAAATACAACTAGCGCCACCTTGTTGGTAGGATAAAGCGATCGCCACCGGGTCGAAATCTTCGCGTAATACACCTTTACTCGGTGAAGCCTTTTTCACTTCTGCAATCAACGCTGGTTTTGTCTTACCTTGTTTGAGGGCGGCGACAAAATCCAGAGTTGGCGGTGCGGAAAGTGCTTGCTTTTGCAGTTCTATTAAAGGCTTTTTTTCCCGCAGTTGGTCAACTTCAGTTTCTTTTTGCCAGACAATTTCTTCCAAAATGTTGTTAGGTTTGGCATCTGGTAAAGCAACTTGATAGCGCAATATAGATACATCAATAGCTGGACTTGGTTGACGACGACGGATTTGCATATTTGAGTGCTGAGTGCTGAGTGCTGAGTGCTGAGTAGTAAGTAAAAAGTAAAAAGTAAAAAGTAAAAAAGTAAAGATTGTTACTTTTTACCTTTTGCCTCCTTCGGAGTTCGCCAGTCGCTCATGGGGGAAACCCCCAAGACCTCGCTGGCTCACTTTTTACTTTTGCCTTTATTAGGCTACAGCCCGTTTATAGGCTTCATCTAGAACTTCCGAGAGGGTGGGGTGGGCGTGGACTAGATGGGCGAGGGTGTGGACAGATTCACGCTTCGCCACGGCGGCTGAGGCTTCGTGAATTAAGTCAGAGGCGTGCATTCCAAAGATGTGAACACCTAAAACTTCGCCTGTGTCTTTGCGATAAATTACCTTAGCGATACCATCGGCTTCGTTTTCTGCCAAAGCTTTGGAGTTGCCTTTAAAGTAACTCTTACTTGTGCCGACTTCAAAACCTTCTGCTTGTCCTAATTCCTTAGCAGCAGTTTCGGTTAAACCGACATAGCTAACTTCTGGGTGAGTGAAGGCGGCGGCGGGGATGCTGCGATAGTCTACAGTGCGCGATCGCCCGACGATATTTTCTACCGCTACAATACCTTGAGCCGAGGCAGCGTGAGCCAGCATCATTTTGCCATTGGCATCACCAATTGCCCACAGATGGGGTACAACTTCACCCGCACTCAATACTGCCATGCGATCATCGACGGGGATAAAATTCCGCCTGTCTAATTCCACACCCACAGATTCTAAACCAAGGTTTTGGGTGGCGGGGATGCGTCCTGTCGCTACTAGGCAAGCATCAACCTCAATCACCTCTAAATCTTCTTTTGTTTTAAAATCAGCTAACTCAATTACCACTGGTGAACCAGGGATGACTCTTTTGGCGTAGATACCGACTTTGGTTTCAATATCACGCGGCGTAATTAATACCCGTTCTGCGAGTTTGGCGATATCGCGGTCAAATCCTGGCATTAACTGATCTAGGGCTTCAATCATAGTGATTTCACTGCCCAAAGCCGAGTAGACATCAGAAAATTCCAAGCCGATGTAACCGCTACCAATAATTGCTACCCAAGGCGGGAGAGATTCTAATTTTACGCCTTGGTCGCTGGTAAATACAGTTTTGCCATCAACTTCAATGCCTGGGGGAACAAAAGGAACTGAACCAGGAGAAAGAATAATATCTTTAGCGGTGATTGTTTTTTCACTGCCATCGCCACTGACAGTGATTTTTTGAGTACCCGCAATTTTTCCCCAACCCCGGATGATATCTACGCCTAGACGCTTGAGGCTGTTGGTTAAATCGCCTTGAATTTTCGAGACTAAATTGCCTGCATGATCCGCGATCGCTTGGCGATCGAACTCCACATGACCAATTTGAATGCCCAGTGACTTGAGGTGGTGGGCATTACGTAACTCCCGCACACGTCCTGCTGCTGCCAGCAATGCTTTAGAGGGAATACAGCCCCTGTTAACACAGGTTCCGCCCATGTCAGCTGCTTCAATAATTGCTGTTTTCAGACCGCAGCTTACCGCGTGTAGGGCTGCGCCATGTCCGCCTACACCAGCGCCAATAATTACTAAATCGTAATCAAATCCTTGACTCACGTTAGTTTCCCCGTGTGCTTCGCCTATTTATTCTCAATTCGACTAGCTATTCTGACAACCCCAAAGAGTTGGGAATGGCTAAATCAACTATTATCGTTCACCCTAGCAAGCGAAGAGATAACTTTATTGACAATTTTAGTAAACATTATTCACTTATTGAATTTTATACTGATATGGCTAATTTTTTTGGAAAGCTATAATAGCCGATTCAGGTTGATCAAAACTGATTATTTTTACCTTGGTAAGCTGCTTGTGCTTTGATTTAGCAATAACTTGGACAATTAAACTTAGATAATAAGTATTAGAAAATACTAGTACTCAATTGTGTAAATAAACTACTTTTGAGGTAAAGATTTTATCAGCAGCTTTATTGTACTAGTATCCTAATGTTTGAAATTTCAGTAAGAGCCTAATGGTTATGGCTGGAAATTCAAAATCAGTATGAGCCGAAAAGCCAACCTGGATCTAAAATTCATTTACCCATAGGATTTTCGCACTTCGTCTGCCCGATGTCTATTCCCAAAATCAGTGAATTTACCATCCGTCGTTATGCCAACGCCAAGTCTTACCAACGGGGTGAGGCTTATTTTGAATCTGGTGCTGTAGATACCATCACTCGCCGTGGTAATCTATTACACGCAGAAGTTGATGGCAGTGAAGCTAGACCTTATCGTGTCAGCCTCAGTTTTGATGGCCATAGTTTAACCTCAGCTAATTGCACTTGTGCCTACAATTTTGACGGATGGTGTAAACACATTGTGGCAACGTTGCTTGTCTGTGTGCGCCAACCTGAGATTATTGAACATCGTCCGACCTTAGAGCAATTGCTTGATCGATTGGATCATGTGCAGACGCAAAGACTAGTGCAAGAATTGGTCGCCGAACATCCCCAATTGATCGAGACGATTGATCGTCATGTTACTTGGATGACAAATCCATTACCCCAGACAAAAAAGCTCAAAGCTTTGCGGCAAAATGCGATTGACACCAGTGCTTTTCGGCGACAAGTACGGCAGATTATTCACGATGGTGTGCGCTATCTGGAGGATGGCTGTGAAGAAGATCCCATCGCCGAGGAATTGCTGGGTTTAGTACAGTCGGCGGTAGACTTGATTGAACGGGGAGAAGGAAATAAAGCGATCGCAATTTTAGAGGCGATTACTTCTACCTGTATCGAAAATTGGTATGAAGTCGCCGAGTATGGTGCAGACTATGATGAAATCGCCTGGGAATTAAATAATGCTTGGTGTGAAGCTATTCTGACTGCTGACTTGACTCCCGAAGAAAAAGTAGATATCCAAGTCAATTTGGAAGTTTGGCAAGATGAATGGGATGTGGATTTTGGCTTAAGTTTAGAAGCTTTGCGCCAAGGTTGGGATTACCCACAACTCACAGAAGTTCTGCAAGGCAAAATTAGTGAACGGGGAGTTTGGGAAACAACCATTCCCGATTATGCCGATGATTTAGCTTTAATTCGGTTGAAAATCCTGGAACGCCAAGAACGTTATCAAGAATATTTATATTTAGCGGAAGCAGAAGGACAAACACGGCAATATTTAACCATGTTGGGGAGACTTGGCAGGGTAGAAGAAGCCTTAGAAGCTGCCCAAACAGAGATGAATTCAATGGAAGAAGCCTTTGCTTTGGGTAAAACTCTGCAAGAACAAGGGGCATTACAACAAGCTTTGCATATTGCTCAAATTGGTTTGCAATTAAAGGGAAATTGTCAATATGACTTGGGTTTATGGACAAGTGATTTAGCCCAGAAGTTAGGTGATCAAACCACAGCTTTGCAAGCCAAAAAACTAGCTTTTCAGGCACATCCTTCTTTAGAAGAATACCAAGATATTCAAGATTTGGCTGGGGAAGAATGGCTGAGAGTTAAACCTGATTTGTTGAAAATTCTCCGGCTTTATAGTGGTTGGGAAACTGCCCCCATCAAAGTCGATATTTTCTTACATGAAGGACTGATTGATGATGCGATCGCGATCGCTAATGATCTCAATGTCTATTATGCTGACATTATTCATCGGGTGATGGATGCTGCCATTCCCCATCGTCCTGAATGGGTAATTACTCATGCTTGTCGCCTTGCGGAAGCAATTATGAATGCCGGGAAAGCTGAATATTATGATGCCGCAGTTGAATGGCTCAAAAAAGCTCGTGCTGCTTACATTGCGTCAAACAAACAAACCGACTGGTCAAATTATCGCGCCAAGTTAATGGAAATCCACGGACGCAAGCGCAAACTGATGGGAATGTTGCAAGGACGAGATATGGAATAATTCTAAGTTCATCAATTGATGTTTATCAGCTGAATGCTCTGGGAACTATAGGTAATGAGTCTCACTAAAGCTTTACAGTCATACCTATATGTCCTCTTTATTCCCCAAAGCCCTCAAAATTAGCCAATCCAAACCCACACCCAGCACACAACTACCTAATATTAGAACCCCACTAATTTTGATTGCTTGTACATTAGCAATAGGTATTGTCGGTCTGACTAGCTACTTGGTGGTTAGAAAGCTAATTATTCAACAACTTCAAGAAAAAGCATTATTACAAGTCCGCCAAGGAACTGATGAAATTGATCAGTGGTTAGCGATTTGCTCTACCACAATTCAAACTATTGCGAATACAGATGCCGCCCGTTCCTTAAATTGGAAATTGATTGAACCATTGTTAGAGTCAGAAGTGAAGCGCACTGATGATTTCTTTAAAATTTCACTCTCACTACCTGACGGTTATTATTACAACACTGAGGTAGGTAAAAGCAACACCACAAATAGCGATCGCGATTTTATTCAAAAAGCATTAGCAGGAGAAACAAATATATCAGATCCCTTTGTCAGTAGGACTACAGGTATTCCTTCTGTTGCAATTGCTGCGCCTATCCGTCAAAGTTACGATTTTAAAAGTCCTCCCATTGCCGTGATTAACGGTAGCTTAAAAGTACACAGAATTACTCAAGTAGTCAACAAACTGCGTTACGGTAATTTGAGTTATGCCTTTGCACTTAACTCTCAGGGAGAACCAATTATTCATCCGCAAGTGATGTCAACCAAAGAAAAACCTGCTCCCAGTTTTCTCAAATCAACCGACTCTAGCTTGGCGGAACTAGCTCGGCGGATGGTAAACAAAGAGGAAAGAATTGAATTGATGTCTATTGACGGGACTTACCAATATGTTGCTTATGTTCATCTCAAACAAGCCAATTGGTCAATTGCTTTAGTTATCCCGCGAGAAAATATCGAATCTCAACTCCAAGCACTAAATTTACTAACTTCAATATTAGGTGGACTGCTGGCGATAGGAACAATTATCGCTTGGCGACAAATACAACTATCTCAAAAAGCGAAAATTCAAGTTGTGATGCTCAGTCAACAACAAAAAACATTACAACAACAAGCACAAGATTTAGAGCAAGCCTTACAAGAATTAAAACAAACTCAAGCTCAGTTGATTCAAGCTGAAAAAATGTCTAGTTTAAGTCAATTAGTTGCCGGAGTAGCCCACGAAATTAACAACCCAATCAGTTTTATTTATAGTAATATTGAACCCGCCCAAGAATATATTGCAGACTTACTCAGATTTTTAGAACTTTATCAACATCACTATCCCGAACCAGTAGCAGAAATTCAAGATGAAGCAGAAACCATTGAATTGGATTTCTTGAAAGAAGACTTGCCAAATTTACTCAATTCGATGAAAGTTGGGGCTGAAAGAATTAAACAAATTGTGCTGTCTCTGCGGAATTTTTCTCGCTTAGATGAGGCAGAAATGAAACTGGTTAATATCCATGAAGGTATTGATAGTACACTCATGTTTTTACAAAGCCAACTCAAAGCGACACCAAACCATCCAGAAATTGTAGTTATCAAGGAATATACTGATTTACCACTGGTAGAATGCTATGCAGGAGAACTGAATCAGGTGTTTATTAGTTTGCTGACAAATGCGATTGATGCTATACAAGAGTCTTTTGTTAATTTGTCGCCAACTCAAGACAGACGTACAGGCAAAATTTACATTAAAACTGAACTTACTGCTAATCAACAAGTCATTATTCGCATTATTGATAATGGAATTGGGATTTCTGAAAGTTCACAAAAGCAACTATTTAATCCCTTTTTTACTACTAAACCTGTTGGCAAAGGTACAGGTTTGGCTTTATCTATTAGTTATCAGATTGTGACTGAAAAACATCAGGGGAAATTGGAATGTCATTCTACTGTCGGTAAAGGTACAGAATTTGTAATTATACTTCCAATTAGTCAGGAAAGCTTGCTGGCGGCTTGAAATAGGTTATGGGTTATATAGGAATACGGTTTGATTCCTGAATCTAGTTGTGTAAGCAGAGAATAGGGAATGGGGAGTAGGGAATAGGGAGTAGGAAAGACGGCTGATCTGGGTGTACTGATTTTTTTCATAAATCAAATATGAGTCCTATAGGTCAATACAGTTCAGTTAAGGCAACAACTTATACCATTTTGGATTTTAGATTTTAGATTTTGGATTGGGTAAGGGTTAATTGGTAAGCTTTTGAGCCATCCATTTGTCGCAATCATTTTTTAATTTGGTATTAGATTTTTGTAGTGACCCGTGCTACATAGCGGTCTATTGTGACAAAGGTTGGGACGGTCTACTACTTCCCTCAATATACAAGGTTGGGTGGAGCGATAGCGTAACCCAACAAAGTAGGCATGAATGTTGGGTTCCGTTCCTCTTACTCATTACTCGCCACACTCAAGTTAAATTTTTCAGCCCGATCGCAATCTTACTGTGTTTCTCAATTTCGCCCATAACTTGTTTTGCTCTTTGTATTACCACCGCAGGCAAACCAGCTAACCTTCCCGCTTCGATACCGTAAGATTTATCAGCCCCTCCTGGTTGGACTTGATGTAAAAAGATAATTTGGTCTGGTAATTCTTTGACGGTGACTTGATAATTAGCCACATTAGGTAACATCGCTGCTAACTCATTTAATTCATGATAGTGAGTAGCAAAAATTGTCCGGGAACGAATATCGGTAGCGATATATTCTGCAACCGCCCAAGCAATGGAAAGACCATCAAAGGTGGCTGTTCCGCGTCCAATTTCATCTAATAATACTAAAGATTTTGATGTGGCGTGGTTGAGAATATTGGCGGTTTCATTCATTTCCACCATAAAGGTAGATTGACCAGTTGCCAAATCATCTACAGCACCAACACGGGTAAAAATGCGATCGCATACTCCCAGTTTGGCAGATTTAGCCGGGACGAAACTCCCAATTTGCGCCATCAATTGAATTAACCCTACCTGACGCAAGTAACAACTTTTACCACTAGCATTCGGCCCAGTCAGAATAATTAAGTCAGGAAGTGGGGAGTGGGGAGTGGGGAGTGGGGCTTTTTCACTACTCCCAATTCCCGACTCCCCACTCCCTAAATATGTGGAATTAGGGACGAAGAAACCCGCAGGTAAGGACTGTTCTACCACTGGGTGACGACCATCTACAATTTCTAGTCCTCGCCCTGATATCATTTCGGGACGACAGTAACCTTGCTGCACAGCTAACTCGGCTAAACCACATAATACATCCGCCGCCGCCACTGCGCGAGACAGTTGACGAATAGCCTCGGCTTGTTCGCCGACTTCTTCCCGCAACGCCACAAAAATCTCATATTCCAACTTATATAAATCATCCCGCGCACTGAGAATCCGCGCTTCCCTTTCTTTGAGTTCTGGGGTGATGTAGCGTTCTTCGTTCTTGAGGGTTTGCTTGCGGATATAGTTGGCGGGTACTTGGTCGGCTTTGGTGCGAGAAATACTAATGTAGTAACCAAAGGTTTCGTTAAATCCCACCTTCAGCGTCGGAATACCTGTTCTTGACCTTTCATCAACTTCTAAATTGGCAATCCATTGATGATCTGCTTCAACAGTCGCTTTTCTTTCATCTAATAATACATTGATACCAGGACGAATTAAGCCCCCTTCTTTTAAATGAATGGGCGGTGCTTCGACGAGGTGGGCTTGAATTTTTCGGGCTAATTCTTCCAAGACTGGCGGGACTTTTTGCAAAGCTTTCAAGAAGGGAGAACTAGCATCAGCAACTAAACAGGCTAATTCTGGCAAACGCGAGAGAGAATCCGCTAAAGCGATTAAATCTCGCGCGTTAGCAGTTCCCGAACTCGCCCTACCTGTCAGCCGTTCTAAATCGTAGATTTGCCGTAATAAATAGCGCAAATCTTGACGCAGTGGTGTATTTTCTTTTAATTCTTGAATTGTTTCTTGCCGCGCCCAAATACCTTTAATATCCAGTAGGGGTTGTAATAACCAACGTCGTAAAGCCCGACTTCCCATTGCGGTGCTAGTTCTATCTAACGCCCACAGTAGAGAACCGTGAAAAGTACCATCCCGAACGGTTTGGGTAATTTCTAAATTCCGGCGGGTTTGATGGTCAATAATTAAGTAGTCTGTGAGTGTATAGGTGCGGAGTCTTTGCAGGGAAATTCTATTTTCCTTTTGGGTATCTTCCACATATTCTAAAAGACCGCCAGCCGCCCGCACAGCCAAGGGAAGATGATCACAACCTAAACCTTCGAGCGATCGCACCTTAAATTTCTGCAATAATTTACTTCTAGCTTCCCCTTGAGAAAAGGGTACTTGCGATCGCAAACTATAACAAAATGATGGCGGTAAACATTGGGGAAGATGGGGCGAGGTTTCCCCCGGACGCAGCAACACACCCAAATCAGGTGCATTGGTGGGAACTAACACCTCGGAAGGTTGCAAGCGCATTAATTCTTGCGTCAAGTGTTCTAAATCGCTACCTTGGGTTGTGAGAAATTCCCCCGTGGAGATATCTGCGTAAGCTAAACCCCAATGATTCCCCGCAATTACCACCGCCGCTAAATAATTATTGCGGCTAGATTTTAACATTCCCTCTTCTAACAAAGTGCCAGGGGTGAGGATGCGTGTGACTTCCCGCCTTACCAAACCCACAGCTTCGGAAGCATCTTCTACTTGGTCACAAATCACCACTGCATAGCCTTTTTCGACCAATTGGGTGCTGTAGCGTTCCCAAGCGTGGTGCGGTACACCAGTCATCGCCACCCGTCCTACTTCGCCGCCATGCTTGCTGGTGAGAACTAATTCCAGTTCCCGCGACACAGTAACAGCATCTTGGAAAAAAGTTTCAAAGAAATCGCCTACCCGATATAACAACAAAGCATGGGGATGTTTATCTTTGATTTCCACATAATGCTGATACATTTTACTCAGCTTACTGCGGTCTACCAGTCGCGTGTCCGCGTGAGGCGCAGGGGGTTGAAGAGATTCCTTTGACTGGTTATCAGAGTCAGAAGCGGTCATAGATAGATGCCAGGATTCACACACGCAAAAGCCACAATACTCGATGATAGCGTGATGTGGTGTTGATTTGCGATCGCTCAAGATTTTTTTTATTTTAGGACTTATGCAATAAGACGAAAAATCAAAGGTTTGGTGAAGAGTGAAGTGTGACTTTACCCATAACTTTGCCGCAACTGGAAGCATAACTTTGCCGTCAACAACACTATAAACCTCATTCCTGCGTCAGCTAATACTGGATGAAATTGACAGCCTGGAACCATAACTTTGCCGCTAGTCCAAAATGGAAGGATATAGCGCATTGTCCAGGATTTGTCCTATCCTTCACGAACTAGACAACATTGGGATTCATCCGATCGCAGGAATTTCGGACAGGAACAATTTGCTTGAACTCACTGCTCAATCTCGCCTAAAAATTCGGATTCATCATCAACAGATTCCTTTAATTTATCCTTATTTAGCAGGTCAAGCTTTCCATATATGTCAAAATTCTTATCAACTAGATATTCCCGACTACAAACCATTAATTTCTTCAGAAAGTGTCTCATAGTATTGTGACTTCTGGCTTCTGAATTCTGAAGATTATTTAATTACCACAACTACCACAATCAAGAAAGCCACAATCAGCGCCACTACAATCTACAGCGTGACAATGAAAGAAATCACAATCACTCAAGATATTAGCCATATCAGCACAATTGCAACTTAAATCAGCACAATCTACACAGTAAGCACTATCATTACTGCTACAGCTTGTATTGGAAGATTGAGAATTATTACTGCCATTGTCTTTTTTTGCTGGCTGTGTATTTGCTTCATCTTTTAATTCTGCATCTTCAGAATCATCCAATTGGGAACGCAAAATTAAATTAGCTTGTTTGCAAGCTTGAAATCTGGTACGGGACTTGATTAACGCCACCCTCAAACCGTCTTGGGCAATTACGCGCTTGATGTACTGGGAACAAGATTCGCCCCCATATAAAATCCTATGGGCGCAAGCAAAGCCTTTGTGGGGAGAAATATGCTTTTGGTATCCAGTAATCACACTAACGCTAACTCGGCGGGTGAAAGAGTCTAGTAAAGAAATCTGCATAGGTAGGGAGTAGGGAGTAGGGAGTAGGGAGTAGGGAGTAGGGAATAGGGAGTAGGGAATAGGGAGTAGGGAATAGGGAGTAGGGAATAGGGAGTAGGGAGTAGGGAATAGGGAGTAGAGAATAGGGAGTAGGGAATAGGGAGTAAAAAAGAGTATTCCCAATTCTTCACAGTGAATCACTATTCCTAAATTCCATACAATCGTTACCATAGACTTCCTACTCACCACTCACCACTCCCTACTCCCTAGTTTTGTATCGAAACATTAAGGAATATTGCATTTCTGTCAAAACTGAGAGGGTGAGCGCCAAATCAGCCAAAAGACCGTGGTAGGATGCTTTCGGTAAATGTCAAGATTGGGAGAAGACCTTTGACACTACGGGTTGCTGTTGTGGGGTCAGGCCCTGCTGGTTCATCTGCCGCCGAAACATTGGCAAAAGCTGGGATTGAAACCTACCTGTTTGAGCGCAAGCTGGACAATGCCAAGCCCTGCGGGGGCGCTATTCCCCTTTGTATGGTGGGTGAATTTGACCTACCACCAGAGATTATCGATCGCCGGGTGCGGAAGATGAAAATGATTTCGCCTTCCAATCGTGAGGTTGATATTAACCTGGTAAATCAAGAAGAATATATAGGAATGTGTCGCCGCGAAGTCCTCGATGGCTTTTTGCGGAATCGCGCGGCAAAATTAGGTGCAACTTTAATTAACGCCACTGTTCATAAAGTCGATATACCCACAAATAATACCGACCCCTATACAATTCATTACGTCGACCATACTGAAGGCGGCGTGCAGGGTATTACAAAAACCCTGAAAGTAGATTTAATCATTGGGGCGGATGGGGCAAATTCCCGCATTGCCAAAGAAATGGATGCTGGGGATTATAATTATGCGATCGCCTTCCAAGAGCGAATTCGCTTACCCCAAGACAAAATGGTGTACTACAACGACTTAGCCGAAATGTATGTCGGCGATGACGTTTCCACCGACTTCTACGCTTGGGTATTCCCCAAATATGATCACGTAGCTGTTGGTACTGGCACAATGCACGTCAATAAAGCCAGTATTAAACAATTGCAAGCAGGTATCCGCGCTCGTGCTGCCAAAAAACTCGAAGGCGGTAAAATCATCAAAGTCGAAGCGCATCCCATTCCTGAACATCCCCGTCCTCGTCGCGTCGTTGGTCGCATCGCCTTAGTTGGAGATGCTGCTGGCTACGTTACTAAGTCTTCTGGGGAAGGAATTTACTTTGCCGCTAAATCTGGAAGAATGTGTGCTGAAACCATTGTGGAAACTTCCAACAACGGTAGCCGCATCCCCACAGAAAACGACCTCAAAATCTATATCAAGCGTTGGGATAAGAAATACGGACTCACCTACAAAGTGTTAGACATTTTGCAGAGCGTGTTCTATCGTTCTGATGCAACCCGTGAAGCATTCGTCGAAATGTGTGCTGACATGGATGTACAGCGCCTCACCTTCGACAGCTATCTATACAAAACAGTTGTCCCCGCTAACCCCATTACCCAACTGAAAATTACTGCCAAAACCCTTGGTAGCTTAATTCGCGGTAACGCCCTTGCTCCCTAATACCATTTTGGATTTTAAATTAACCATTTGGTATCACAATCGGAACAAGGTGAAAAACATAACAGAGGAGAAGAAGTGCAAATAATTCCAATGGCAATTAGTCCATTGTGAATTAATTTGTACCTCGGCTCCTCTGTAATTTTTGGTTATTAAAAACGCAGAAGCTAGAAGTCAGAAGTCAGAAGTCAATGTGAATTGTGAATAGTAACGTAACGCGATATGCGACTTATTTTTGAAACCCCTCTCCAAACCTCTCCCCTGAAAGGAGGAGCCACTGCGTTGGGCGGGTTTCCCGACTTGAAGCAAGTGGCGTAGAGGCTTTGAATCTTGCTCCCCTTCCCTTGTAGGGAAGGGGTTGGGGGTTAGGTTTGAGGGAAAGTTGCACACGGCGTGAAGCATATATTTTGCTACATTAAATTGATTGGCATTCCCTCAAAATTGTTTCAAGAGAATGCCAATTTTTGACTGATTGCAGTGCTATTGGACTCGTGGCGATTAATTAGCACTGTAGTACTAATAGAGTAGCATTCGCCTACTAAGCACCAACCCCCACAAAAGGATGTCTATTGGAAGGTAGCTTTCTGTAGAGTCAAGCAGGCGAAATTAGAGTTTTCCTTGGTAAAACCACTAAACCTCATTCCCCACAGCATGACACACAACATGATGAATTCGGCAAATTTAGGGCTGAGGTCAAGGAATAGATTGCGTTAGTCAACCACTTATGCAGAAGCGCCTTCAGCTGATGCAGGCAGACTGGGCAATTCTAGACAATATCCTGCACCATATACGGTTTTGATGTAGCGAGGATGGCGGGGATCGGGTTCGAGTTTAGTTCTTAAATGACGAATATGAACTCGAATCGTCTCAATGTCATCATCAGGATCGTAACCCCAAACTTCGCGCAGAATTTCGCTAGGAGAAACTGTCTGTCCGTGGCGTTGCAGTAAACAGTGGAGTAACTCAAATTCCAAATGGGTCAGTTTCACTGTCTCAGTGAACCATATCGCCTCAAACCTTTCAGGAACCAAGGTTAAGGGGCCGTAGTTGAGAATTTCGCTGTGCTTGGCGGCTTGGGGAATGCGGTCAGTACGGCGCAATAAAGCTCTTACCCGCGCCAGCATTTCTTCAACTTCAAATGGTTTGGTGAGATAGTCGTCTGCGCCGGCGTTGAAACCTTCTACTTTGTCTTGAGTCTGACTTAAGGCGGTCAGCATCAACACGGGAATTTCCGCAGTCCGTTCATCTCGACGGAGGCGTTGACAAACTGTAAATCCATCTACTCTGGGCAGCATGAGATCGAGCATAATCAAGTCTGGTTGTAGCTGGAGAGCTAAAGCTTGACCTTTGATACCGTCTTCAGCTTGACTGACATCATAGCCAGCCATTTCTAAATTGACGGCAACAAGCTCGGAAATTGCTGGGTCATCGTCTATGACTAGAATCCTCGGCATTATTAAAAAAATTATTGCTACTTTTTAAGGAAAAATAAGAATCTTTGGTGAATACAAAGATTTCTGTCTTGATTATAAAAAAGATTTTAAATCTAACATAAATATTAAAACTAATTCATGAAAAACAAAACTTAAGATACACGAAATTTGCAAAATGATGTGTTACCCGCCCTACAATCCAGCTAAATTTTTACAAAATGGTCTAGCAATGACTGTTTACACCGCTTTTTGGGGAAAACGTTACTGGGAAAGTACAGTTGCTCAACCAGAGCCGCCCTATCATAAAACAATATTGATGGGTGGACAAGGTGTGCCGATTTTTACTTGGGTAGCAATTCCCGACAATGCCCATAGTACAATCATTGCCACCTATGGAATTACGGGCGAGTTAGACCAAGAATGGTCTTTGCGGTTGTTAGGACGCAAAGCATACTCTCAAGGCTATGCTGTGGTGTTATTTGATTGGCGAGCGCACGGTAGAACGGCAGATTTGTCACCGACTTTAACATCTGACGGATTGTATGAGGGTGAAGATTTTGTGCGCTTGGCGGCGGCGGCGGCGGCGATGGGATGTCCCAGCAAATTTTGGTTTATGGGGTTTTCTTTGGGGGGACAATTAGCCCTGTGGGGAATTAAAGCAGCTGGGGAATTAACCCAGGGTAATGAAAATTTGGGTATCGAATATAGCGATATTGGTGGTGGCGCAGTAATTTGTCCGAGTTTGGATTCGTTGCGATCGCTCACCTACCTCACCAAAGACCGCTTTGGTAGACTCATAGAAGCTAGTATTGTGCGTGAATTAAAAAAACTCGCTTGGCGAATTCATGATGCTCATCCTGGAACTATTGACCCTCAAGCCATAGAAAGAACAAACACCATTTGGGATTTTGACCACGAACTAGTAATTGAAAGGCTGGGCTTTCCCAGTGTAGAGGCATACTACAAAGCCAGCAGCGCCCTCCAATTGTTACCAGAACTCCAGAAACCAACTTTAATCATCTACGCTGCGGATGATCCTTTATTTCATCCAGATATCGTCCCTGAATTAGCAGCCGCCTGTGGCCAAAATTCCGCCCTAGATTTGCTACTCACCCGTTATGGGGGTCATGTCGGCTATTTAAGTAGCAAAGAGTGTCAGTTCCAAGCGCAAGACCCTGATCCTTGGTGGGCTTGGAATCGAATTTTGCAATGGCTGGAAAATCAACGGTCATCCTAAATTGTGGTTTCTGACTCCTCATTCATGATTTCCAAAACAGATAAGTAAATTTAACTAAGTAATAGTTAAACTCTTCATCATCTCGTCTTAATCTCAGCCAAATAACTTTTCTCCTGATTGCTCTGCTATCAGGAAAAAGAAATTAAATATAATGGCATTTTCAAGACGTAAGTTTTTAACTTTAGCTGGTGCAAGCGCCGCAGGTGCTACTGTGCTTTCTCCTTTAGAAGCGTTTTATGCTAAGGCTGCTATGGGGCAAATGGTCAGGGGAATCGGCTATGGCCCGTTAGAACCGAGATTACCCCTGAACTCATCAGATTTGGCCAATACAGTTGCGGGTGATTTAAGAGGAGAGACGATCCTTGCACTTCCCCCAGGATTCAACTATCGTGTTCTATCAGTTACTGGTCAGACAATGAGCGATCGCTCCATAGTACCTGCTGGTCATGATGGTATGGCTGCATTTCCTGGGCCTCGCAACACCACAATTCTGGTGCGGAACCATGAATTAGGTACTTCTTCCCCAAATCCGGTTGTTGGTGGAACCAGATATTCCACAGGCGCACAAGGTGGAACCACTACATTAATAGTTGGCCCTAACCGTGAACTGATCAAAGATTTTGCTTCTCTGGCTGGAACTATTCGTAACTGTGCTGGTGGCCCCACACCTTGGCGTAGTTGGATTAGTTGTGAAGAAACCTTCTCTACCAGTACTAACATCACCAGTTCCGGTGCGGTAGAAGTCAGAAACCACGGTTACAACTTTGAAGTTGTAGCTGACGAAAATAGCGGTTTGGTCAATCCTGTTCCCTTAATCGAAATGGGACGCTTTAGCCATGAAGCTATAGCTGTAGACCCCAGAACTGGTGATGTTTACGAAACAGAAGACCAAGGTGATAGCTGCTTTTATCGGTTTGTACCGAATGTCAGACCCAGAAGACCTGGTGACTTAGCTAAAGGTGGTACTCTTTACGCTTTGAAAATCAAAAACCAACCAGGTGTGAATAACTTTGCGGTGAATACCAGCAATAATCCGAATTTGGGTGGTCAAATAGGTCGCATTCCCGTTGGTCAAGCCTTTCCAGTGGAATGGGTGAAGGTGGATAATCCTAACCCCAGTTCAGAAAGTAATCGTCGTGGAGTCCGCTTTCAAGCACAAGACAAGGGAGCAGCTATTTTCTTCCGGGGTGAAGGTGCTTGGTATGCTAAGGGATTAATTTACTTTACTGCTACTCAAGGCGGCCCTCCCGCTTTTGACTCCACCAGAGGTAACGGCCAAGTTTGGGTATATGACATTGCTCGACAAGAAATCACTCTCTTAGTTGAAGCAGCTCCTACTGGTGAACTTCTTGATGAGCCAGATAACATTACTGTTGCGCCTTTTGGAGACCTCTTCCTTTGCGAAGATGGTGGCGGAGAACAATATGTTGTCGGTGTGAGCCAAAAAGGTGAACTGTATCAATTTGCGAAAAATATTCTGTTTGCCAATAACCCTGATTCTGCAATTAGAGATCGCTTCGCCGATAATGAATTTGCTGGTGCTTGCTTTGATCCTGCGGGAAGAACTTTGTTTGTAAATATTCAAACTCCTGGTTTGACATTTGCAATTTGGGGTGATTGGACTCGTCGCTTTGGTAGTGGACGGTAGTAATAGGATCTCTATATCAAATAGACAAGGGAGATGGGGGAGACAAGGGAGAGAGCATATAAAACCCCTCAGATAGGATTGCTATAGAAAAACTAGTTTTTCTAATTAATTGGTAGAGTCTGTTTTGGCAGGCTCTATTTTTTGTTGTCGTAAATGATATGATTCTTTTGCTTAATTCACAAAACATTAAGTTAAATTTATTTATATTTACAACCAGTGATCGCTTCATCTAACTCATACCATTTCACGAAATTACTGATAGAAATCGCTTCCTCTGCAACTCTGCTTCTGGTCGCCGAGCGTTCGCGCAGCGTCTCCGTCAGGAGAAGTCGAGGCGCTACTTGCATATCCGTATCATTTTTAAAGTGAAATGGTATCACGCTGAGATATAGTTATTAACCGACCTTGATGAACTGCTCTTCAACTCATACCAATTCTCTATGAAGATGCAGTTAATTTTTTTACGAACCGCCAAGAACGCCAAGAGCGCCAAGGAAGACAAAAATAATTATTTCGTGCAAGCTTACAGAGAATTGGTATCACATTATTCAAACAATATTTTGATACACCAGAAATATTTACCTTTGCAATCATCGCCGCAAAAAGTAGCGTCTGGTGCTATGACTGTTAATTGGCACTAATATAGGTAGGCGGACAATCTAAATTTCTCTGGGCAATTATGCAGCGTTTGTCGCAATTTGTTAGGGTGAGTGCCAAACATCGACGGCTTTTGATTTTATCACTGGGATTATTAGCTTTGGTTGCGGCTCATGGCATGGCGCAGATTTACCGTATTCAGCCAGGGGTTTCTTTGTGGTTTCCGCCATCTGGGGTAGCGATCGCACTAAGTTTTTGGTTTGGTCTTGATGGTATTATCCTCACAGGTATTGCATCTTTTCTCATGGCTCCTGTTTGGGGATTGTATGGTTGGGAGCGATTTATTGGCGTTATCGATATTGTTGAACCCCTGGTTGCTTGGTTACTCTACCGTCGTTTTTGGCAGGGTTCTCTGACGTTTCATAACCTCAAAGATGCTGCTATTTTTACCTTAACTGTACCTTTGTTTGCCAGCAGTAGTTTAGCTGTGTTTGGTAGTTTAGGTTGGGTGGCTATAGGCAAAATGTCGGCTGCTCAACTCACTAACAGTATTACTCACTGGTGGTTAGGCAATGCGATCGGTATTATGTGTTTTACCCCTACAATCTTGTTAGTATTAACGCCTTATCTGCAATCTAAGGGTTGGTTATCTCATGATCCGCAATCAAATGCTATCTGCCCAACTTTTAGAATGCGAACTTGTCGCCCTTTATTATTAGAAGTTACTACTATTTTATTTTTGTGTATTAGTATTGCTTCGGTAACTGTATCAGAAGTTTCTACAAATACTAACACCGAGTTTAGATTTCAACAGTTATCTTTTTTGAGCTTTATTCCTGTAATGTGGGCGGCTACACGCTTTGGAGTTTCTACAGGGATGCTGGTTTCAACATTTTCTATTTTAATCACACTTTTCTCTTATTTGGTAATCTATCCTAACGCTATTTTATTGCCGAGTTTTCCTGTACAGCCAGAAGTTTTGCATGTGCATAAATTAAGTTTATTAGTGCAGTCAATTGTGACTTTATTGGTTGGGGTGGCAATTACCGAAAGAGCTAAAATACAAGTAGAACTAGCTATTGAAAAATTTAGAATTGGCGAATATCAAGAACGGGCTGAACTGTCGGATAAATTAATTAAATTAAATGATTCATTAAGAGAAACAAATATTTGTTTAGAAGATTCAAACCGAGAGAAAGATAAATTGTTAAAAGCCGAAAAAGATTTGCGAAATCGCTTGAGTAATATTTTAGAAAGCATGACAGATGCTTTTATTGCCGTTAATCAAGATTGGCAAATAACTTATGCTAACCAACAAGCAGCTAAAATCAAAGGTACAACCCCAGAAACCATGCTGGCACAAAATTATTGGCAGCAATGGCCAGGAATGCAAGGTACAGAATTTGAGCAAAAATATTTGCGGGCGATCGCACAATTAATTCCTGTACATTTTGAAGCATTATATCCGCCGCAAAATATGTGGCTAGAAATTCATGCTTATCCTTTTGAAGACGGCTTAGGGATATTTTTTCGGGATATTACTGCGCGGAAACAGGCAGAAGTTGAGCGAGAAAATCTCTTATATAGTGAACAATCGGCGCGGAGTGAAGCGGAAAAGGCGAATAAAATTAAGGATGAGTTTATTGCTGTACTTTCCCATGAATTAAGAACTCCCTTGAATCCGATTTTGGGTTGGGTAACACTGCTCAGAAGACGCAAATATGATGATGAGAAACTCACACATGGCTTAGAAACCATTGAGCGAAATGCTAAATTACAAATCCAACTCATTGAAGATTTATTAGATGTTTCACGGATTCAACAGAGAAAAATAATTTTAAATCTTCAGCCTATCAATTTAATTGATATTCTGCACGCATCTATCGATACTGTATATCTGGCTGTGGAAGCTAAAGGGATGCAAATTCAGAAAATGATTTGTGTGGATACAGCATGGGTAAAAGGAGATGCTGAACGCCTGCAACAAATAGTTTGTAATTTGCTTTCCAATGCGATTAAATTTACTCCCATGACTGGGGCTAAAGTGGAAATTATTTTAGAAAGAGTTGATACCTTTGCCCAAATTCAAATTCAAGATAATGGTAAAGGTATTAGTCCAGAGTTTCTGCCATTCGTATTTGATTATTTTCGGCAAGCTGATGGCACAATTACTCGTCAATTTGGTGGCTTAGGATTAGGATTGGCAATTGTGCGCCATCTCACAGAACTGCATGGGGGTACGGTAAAAGTAGAAAGTCCAGGGGAAGGAATGGGGGCAACATTCACGGTGAGATTGCCATTAATGCTGGATTTTATGCCAAAAAATAAACCTGTTTCAACAATAGATGAGGCAGTAAATTTAGCCGGTTTACATATTTTGGTAGTCGACGATGATTTAGATACAGGCAAGTTTTTGACTGTGATATTAGAACAATTTGGTGCTAAAGTCACAGCGATCGCATCTGGTAGCCAAGCCTTAGAATTTTTAGCCAATAACACGGCAGACTTACTGTTAAGTGATATCGGAATGCCGGGAATTGACGGTTATACCCTCATCCGTTTGATTCGCGCCTTACCACCAGAACAAGGCGGGAAAATACCGGCGATCGCTCTGACAGCTTATGCTGGAGAAATCAACCAAAAACAAGCACTAGCCGCAGGTTTTCACATCCATTTAGTTAAACCTGTCGAACAAAAACAATTAATAGGTGCGATCGGGCAAGTTTTGGTTAATTTATAGCAAAAAAACTCCTTACTGACGATTTAATCAGAGTTCCATCCCCCTTACACCCCTACACCCTAAATCAATGTTTTTGAAACCTACACCTGTCATCTACTCACCACTCCCTGAACAAAGTTAACCGTGTATGGTTCCTCCAAAGATTGCTGGGTGCTGGCTTTGACGGCGGCTAAATAGCGACGCAAGGCGGACAATTGCTGGGAGTTGGGACGATAGCTGAGATTACCTTGTTTTTCAAATAAAGGTGCAGTTGCGATCGCCTGATAATCTAAATTCTGAGATGAATGCTGGGTTAGCCATGCTGACTCCGGTGGTGTAGGAATCAACCCGGCTGGTAATTCTCCTTCTAAAAATGCCAATAATCTCTGCTGACAAATACTTGTATTAATTCCTCTGCCCTCAAACAACTGAAGCACTTCGTTAAATGATAAACTCCGCTCTGGTAGTAGGCGTAGCAATTCGGTAAACAGAAAATAGTCGGTGTATTGTTGTCTTGGTTCTTCTAAAATCTGGGAATGCAAGGGTAACATTGCCAAACCCAATGCAACTCGGCTGCAATTTGGTGCGCCATTCTCCCCTAAATATGAGTCCTGAATAATTTTGGCGTTGGGGAGTTTTTGTCGTAACCAATGATAAACAACTCCTAAAGATGCGACTCCACCAGTCAACACGGCTTGATTAATGTCTTCTGTGGGAATACCCCGCGCCACGAGTAATTTATTCAATTCCCGGTTCAGGCGGCGCACAAAGGGGACAAACACTTGACTTTCTAAGTCTCGCCGTTGCAATGTCCACTGTTGATCTGCCAATTCTAGGATGAAGTTTTCTTGATGTTGCAAAATTAACTTCAAAGCCAAGGCAGCTTCCAGGGCGGCTTGTCCTAAAACTGAACTTTCCAACCGTTGCTGTAACCGAATCCGCACACCAATATCAGGTTCTCCAGCCCTTGGTAAATCAAATTTATCTAACCCCAAACTTTGCCACTGCATTCTGTCAACATTGGCAAAGGCTGGTTGCCAATACCCAGAACTACTAGTATTTTTTTGACCATTGCTTTGGTTATTCTTCCGTGGTTCTCGGTATTTCGGTGGGATGAGTAGCTGACAAATAATATCCTGTTCTATCCCCTTGCTGGCGTAGGGAAAACTGTGCAGCATAAAATCTGTGTGCGCTAGTTGCAGCAGATTTCCGGGGATATCAACCAAAGCCATTTCGCTGGCGGTTGCGCCAATATTAATTACCAAAGTATTGCCGATTAACGGTTCTGTGGTTTCGACGGGACGTAAACCAGTGCGATCGCTCACTTGAATGAGTTGGCTGTCACTTTTATCAAATACACTAATTAAACTAGCGATCGCTTCTTCCACAAAAAAGACTTGCTGGGGATGTTGGATAATTTTGCTAGTTAATAAAGCTTCCCGCACATTAAATCTATATTGTTCTGACCAACTCGCGGGACAAGTACAAATCACCCCAGCGATTTTACTCATAATGGTGTGGAAAGTCGGCTGATTAATTCCCACCGCCATAGCAATTAGACCTTGTGTGGTACTCTGGCGATCGGATTTGAGGGTTAATAGTAATTTAGAAAGCGATCGTACCACCCAAATCAACGGCCCTGCGGAAAATTCATTGAATTGCAGCACAGGTTCCCATTTTTGCTGTTCACTTTTGTAAGGTACAGCTATTTGTAAATAAGGCTTTAACTGTGCAGAACACTGGCTACTCTTAACATTACTGTCACCTTGCGCCACGGAAGCATTCGGCAGATACACTTCCGCAGGTAAACGAAACGAATGTTGAAAAGCCGTCGCACCAGGAATATTCTCTGCTGACCAATATATTGGGTATACCACCGACTGAGTGCGATTTAACAACGCCGCCGAAATCCCAGTTGTGCCTAAATCAATACCTAAATACCAAACCGAATTATGCACATCGACCGGAATTTCTACCTGAGTTGGGGAACCGGAACCCGATTTCTCTTGCTTTTTTTTTTCGTTGGCGGGAGAGAAGTTTAAATCAACTTCGGTTTGTGGCGACGATATGGGTGCAACTGGCGCTACAGCCGGACGAGAAAAAGCCACATTTGGCGTATGGTCTAGGGTTTGTGCATTGGGTAAGGCGACATTTGGCGGTTCTTCTATATCTGCCAAAGTGTAGACATCTGTTAACTGATAGTTGAGTATCTCGTCAAAATTGGCTAAATCTTGATTTAATTGCCGTAACTGTTCTTCATTTAAAGAAATATCCGGTATGCTTCCCGACTGCATCACCTCTGGCGCAAGCAAATTCTCTTGGGGAGAAGCCGCAATATATCTATCGGAAGTATTCTCCAGCACTTCCGCCTCAGATGTCACTCCCACATCAGGAGTAGTTTCAGGTTCATCTAAAGTTGATGCAATTTCCGCCGGCGACAAACCCGGCCATAAATTCTCCGCACTACTAGCATCGGCAAACAGTTCAGTTAAAGAAGTAATTGTATCAGTATGTTCTGGCTGCACAGGAATATTTTCCCGCATCGCCGGCGAATAGCTGAGTGTTGTATGGGAAAACTCAGGTTCTTCAAAAAATAACTTTTGTTGAAAATCTGAAGATAAATCAATAAATGGCGGCGAATTAGTGGCTGTGTTTTGCGGTGGTAAATGATTTGCTTCTAACAAGCCTGCATCGGACTGAGTGAATATCGACTCTGGTAAGGCGACATTTTCCTCAAATAACGGTGCGGTTGTTGAGTTAACAGCATCTTCTGTGACAGTCGTAAACGATGTTTCTGGTTCTGCGGGCGGAATGTTGGCAGAAGTATCTGGTGTTGGTTCTGTAGAAGTCGGTAAAGTTACAGAACTAGCTTGAAATTGCTGAGTGGAAGTTCCAGTCGCTATTTCATATTGGGTTGTGGAATTTTCTGGTGATTGACTGACGTGAAATAAACTGGCGTAAAGTTGATCTACCTCATCATTCAACTCTAAAGTTGGTGGCGATAAATCACTAAACATTCCAGAGATTTCTGGTGGTGGTGTGGTGGCTTCTGGTGTGGGTAAAAGTGTCGGCGCAGTTAGTGGTGGTGGGGAATCATCCGCCAATGTTTCTAAATCTTCCAACCCCTCCAGTTCTAGGGGAACAGCCGCATCGTTCGCTGACGCAATGCTACCAGTCAATTCCAGTAGCATTGCATCCAAATCATTAGCCGCCACATCGTCTGTAAACTCTACTTCTGGCTGGGGTAATTCGAGTGATGGACTAGATGCTTCTGTATTAGTAATTACCACTGATTGAGCATTTTCTACACTAGCAGTTTCTATGGCAGTGGGAAATGGCGATCGCGCTGCTGCTGATGTTTCTTTAACTACTGTCGTTGCTGGTAGATTATTAATCTGTTGCTGCAATTGCTGAGTCCAATTATTCAGGAAACTCACTAGCAATTGTTCACTTTGCAAGCCTGTACTGTGCATTCTCGCCAGTGCTTGCGATAAAGACTCTTGGTAAGTAGTAATATTGCGCTGGAGTGCATCAAATACGACATTTACCGTACCATCCAGCGACAATAAACGTTGGTCTAATTTCGTGGCAAACTGATTTAACTGTTCTAACTGCGCCGATGAATCTAATGTAGGCGTACTTGCAGCCGGGGATAGTTCTATACTGTTGTACTGACTAGGACTAGCAGCACGAAAATCATGGGCTGGTGTTGAGTTAATATGTGGTGCGATCGTGGGGACAAGGCGACTCATCAACACCTGTAAAAATTCCCCAATAATTTGCTCTTGATTGGCTAACTGCTGACTTAAAGAATAATTTTGCAGTCGTTTCTGCTCTAATTGCCGAATTTCCTGCATCAAAGTCGAGCGTTCTTGCAACAGCGCCGTTAATTCTGCTTGTAGTGGTTGAATTAATGTCGCCAAGTCACTTTTTAGCTGGCTACTCAGTCCACTATTTTCTGCTGACTCAGATGGATATAACTCTCCAGATGACTGGTAATTAACTTGTTCAGCAAATCTCGTCAACAAAGGTGACTGTTGTAGCTGTCCCGTAGGCTGAGGTATATTACCATACAAAGCCTCCGTTGCTGGCAAATTCACCAGAAAATTACGAACCCTCTCTAAAACCTCTCTGGCTTCTGGCGCTTGACCAGACAGCAACTTCGGCAGTCGCTTACCATTGTTAGTGAGTAAGTTATCAATATCTGCGATCAGTTTTTGAATTTCATCAGCGCGGGAAGTCACTTTAGAATTACCTTAGCTAGAACTGGATTTTTAACTTGGGTGAGAAATTGACGCTTATCAAAGTTAATAACGGTAGCAACTGCTTTGAGAGTGCTGAGTACTGAGTGCTGAGTGCTGAGTAATTTTTACTCATCCAAAAAGCATTTCTAGCCCCTAGCCTCTAGCCCCTAACCCTAGCCTCATTTTCATCAGGCATCACGGTAATTAGCTGGAATGCTAATTGAAGTACCAGGATACAAAAATATTTACCAATTGTCAGCCAAATAAGTTGATTAAGTACTTTGTTTGACCTTTTACCATACAGGCGATGTTACAGCCTCTGGGACTTCACAATTAAAAACATAAAAAAATGCAACAAATCAGCCAGAAGTCCGAACCCAATTAGCAAATTGCCTCCACTTTACATCCACACGCGCCATTAATCTAGCTAAGGAGTCTAGGAATGGCAAGTTAACTAGAACACAAATAAACTTATTCCCCAAGAGAGTCTGTGAAAACTGGGTGTAGGGGTGAAAGGGGATGAGGGTGTTAGGGTTTTGGATAATACACCGTTCAGCTGACGCTCACGGTGAAGTCTTTAAACCCTGGTTACTGAGCGCAGCTCCGCCCTGAGCCTGTCGAAGTACACCCTTAAACCCTCAAACCCTTAAACCCTTATCCGCAAATTTGGCGTTAGCAAAAATTAACTAGTTTGAGTATCATGAATGTGGTTTGCCTATATTTTTAAGTAAATATTTTTGCAATGCAGCTAGAGTTTTCAAAATTGTCCCAGAGGCACTTAGACATTACTTGCAAAAGTTTTGCTTTATTTAAACTGCGTCAGTAAGACTGTTCTGAAAATGCTTTTATTGTGATTTTGTTTACCTAGCTGAACTCTGTATTTTAAAAAGTATTGGCATTTATAGCTTAGGCTGCAATTAACTTTTTTTTTCTTTTTGTGTGTAACACCTTTTAATGAAGATGCCGTAATGGGAGACAGATATAGCTTGCAAGAAGAACCTTTTCACCCGTGGATCAGAACGGCTCCCTTTTTTCAAGGGTTGCCCGAATCTGTTGTCGAACCAGCCCTTATCCATCTTGTGACGCGGACACACCCAGCAAATCAAGTGATTTTGTTGGAAAATGACTGGGGTGGTTCTGTATATTTTATCTTTGAAGGTTGGGTAAAAATTCGTACCTATAATTTGGAAGGTAAAGAAGTAACCCTCAATATTTTAGGTAAGGGCGAATTATTTGGTGAAATGGCGGCTTTAGATGAAGTACCTCGTTCGACCGATGTCATTACCCTCACCGCCACAGTCATTGGTAGTTTGCCTGCTCAAGATTTTGTCAAGTTACTCCAAATTGAACCCTTGGCAGGTGTAAGATTATCCAAGTTGATGGCTAGGCGTTTACGCCAAGTCAACCGTCGTTTGCGGCTGAGAGAATCTGACAGTCAATCGCGGGTGGCTGATACTTTGTTATTCTTAGCTGAAGGTCAGGGAAAACGAGCGCAAACAGGAACAGAAATTCCAAATCTGCCTCATCGAGAATTAAGTAGTTTAAGTGGGTTGGCAAGAGAAACAGTGACAAGAGTCTTAACTAGGTTAGAAAAGAAAGGGCTAATTCAACGGGATCAAGAAACTATTTGTATTCCTGATGTGTCAGCCCTGGAAAGATTGATTGTATAAAAAAATTTCAAAATGAGTATTGTAGATTCTCTGCCCGATGAGCCAGAGGAAAGCCTATCTTCTGCGTCTTTACCACCTACTCAAGAGGAGTTACCCCAAAACCAAAGTCAGTTACAACCTCCCCAACTCAAAGCCGCAGCACCTTTACGGATGGTAGAAACGGCATTTTTAGCCAGTACTGCCAGTTTAATTTGGTTTATTAATTTTTATTTTCCTTTGGGGCCAGTATTACGGATTTTCTTTCCTGTGCCGATCGCTCTAGTTTACCTACGTTGGGGACACAGAGCAGCATGGATGGCTGCTGTTACCTCTGGCTTGTTGTTATCGGTACTGATGGGGCCTGTTCGCAGTCTATTATTTGTGATGCCTTTTGCTCTTATGGGTGTACTCTTAGGCGCAACTTGGCATCGTCGAGTTCCTTGGATTGTATCGATTACTTTAGCTACGTTATTAGGTACTTTGGGCTTCTTTTTTCGGATGTGGTTGCTGTCTATCTTGTCCGGGGAAGATTTATGGATTTATTTAATTAATCAAGTTACAGAAATCTCTGAGTGGATATTTCTCAAACTCGGATTGTTAAACACTCCCAGCGTATTTTTGATTCAAGTCGGGGCTTTGGCTTTGGTGGTTATTAATAACTTTATTTATTTATTTGTTGTACATCTAGCGGCATGGCTACTACTAGATCGTTTAGGCAATCCTATTCCCCGTCCGCCACGCTGGGTACAAGTCATGATGGATTATGAAGGGTAGAGAAGGCAGTGGTTCGGCTTCGCTCACCAACCGGAGGCAGGAGGCAGGAGTTTTTTCACTATTAACTCTTGACTTTTGACACTTGACTCTTCAATTGATTAGGAATTACGCAATGAGACAAAAAATCAAGGGTTTGGGAAGGGTGAAGTGGTATAGGGATATAGGTGTGTATGTATCCAAAACCCTTACACCCCACACCCTTTCACCCTTTCACCCAGTTTCCACAGACAATCTTTGTGCGTAAGTCCTATTTATGATTCGTATTTATACTCAAATAGAACAAGGTAAAGCCTGGATTGCTAAATATGGTGGTTGTTTACCTGTGTTTGCCTGTGTTTTAGGTTTTACAGAAACTGCTTTAATTCCGGGAATTTCGGCGGCTGGACGCACACCAGCAGACCGCAAGTATACGGCTTGTGCAGATGCGGAATTTTTATATTATGGTGCTGAATATCAACCGCAGTATCCTTTACCACCACTGACGGCGGGCGCATCGCCTGTGTTAATTTCGCGTGCTGTGGTGGAAGGACTCAAAATACCTGTGCGTTTATTTAATGGGGGATTACCTTTGTTTCCGGCTGTACCAGCAATTGATTTGGGTGGTGCGCCTGCGAGGTGTTTAAGTACAGGTAAGGCGATGGAATTAGCCACAGTCAAACACTTGCTAGAACAAGGGCTGATTTGGGGCGATCGCTTGGCGGCTGAAGCTCCGCAAAGTTACGTCATTTTGAGTGAATGTGTGGTTGGCGGAACGACAACTGCTTTAGCTGTACTCACGGCTTTAGGTATAGATGCAACGGGTAAAGTTAACAGTAGTCACCCCATTTGTAACCATCAACAAAAATGGCAAGTTGTTCAATCTGGCTTACAACACATTCCTGATGATGCTAATCCGCTACAAATTGTCGCAGCCGTGGGTGATCCAATGCAAGTGGTGTTGGCAGGAATGGCGATCGCCGCTAGTCGTCGTTGTGGAGTTATCCTAGCAGGCGGGACACAAATGTTGGCAGTTTACGCTTTAACTACAGCAATTTCCCAAGCACATAACTTATTTTGGCAACCTGCACAAGTAATTGTCGGTACAACTCGCTGGGTAGCCGAAGACCCCACCGGCAAAACTGTGGATTTAGCCCTCAGCTTGGATAAAAGCCGCAAACACCCAGGTATAGTCCCGCCACTAATATCAACACAGCTAAGTTTTGCCAATTCTCGTTATCCACAACTCCAAGCTTATGAGCAGGGTTTTGTTAAAGAAGGCGTAGGCGCTGGAGCAGCCTGCATAGCAGCTTATCTCTACCAAAATTGGCAACAATCTCAACTTTTAGCAGCTATAGAAGACCAACTCCAACGACTGAATAAAGAGTGCTGAGTTAAAAGACCACCCACAATTCAGCTTACTTTTGCCTTGTTGTACTAGTCATTTCAAACAAATGTTGAGCGTTTTTGCCTAAAAAAGCCTGAAACAGTTTTGGCTTTCCCGGTTCTGACTCTACTATGTAACGCTGGGCAAGTTCATAATAAGCGTAAGTCCAAGGTATTTGGATTTCTGCTTGACTGTTGTCATCTAAGACTGTCACCATTTCTGAGACGGCGTGAGTTGCAGTTTGGCGCAAACCACAAGTTACATCACCTTCAATTTCGGCTTTCATCGGGACACCTAATTTCACCAAAGCGTCAGCAGTAGTATCTATATCAGGATATGCAGGGGTATTTTGGCGGTTAATATATCCTGTAAAGTGGTTAACGGCGTAACCATGCAACAATACCCAAGCGCCATATTGAGTGATTTTATTCACTTCCTCCACAACAGAACGTCGGGGAATTTGCCAAGGACGAGAAAAGATTTGTTTTAATTGTTTTTCATCTGAGAAACTTGGTGTCAAGGAAGAAAGTGTTGGATGAGGAATTTTTGAGACTGTTTGATAAATCAGTTGGGCAATATTTTCTGGTAATTCATCAACAATTAATTCACTAATAAAAAGTTTGGGTAAGTCAAATTCTGCTGCTTGGGGATGCTGATAGTGACGCGCATAAAGATGGGTGGCGGTAAATGTATATTCACCTGCAACTTCGTAACCCAATGCTGTGGCTATTTGTCCTAAGTGGTTGATACCTAAGTTAATCTTTCCTTGGGGAGTATCGACTAGCAACCGCAAAGACCGAAAAGCAATATGGTCGTTAGCGACGGTTCCCCCCGCGTTTGTAATCATATTTTGGTAGATTTGGGCATAATTGACTCTGGCTTTGTATTCTTGCCAAAGTGCTTCCCAGAGGTAAGATGCGAGTTCGGGGTTCATAATTTCTCACGCAGAGGGGTAGGGAGACAAGGGGGACACGGGGGACACGGGAGACAAGGGAGACACAGGGGACACGGGGGACACGGGAGCGATCTTTCTACCTTGTCTACCCCCTCTACCTTGTCTACTCAGCACTCAGCACTCAGCACTCAGCACTCAGCACTCTTAAGAATATCTGAGAGAATATCGAGGGCTGTTTGGATTTGGTGGCTGTCAATAATTAAGGGTGGACAAAAACGAATGGCGGCTTTACCACAACCAAGTAATAATAAACCGCGTAAAAAGGCTTCTTGGATGATGCGATCGCGTAGTTTACTATCATAGTTACCAGCTTCATCAACTAAATCCACTGCTACCATCAAACCTTTGCCTCTGGGTAAGGACATTTTGGAAAATCTTTGATGTAACTGGGTTAAGCCAGCTTGTAATAGTTCTCCCATTTGGGTAGCGTTGCTGATTAAGCCACTTTCTAACAGTCGCAATGTTGCTAAAGCCGCCGCACAAGCTACAGGGTTGCCGCCGAATGTGGTAGCGTGGGAACCAGGCGGCCATGTCATTAATTCTGGTCTAGCGAGAATTGCGCCGAGGGGTAAACCACTGGCAAGACCTTTAGCGGTGGTGATAATATCGGGCATTACACCCCAATGTTCAATAGCAAACAAGCGGCCTGTACGCCCCATCCCTGATTGCACTTCATCTACTACCATTAATATGCCGTAGCGATCGCAGATATCTCGGATTCTTTGCAAAAATCCATCTTCAGGGACAATATAACCGCCTTCGCCTTGAATTGGCTCAACAAAAATCGCTGCGACTTCCTGGGGCGGCAACATGGTATTAAATAACTGGGTTTCTAAATAATCTAAACTGGCGTGTGTGCCGTAAGGAATGTGAGTTACCCCCGGAACTAACGCCCCAAAGTTAGCCCGTTGCACTGTTTTAGAACCAGTCAGGGACATTGCGCCGTAGGTACGTCCATGAAATGCACCCAAAAAGGCAACGATGAGCGATCGCTTGGTGTAATATCGAGCTAGTTTAATTGCGCCTTCATTTGACTCCGCCCCAGAATTGGTAAAAAATACCTTTGCACCTTCTGGAAAGGGGGCGCGAAAAGCTAATTTTTCCGCCAATTCCACCATTGGTTCGTAATAAAAATCCGTCCCTGACATGTGCAGCAAACAAGCCGACTGTTCTTGAATAGCTTGCACAACTTCTGGGTGGGCGTGTCCGGTAGCAGTAACAGCAATACCAGCCGTCATATCTAAAAATACATTGCCGTCCACGTCTTCTACCATACAGCCTTGACCGCGAGCCACCACTAAGGGATAGTCGCGGGTATAAGATGGGGAAGTTACGGCGCGATCGCGTTCTACAATTGCTTTAGCACGAGTTCCTGGTAAAGCTGTCACCAAACGCGGCACAGTGGGTAAAGGTTGATTAATAGAGATACTTAACATTTTTTAGATTTTTTTTAGATTATTGATGATTAAACTGTCATGTAAGATTTTTGACAGTATCATTTGCTGCTATTTGTACAAATGTTACGTATTGACAGAGAAACGGTAATATGAGTTATTTTCTTCTGGATAAATAACGTAAATTTTTCATGAATCCTCCGCACAATTTAGCGCCAGAGTTTCATGGCTCTTCTCTTACTGAGTATCTATTATTAGCTGATGATGGGAAGTACTGAATTTTATGAGCTTGATTCTAGCAAGATGAACTTAGTTATAATGCCACTATTGTAATCACGGTTACTGGATTGTCAAATTAATATCGCCCAGATATTAAGCAAGTGTAATTATTATTGATTAATAGCAATTTTTTCGAGCCTATGAGTAACTTTTTGCGTCACACAATCAGCCTATCTTTGGGTATTGCTTCCTTATTAACTGCTACCTTTGCTCATAGCTATTTTCCTGCTCAGTTAAAAAACCTACAACTCCCATCATCAGAAAACAGTCAAGATAATTCTGACTCATCTCAACCACAAATTTCCTTGGCTGCAATGCAAACACTGAGTCTGAATGCGCCTGAAAAATACGCGGCTGGTGTATCTATAGGCTATCCTGTAATTGACGAGTGGAAGAATTATAAATTTAGTATTAATGGTAATCAAATTTTATCGACAACTAAATTACCAACCAGCAAAGTTAATTTTAACCAAACAGATTTATTAAGTACCCTGGTTAATACCCGACAATATTTCAAAGACCACGCCAAAGATGACCCAGATATTCAACGTAAGGGTGTATTAGGAACTCAAGGAGTCAGTGTCGAAGATGTCCTCAAGACATTAGATTTCATGATTGTTGTCTTAAAAGAAGACATTGCTAATAATCGCCCGACACGTCTCCAAGACCCGAATTTCATCAATCAAAATTTTCGGGTGATTAGGTGGAATGCTTATAACAAGCAAAATACTCGTCAAAAACAGCTACGCATCACTAAGTATGCAGTATTTACCCATACAGGTTCGCGGACTAAAACACCGAAATTTAATACAGCAATTTATAGTTTAAAAGATAACGCAATTACAGATAAATTCTATACACGCTACACCAAACAAGATGTTCTATCCGGAATTTATGAACCTGGTGGTAAAGAATTTGGCAAAGTTCAACCATTAGCTTATCTCACCCGTGACGGCTTAGAAGAAGCTTTGTTGCAAGGTACTATCTTGATTAAATTCACCGATGGTTCCCAAGCATTTTTTAATGTCGATAGAAATAATGGGATGTCTTACGTCCGGGGTTTAAAAGGAACAGCCCAAAAGCGTTATTGGTATTTTAAAAAAGTCGATGCCATTAAAGGTTATGGTCACAAAATAGATGCCAAAATTTCAATTAAACCAGGCGTGACTTTTGCTGGTGATGTCCTCAATGTCGGCTTAGGTAAAATAGTAGTCATAGAACATAACCAAGGTGGGCGTAAAAATCTGAGAATGGGAGTAATTGCTGATACAGGTGGAGCCTTTTTACCTAATCTTTACCAACTCGATTTTTTAGCAGGAATTTTTCAAAATCGCCAAGAATTTAACCAGTATATTCGGCAATTACCTGAGTATGTTACAGCCTATTTTTTAGTTAAAAAATGATGCAATTAATCGGTTGTTTTCGAGACGTTGTAAATAGTTGGACAAAATTAAATTCAACGGTGGAGATAGGTAACAGGGAACAGAAAAACGACACTGTGTAATTAATTCTGTCTAGTTAAGAGAATAGTAGGTTGGGTGTAACGATAGCGTCACCCAACAAAGTATGCGTGAATGTTGGTTTCCGTTCCTCCACCCAACCTACACCTAATTGCTGAATCAATTAACTATCTCAATTGTTTTTACTCTGGGAGAGAAATATACAACCCTGTATTCTATCAAAAAATATTTATGCACGAGTTCTAATTGATATCACTACTTGATTCAATCTTGATTGAGCCAACGTAAAATACTAGCCTTACTATCTACTAAATCTTTGTAAACAAGTGAGTCTGATGACATAGATTCAATTGCAGCACATAACTTACCCCGTAACGGCAAATCTTGTTTCAGCACAGTGCAATCTCTAAAATAAGTACGAATAGTAAATAATGCTGTTTGATACTGTGGTAGTCCCCAAATAACTTGTCGTTCAATTCGCAAATACAGCCTGGGATGCTGAGGATCAAAGTTTCTACCTTGCCACTGATTAACTAATACACTAGGTGGTGGTTCAGGATGATGATTTAGGCGCATATCGGTACTCAAACCCCAAGCAAAGCGCACCATTGGTTGACGGTTAATCATAGTATGCACGATCGCATCTGCACGGCGATTAATTTTTTCCATCCCCGCCACAGGTAAATGTATGGTGGCAAAATCTTGACCAATTTTTTCTTCTGCTGACCAATGGTTGGGGTAACACAAGTGAACTGCACTCAGCCAATTACCACCATCATGACCACAGCAAATAACTGTAAAATCTTCTTGTACTTGGGCGGCTAAAGCATCCAGGCTAGAAGCGTAAGCTGGAACCTGTGAACTACCTTCAACTTTTTGTAACTGCCAGTCTGCATCTAAATAAAGTATTTCTTGGGTGAGTTGGCTATAAAATTTCCAGGTATTGGCGGTTAATTGTTCGTAGCTAAAGTATTGGGGATGTTCTTGGGTGAGGCGGTCAATGATTAAACGAGCGATCGCACCTGCCACAGCCTTAGAATAATTATGAGTCTGGTAATATTTACTCAACCGTTCTCCACGGGCTAACAGTTTAGCCTGACGGTAATCAGTAAAATTCTTATCAATTTGAAATACTTGCTTATCAGCTTGACCATTACCAAAACAGGAACCAAGCAACATCATTCCTGGCTTGACTTCATAGCGTCCATTCATCAGGGGGAAGTAGCAAGCCGGACTATTTACAGCTACGACTTTCTGCATTTCCACAAGCAAGTTCTAGTAAAGTGCTGAGTGCTGAGTGCTGAGTGCTGAGTAGGAATCCAGTATTCTCAGATGTTTCAAGCATCAATATAGCGGCAGTCAGATATATTAGGATAACTTGAAAGCTTGAATGCCAGGAATCATAAGACTTTTCCTTCTGCCTTCTGCCCCCTGCTATATAGTCTTAACATCTGCTGAGATATAAATACTAACTAAAAAGCGTCTGGGAGTGTTGCCGTGTTTCCACCCCAGACGCTCTTTAATTTCAACTTGCTCCTCACACAACTAGAGAATAACACTACCGTTAAATAAGGGCAAGTGTTATGAGTGACACTTTTATAACTGCACTATCTGGATTGAGTTAGCACCCAAGATTTTTAGTTGTGTTTGGGTGTGGGGGTGTAAGGTTTTTAGATACATACACCCCTTCACCTTCTCCCCAACCCTTGATTTTTTGTTTTTATGCGTCAGTCCCAATTAATTAGGACTTACGCACCAAGATTGTCTGTGGGGATTGGGTGTAGGGGTGAAAGGGTATGGGGTGTAATGGTTTTGAATACTTACACCCTTACACCCTCATACCCCTGTACCCTGTTCTAAAACCTTATTTTTTCGTTTTTTTGCGTCAGTCCCAATTAATGTAAAAAGTGCCGTACTCCTGTCAAAACCATTACTAAACCCAGTTCATTAGCGGCTTTGATGGAATCTTGGTCGCGCAGACTACCTCCTGGTTGAACAATGGCAGTAATGCCTGCTGCGGCGGCGGCTCTGATAGTATCATCAAAGGGGAAAAATCCGTCACTGGCGAGAATTGCGCCTTTAGCTTTATCACCGGCTTGTTCGAGGGCGATTTTAGCAGAACCAACGCGGTTCATTTGCCCTGCACCAACACCAAGAGTAGTGCGATCGCTTGTGAGTACAATGGCATTAGATTTAACATGCTTGCAGACTTTCCATGCAAACAGCAATTCGCCTAACTGGTCGGCGGTGGGTTGCAGTTCCGTCACCACTTGCCATTTACTTGTGTCAGCCACAATATCATCGGCTGCTTGTACTAAGAAACCGCCAGCAATTTGTTTAACTAAAGTTTTCGGGCCACTACTCAAATCTGCTAATGTCAAAACCCGCACATTGGTTTTTTTGGAGAGAATTTTTTGTGCTTCTGCGTCACAGTCAGGCGCAACCACACATTCTAAAAATGTTTTAGTTAATTCGCTGGCTGTTGCTGCATCAATGGGACGGTTTAAAGCCACAATTCCCCCAAAGGCGGAAGTCGAATCAGCATTAAAAGCTTTTTGATAAGCTTCAACAATGGTATCGCCCAAAGCCGTACCGCAAGGATTGGTATGTTTAATAATGGTTGCGGCTGGTGTGTCGGTAAACTCAGCAATAATTCGCCGCGCTGCTTCTAAATCAACTAAGTTATTGTAGCTGAGTTCCTTACCTTGGAGTTTTTTGGCTGCTGCCCATCCTGTGGGTATAGTTCCAGTTTGATACCAAGCCGCACTTTGATGGGGGTTCTCGCCGTAACGCAGAGATTGTAATTCTGTACCACTGAGGGTGTGCTGTGGTGTACCTGCAAGATAAGATGCGATCGCCTGATCATAACTCGCTGTATGTAAAAATCCTTTTAAGGCTGCTTTTTGGCGAAATTCTAAGGAAGCTTCCCCGTTATTTTGCCGTAACTCTTGCAGATATTCATCATACTGCGCCGGATCACATAATACCGTCAAATGAGCAAAATTCTTAGATGAAGCCCGCAACATCGCCGGGCCACCAATATCAATTTGTTCCACAGCTTCCGCTAATGTCACCCCTGGTTTAGCAATAGTCTCCTCAAAGGGATAAAGATTTACCACCACCAAATCAATTGGGCGAATTTGGTTATTTTCTAAATCTGTAATATCTTGGGGTTCATCCCGCCTTGCCAAAATTCCGCCATGAATGCGCGGATGTAACGTCTTTACCCGTCCACCCAAAATTTCCGGCGAACCAGTGTAATCAGAAACCTTAGTTACTGGTATTCCCGCATCCTTGAGGGCTTTAGCTGTTCCCCCACTGCTGATAATATCAAATGCAAATTCTTCTACCAAACTACGGGCTAGGTCAATCAAACCAGTTTTGTTAGATACACTCAGCAGTGCTAGACGCGCCATGTCTCAATTCCTCAGATGCGAAAGACCCCAATTTTTGCATAACCCTTGGTTCACTTCAATAGTACTGGCGCAGTGATCCGAAAAATCAACGTTGAGGGAGTAAGGAAAGCAGTACGTTGCGGAGATTCCCTGCTTTATGGTACTCACTAGAGTAAGAAATGCTCTAACTTATTTTTTGACAGCATATAAATTAAATATCTTGAGTGTAGACGGAATTAAATTATTATGTTCAACAATAATCTGAAAATTTTGACTTTCTAGAAGAGTTTTAATTTGAGATATTCTGTCTTCTACGTCATGAACCTCCAGCACTATTTGTTTAATTTTAGTCCAATCATCTTGATTGATGCCTTGCAAAACCTCATATTCGTCACCTTCCACATCAATTTTTAATAAATCTATAGATTCAATGGCTAATGAATTGATTACAGAAGATAATGTTTTGATCTCACCTGTAACTTCTTGGCTTGTAAAAAGATATTCTACTATATCTTGATTCAAAGCCAGATTCATGAATTCTCTTTGCTCTAATTTTTCCCAAGGTCTAGTTGTCGAATTACTAGACATATTGGGATAAAAAGTAAAAGCTGTTTCTGAAATATTTTCTGAACCTAATCCATAATTTTGTAGAGATATATTTTCCAGAGAATGTAAATTGACATTTGCCCGTAAAACTTCAAATATTGGACGAATAGGTTCAAAGGCGAATATCTTTAATGATTTATGCAATTTACTCAAAAATATAGAAAATAATCCTATATTGGCACCAATATCAAAAATGCAGTCACCATCATTAATAGTAATTCCATGCTGTAAATATTGCTGTTGAATAAATATTTCTTGATATATATATTCTGTTTCCTCCTTACCAAGATAGTAAATTTCTAAATTATTTGGTAAATTTAATTTCTGCATAATTTCTGGAAACTATTTAGTAAATATAGGACTTACGCAAGAACCCTCTCTAATCTTCTTAACTTTGCGGTTCGTTTTTCATGATTTTGCGTAAGTCCGGAAATCTTTAATTTATCCTTCTTAACAAAGCTTTTTTGGTTCATCATCGTCTGGTTAATTATAATGCTGTTACACTTTATACCACATAACAGATATCTATAATTATATAAAAATGTAAAAATGCGTTTTAAGCACAGTACTTACTACAACTGATTAACTCAAGTGAACTTAAACACTTTGGGTATATTTAGTCATTCTCAGATTGCTATGAGCAAGAAACTTGAGTTATGGGTTAAGTTGATATGGATCAAAACCCTGGCATCCCTGTGTTTCTTGAAAAGTCATTAAACTACATAAATACTACCGAAAGAAGGTAGTCAGAATCAAGTTTCATCAGTCATTCTAGAAATAAACCTAGAAACAACACCAGAGGTAAAAGATTATGACTATCTCTTTGAATCACACTATAGTTCCTGCTCATGATAAACAAGCATCTGCCCAGTTCTTTGCTGATATTTTTGGTTTAAAAGTTGAACCTACTGGTCATTTTGCGGCGGTGCGAGTTAATGACACACTAACACTCGATTTTGATGACAGAAACTCTTTTGAATCTCATCATTATGCTTTTCACGTTAGTGATGAGGAATTTGACACTATCTTTGCTAGAGTCCAACAAGCTAATTTGGAGTATAGTAGTGACCCTATGCACCAACACAAAGGCGAAATTAATCATCGCCAAGGTGGACGCGGTTTTTATTTCTACGACCCAAATGGACATAACCTAGAACTATTGACTCGTGATTGAAGAAAGCCGGAGGAAAAATTAATAAAGAAGCATATATTTAGCCTGCACAAGCAGGCTTTATTTTTATAGTTATAGACTGGAAAGCTGAGGGGTTTATATGCAGATTTTTATAGAATTTGTATGACCTACTGAGCTTTTTTCCCTAAAGCGATCGCCATTGAACCAGCGACTACCAACACTGCACCAATCATACCTGTCATGGTGATATTTTCTGCGGGAATTAAACCAGGTGTGAATATTACTACTAACTCAACAGCAATTAAAGTCACTATTGGCGCTAAAGTCAAGACAGCACTAACGCGGGATGCTTCCCAATGTTCTAATGATTCGGCAAAGGCACCATAAGCAATTAAAGTATTTAAAGCACAAAAAATTAACATTCCCAACTGTAAATTATTTAATTTTAAAATAGTTTCTTGTTTTGCCAAAGGTGTAAATAATAAAGCCGCACCGCCATAAATCATCATCATGATATTGGGTGAAGATAATGATTGTAATAACTGCTTTTGTGCTAAGGCATAAATAGCCCAAACTGCTGCACCTACAATTACCAAACCACTACCAAAAATATATGTACTGTGTGCAGTAATTAAATTCGTGATTTGGTCGCGGAAAAATATTAGATAACCACAAATTAATACCCCAACTCCAAGCCATTGGCTGAGTGTATAACGTTCGTGAAAAATCACTAACCCACCAAAGCCTAATAACAAAGTCGCTAATTGAATTAATACTTCGGCGTTGGCTGGGGATGTCAGTGCCAAACCCTGCATAAAAAAGAAGTAATTAGCCCCTAACATAATTGTAGCGATCGCTAATAACTTCCAAGTCTGAGAACGCCATTGACGTAATTTTGGTAACTCGCCACGCATTCCCAAATATGCACTGAGTAGTATAAACGACACTAAAAACCGGAACCAAATCACCGTATAGACATCCAGTGCTTGCAGTGTCACCGCCAGGGCAATTGGTAAAATTCCCCAGAGAAAAACAGTAAGTAGAGATAATGCCAGCCCTAAACGCCAGCGACCAGAGTTTTGATGTAATGACATGCAGTTATGGTATCAAATCTTCACCTGTTCATGCAGATTAAGTGGTGACATACCAGCAGAAGTATTTTTATACATCAGTATAGTAAATCCTATTAATTTTCTGTAATATTTTTAGCTTGGAAAAGTTGGTAAAATCCTATACATTTAAAATCAAGCTAGTAGCTTTTGTGGAAAATATGGATATTTTGTGGCAACAAAAAACATGGAAATTATTCCTTTGCTCATTTCGGTAATATTCATTACCAGCTTAATTCTGTACTTCTTACTTACTTTTCAGAGTAGATGGCAAAATAAAAAGAAAATTGAACTTTTGCCATCTCCACGAGTGAGATCGAGATTTTATAAAGGGATGATCATTGCGGCGATCGCTATGTTCGCCATTATCGCCGGAAACACCGTCTCAGCACAAGTTGCACGACCCCTAGCTTCCCTCAAAACAGTCCAAGTTCCAGAACCTGACAACCTCAAAGACTTTGTGAAAAATAAAGTCGCCGCCATCAAGTTAGGTAAAGCACTGTTTTGGGATATGCAAGTAGGTAGTGACGGCGTGACTGCATGTGCAAGTTGTCACTTCCATGCAGGTGCTGACAATAGATCCAAAAATCAGATTGCGCCTGGACTATTACGACTTAACATCGATCAAACAGAAAATCCAGATCCAGTATTTGATGTTGGTGGCGCACCCAACTATCAACTCCAGCCAGAAGATTTTCCGTTCCAGACGAATGATATCGTTTCTTCTCAAGGTGTCTTCAATAGCGAGTTTGTTGATGTGATACCTGGTAATGCCCAAGATCAAGTAAACCTCGTACCAGATCCCATATTTAACGTCGGAGGTACAAATGTGCGCCGCGTTGAACCGCGTAACACACCCACTGTAATTGATTCCGTATTTAACTTCCGCAACTTCTGGGACGGTAGAGCGCAGGAAATTTTCAACGGAGTTAACCAATTTGGCTTGAGAGACCCCAACGCTTATGTAGTGAAAGCCACTACTCCCAGTCATCTAGAATTTGTGAAAGTTAGCCTTAACCATGCCTCTTTAGCTTCCCAAGCCGTCGGCCCACCAATCAGTTCTTTTGAAATGTCAGCTAATGGCCGCACCTTTGAAGAAATTGGTGATAAGTTTGGGTCAGTTAATCAAAAAACTCACCGTTTTCGTAGAGGTAAGAAACTACCCAGAAAATTAGGGAAAAAGTTGCTTCCCTTAAGACCGTTAGGTAAACAGATAGTCCATCCCCAAGATAGTGTCTTAGGCCAAGATAGTCGCTCACCCCGAACTGGACTGCAAGCTTTTAGCTATCAACAACTAATTGCTCAAGCATTTAAACCTGAATGGTGGGCATCTAATCGGATGATCCAAGTCAATTCTGACGGTAGCCGAACTTTTGTCAATAAGCCAGACCGTTCCTTACAAACTAATGAGTACACACTCATGGAGTACAACTTCCCATTGTTTTTTGGACTGGCGATCCAACTGTACGAATCTACACTCATTGCTGACGATACACCACTTGACCGCTTTTTAGAAGGAAATACCAGTGCGTTAAGCGCCCAGCAGCAAAGCGGAAAACTCCTGTTTGAAGGTAAAGCTCAATGCACTATTTGTCATAATGGGGCAGAACTTACCAGGGCTTCCGTTAGTGCTGTAGAGCAACAACGTATTGGGATACTAACCATTCCCAACTTTCCCCGAATTATCTTTGACAATGGTTTCTTCAACATTGGTGTAAGACCAACACTCGAAGATGTTGGTGTTGGTAGTAAAGATCCCTTTGGTAATCCACTCTCAGAATCACGATTATCTTTGTTAGGGACTTTTACACAATTGTTGGGTTCGGAAGCGAATATTACTGTGACTAGCAGTGATTTAATACTTGCAGATGGTAGTTTTAAGACACCAGGACTCCGCAACATTGAACTTACCGCGCCTTACTTCCACAATGGTGGTTACTTGACTCTGCAACAACTTGTGGAATTTTACAATCGTGGCGGAGACTTTCGTCGGCAAAGCGCCCTCGCTCAGTTAAATCTCACAGACGCAGAAAAAGCCGATTTAGTGGCATTTCTCCAAGCCCTGACTGATGAGCGAGTTCGCTATGATCAAGCTCCCTTCGACCACCCACAATTGTTCGTTCCTAATGGTCATCCGGGTGATTCAATCGCTGTCACCAACGATGGTACAGGTAAAGCTACAGATAGCTTCCTAGAAATTCCGGCTGTTGGTAAATTTGGTGGCAATGGTACACCTAACTTCTTAGCAAATCAGTAGATTAGCTAAGTAACGTTAACAGTTTATCTTTCTGTTCCCCCTGTTTTTTTTACAGGGGTTTTTTGATAAAGCACAACAATTTACATTCATTTTTAATATCAGGACTTACGCAGAATCATGAAAAAACGAACCGCAAAGGGCGCAAAGGACACGAAGTTAAGAGGATTCGAGAGGGTTCTTGCGTAAGTCCTAAATATAACAGTAGCCAAATTGGTTAGGACATAGATAAATAATCAAACTAAAGCTTTTAACTCTGTCACCTGTACCCTGCTATATTTACCAACCTACATCTTAAAAATTGATTAATTTTTGATTATTGAGTTTAATTTCCAGAGTCTCAAGATACAAGTATAAAGTAGTGTGTATAGCTTATTGACGAAAGTACTGAGTTAAAGCTAAATTTCAGGCAGTAAGAATTTATTTTTAGGTTTAACAATTATTATTTATCAGGAAATTTATATTTTTGAAAATTATTCGCCAAAATTGTGTAATTTCTACCAGTATCTTGAATTTGCTGATGACACAATCATACTTACTATTGATTTGCTAAGGAATTGTTAGGAACAATACTCTACAACTAGATAATAATCCCAAAAAAACTGAAGCCAAAAGTCTGTTTGTAAATTTCAGACAACTGTAGGTCTTTTTAGGTTGCTTTTACTGATGGCAGCCAAAAATTTCATTTGTAAAAATTAAAAATTAACTCGTAAATCTTATCAGGGCGGAGCTAAATGAATAAAGTAACTTTTTATGTAATTTTGCTGCACGGATTCTTGTTCGGGATAGCAACTGCCAATGCCGAATCGACCCGTAGTCACAAAGACACAAAAGCCGTACCTGTTAACCAGATTGCAGAAGTTACGCCTACCAAAAATAGTACAAATCCTACCTGGAAAAAACTACCGTCACCACAAGTTTGGGTGATTAATCAAGATAAAAAAGTCGAAAGTCAGCCATTTACTTGGGTAGTTAACAATCTTAAACAAGCAGACAAACAGCCATTTTTAGAAGTTGGGAAACCCAGCAGTCAGCCAGAAAAAAAGCCGACTGCTCCAGCAAAACCAGCAACAAAGGATGATTTAGAAGCCTTTGACGAAGTAGTTAAAGATGCAGAAAAAAAAGAGGGACTTTTCACCATCTATCGTAGTGCCAAAAAGAATAAAATCTATCTGGAAATTAAACCAGAACAGTTAAATAATAATTTCTTAGCCACAGCCACACTTGAGTCGGGAATTGGGGAACGTGGTATTTACAGTGGTATACCTTTGCAAGATTTTTTGTTTTATTGGCAGAGGGTGGATGAAAAATTACACTTTGTGGTGCGTAATGTTAATTTTCGCACGCGGGAAGGAGATCCCCAAGCGCGATCGCTTGCCCGTTCGTTTAGCGATTCGACTCTTTACATGCTACCCATCAAAAGCATTCATCCCCAACGCAAAACTATCCTTGTTGACCTCAGTGATTTGCTACTTTCCGACTTAGCGGGATTATCTGCCAGTTTGGGTATAACCGTCACCACAGACCAATCTTACTTCGGTAATGCCAAAGCCTTTCCCAACAACATCGAAATTGAGTCGGTATTAAATTTTTCTAGTGGTGCGACTAGCAGCCGAGATAATCAAAAGCTGAATTTCGCTTCCCTGGCTGATGACCGTGGCTTTACCTTGCGTGTCCACTACAGCCTCTCACAATTACCTAATAATAATTACCGCCCCCGTCTAGCAGATGAACGAGTTGGTTATTTCATCACCGCTTACCAAGATTTAACTAAAGATAGTGGTGATCCCTTTGTACGTTATATTAATCGCTGGAATTTAGAAAAAGCCGACCCCACAGCCGCGATTTCCCGTCCCAAAAAACCGATTGTTTTCTGGATTGATAATGCAGTTCCTTTAGAATACCGTGAGGCCATTAAAGAAGGCATCTTAATGTGGAATAAAGCCTTCCTCAAAGCCGGATTTAAAGATGCCATTGAAGCCAAACAAATGCCAGATAACGCCAATTGGGACCCGGCAGATATTCGCTACAACACTATTCGCTGGATAAACACCGTCGATGGTTATTTTGCAATGGGGCCATCCCGCGTTAACCCCCTCACCGGAGAAATTTTAGATGCAGATATTTTAGTTGATGCGAGTTTTGTGCGGGCATTAAAAAGTGAATATCGCAAAATTGTCCAACCGAACCAAAATCAAAATCGCACATCTTTATCAGCTTGGATGCAAAATCGCTTTCTTTGCGGTGGCGACAATTCCCAGCCCACAGGAAATGGCTTACTTCGCAATTTATCAAAACTCGCTGGGGAATATGATTTGTGTTATGGCATGGAAGCTGCGAATCAATTTGCCTTTGGTTCTTTGGCAATGACACTGTTAAAAGATGGTACACCCAGCCAAGAGCAACAAAAAGAATATATCAATCAATATTTACGGTTAATTATTGCCCACGAAGTTGGTCATACACTGGGTTTGCGCCATAACTTTCGCGGTAGTACCCTGCTACCACCCCAGGAGATGAACAATAAAGATGTCACCCACCGTAAAGGTTTAACATCTTCGGTAATGGATTACATTCCCCCGAATATTGCACCCCAAGGCACAAAGCAGGGCGATTATTTTCCCAGTGCGGTGGGGGTTTATGATGAATGGGCAATTAAATATGGTTATATCTCCACTAGGGCGAGTAATCCCATTGCCGAAAAACCATTGTTGCAGGAAATTGCCAACCAATCCTCTCAACCAGAGTTGAGTTATTCCACAGACGAAGATGTTTATGACCTCGACCCCACAGCCGATGCTTGGGACAATAGTAACAATGTGATGGTTTATGCCCAATGGCAGTTAGACAATTCGCGGGTGATGTGGGAACGTCTCAACCGGGGTTATCCGACGGCTGGGGAAAGCTACAGCGATGTCAGCGAACGCTTTAGTACAGTGTTGGGCAATTATTTTCAACAAATTTATTATGTGAGTAAATATATTGGCGGACAATCTTTTTACCGCATCAAAGGTGCTGATGTAGACTCTAGTAAACTGAGTGGACAAAATCGTTTACCATTTCAACCAGTCCCCGTAGAAGAACAACGGCAAGCTTTAAAAACACTGCAAAAGTATGTGTTTGCCGAAGATGCCTTAAAATTTTCCCCAGATTTATTGAATAAATTAGCACCTTCTCGGTGGCGGCACTGGGGCAGTTATCCCCGCATCGGACGGTTAGATTATCCAATTCATGAGTTGGTTTTATTCTTGCAGAGCGCGGTTTTGCGCGATTTACTTTCAAGCGATCGCCTCTACCGTCTCAAGGATTTGGAACTCAAAGCCCAATCAGGGCAAGCACTGACATTACCTGAGTTATTTGACACACTCCAGTCAGGAATTTGGACAGAAGTCATCACACCGAAAAAACCAGCTTTGCAAATCTCCAGTATGCGAAGAGGTTTGCAGAGAGAATACTTGGATATTTTAATTAGTATGGTGTTGCGGAAAGATAATGTCCCCGAAGATGCGCGGACTTTAGCTTGGTACAAACTCAAGCAATTAGATGAAAAACTCGCTCAAGTAAGTTCCCAAGATGAATATAGCAAAGCTCATATTCTTGAAACACGCGATCGCATTACCAAAGCCTTGAATGCACCATTGCAAGGAAATTAGCTGGGGCTTATCCAGGCTCGTCGTACAACAAGATCCCCGACTTCTTTGAGAAGTCGGGGATCTGAGGCACTTTAATCAAGGAACATTCTTTCATCAGAAACGATATGATATGTCATTTCTCCATGAAATAGTACAGACTGGAAGATAAATTCCAGTACAGACAACAATCTATGACAATTGCGGTCTCAACTAAGTACAACTTCCTGCCTCGCTTTTACAAACTGGCCAGCATTAGTATGCTATCTAACATGATGGTTCCCTTAGCTGGTTTGGTGGATATTGCCTTTTTAGGACACTTGGCAGATATCCGTCACTTGGCGGGAGTTATTTTAGCCACAATTATTTTTGACTACCTTTACCGGGTGTTGAAATTTCTACGTTCTAGTGTCAATGCGCTGACTGCACAAGCGGTTGGACTCGATGACCACAAAGCCGTACTCTTGGCAGGGATACGCAGTGGCTTAATAGCCTTGGGAATTGGCTTATTAATTCTGTTGTTACAATACCCCTTACAAAAAATTGGCTTTACGATTCTGAGCGGTTCCCCAGAAATTGAAATTGCTGGGGCTGATTATTTCCAAGCCAGAATTTGGGGAGCGCCAGCCGTCTTGCTGAATTTTGTCTTTATTGGCTGGTTTATGGGACAAGAAAAGAACAGCGTTGTCCTTGCCATGTCGGTAATTGGTAATGGCTCGAATGTGGTGTTGGACTATTTGATGATTTCGCTTTGGGGTTGGGAAAGTATGGGGGCTGGACTAGCCACAGCCATTAGTCAATATCTAGCATTATTAACAGGCATTATCTATGCCTGCTTTACTATTCCCTGGCAAACATTACCCGCCGCTTTCCAAGAAGTGTTTGATTGGGTGGCTCTCAAAGATACGGTGGCGCTGAAAAGTAATATTCTCATCCGCTTTGTCGTGCTGATTTCCACTTATGCTATCTTCACCAACTTGAGTGCAGCAATGGGAACGGAAATCTTAGCCGAGAACGGTTTGCTATTACAAATTGCTTTATTAAGTCAGTTCACAGTCCAAGGTGTGGGAATGACAACTCAAACCTTGACTGGTAACTTTTATAGCAAAGGTGCCAAAGAACAAATGACAGCATTACTGACTGTTTCTGTATTGACCAGTTTAGTGATTGCTTTGGGTTTTGCTGTTGTTTCAGTGCTGTTTCCCGATACAGTATTTGGGCTATTAACTAATCACGCCGAAGTCAACAAACATATCAGTACTTATACAATTTGGTTACTGCCATTGTTGGGATTGACCGCCATTGCCTTTATGTTAGAAGGTTATTTCATTGGTTTAAAAGAAGGTGCAACCTTACGTAATGCAGTTTTAATTGCTTTTAGCTGTGGCTTTGTGCCTGTAGCGATCGCAGCTTGGTATATTCACAATAACTCCTTACTGTGGATGTCGCTGGTAGCTTATATGGCAATTAATCTCACAGTCTTAGCAGTCCAAATACCCCGGACACTTGGTAGCCCAACACTCGAAAATCAACAACCCCTACCATCTAGTTAGTTGAAGTAGAGAATTGCACTCACACATACCACTAATATTTTTTCCTTTTGCCTTTGGACTTTTGCCATAAATCATGACTCCAGTAGATATTCTCATTCTTTCTAATGGCCCTGGAGAAGTTACAACCTGGGTGCGTCCAGTTGTCAAAGCATTACGCCAACAACTAGGAGATGACCGTTCTTTAGTCAGAATTTCTGTAGTCTTATCACCTTGTCCTAATGCTAGTGGTAAAGAAGCAGCGATCGCACTATCCTACCCAGAAGTTGATCGAGTTCAGGGAGTAGAACATTTTTGGCAATTTTTACTCTGGGGAAAAACCTCTGACAATTGGGAATGGAGAACTCGCGGCGTTGTCGTTTTCCTCGGTGGGGATCAAATTTTCCCGGTAATCATTGGCAAAAAACTCAAATATCGCACCGTAGTCTACGCCGAATGGGAAGCCCGTTGGCATAATTTAATCGACCGCTTCGGTGTAATGAAATCACAAGTCGCCCAAAAAGTCTCCCCCAAATACGCCCATAAATTCACAGTCGTCGGCGACTTAATGCTAGAAGCCCAAAACTCCCTAATTCCCACTCCCCACTCTCCACTCCCCACTCCCCACTCCCCACTCTCTACTCCCCACTCCCCACTCCCCACTCCCCACTCCCCACTCTCCACTCCCCACTCCCCACTCCCCACTCCCCACTCCCTCATTATCGGTATTCTCCCCGGTTCAAAAGCTGCAAAACTCACCCAAGGAGTCCCCTTGATGTTAGCTATTGCTGAATACATCCACACCAAACAGCCCCAGACCAAGTTTATTCTTCCGGTTGCACCAACTTTAGATTTACAAACCTTAGCCAGCTTTGCCGATCCTCAAAAAAATTCTTTTGTGGAAACTTTTAAATTTTCTGGCGGTTCTTTAATAATTCCAGAACAAAATTATGAGTATCCACTACTAAAAACCAACCAAGGATTAAACGTTGAATTACACCAAGAAAATCCCGCATACAGCATCTTGTCCCAATGTAGTATCTGCTTAACTACAGTCGGCGCAAACACAGCCGAACTTGGTTCTTTAGGTGTACCAATGATTGTGTTATTGCCGACTCAACAGCTTGATGCTATGCGTTCTTGGGATGGTTTACCAGGATTATTAGCAAATTTGCCAGGAGTAGGGACAACATTTGCCAAATTAATTAACTGGCTATTTTTACGACGCAAGGGTTTATTAGCCTGGCCAAATATCTGGGCGCAGTCAGAAATAGTTCCAGAATTAGTGGGGAAACTCCAAGCACAAGAAGTTGGCGAAATGGTCTTAGAATTGTTAACTTATCCCGAAAAGTTACAAGAGATGCGTAACAAACTAAGACAAGTTCGCGGCGAAAGTGGCGCAGCCGAAAAAATCGCTCAAATTGTCTGTGAGGAAATTGAATGAAGAATTCAGAAGCCAGAATTCAGGAGTCACACAATTTTGGATTTTAGAAATGTTATTAGAACCCGCGCAGGAGGTCACTGAGCTTGTCGAAGTGCGGGTTTAGTTTGTATAGCCCCAGAATTCAGTCTGAGGGCTATGTGCTGAAATTAGATGCACTCTTATGATTTAACTAGGAAAAATTTTTCTTCGAGAAAGTGTTTGTTTCAATATTTTTGGTAGCCAGAAAAGATAATCATATACTTGTTGAGCTTGACTGTACAAAGAAAATAATTTTGTTTCACTCAATAAAGTATATGGTTGAATTATTTGTAACAAAATTGAAAATTTATCTGTTGTTTTAGTTTGAGCTACACCACTAACATTATAAGATTGCAAATGTGGTGGTAAGCGCCAATTAATTGTATTATCTGGCTGGTGGATTACAGGCTCAACATTTCCCCGCCATGCAACTCCCATAATTTGCATAGTTTGATAAACCATTGTCTGCCAACCTTTAGCTTTTAAATAGTCTAATCCTTTGCCGACATCAGGAGCCGTCAAATCATGAAATAAAATGAGAGCATCTGCTTCAGCAAATTGTTCACAAATGATTGCATCATCAAGTGGTGCTGGTGCTTCATGATGACCATCAATAAATATTAATGACCATTTTCGTTGTAATTTATTAGCTGTTTCTGCTACTGTTTGCGGGCTATATCCGGGGATGAGATTTACCGATTCTTTCACACCTGCTTGCTTGAGTGAATCTGTCACACTTTCACAAAATAATTGTTCAGATAACATCGGATCAATGACATCTAGTTCTACTCCACCTAAAGCTAAATGACAAGCTGACCAACCCATCCAACAGCCTATTTCTAAAGCCTTTTTACCTTGAAATTTTAAAGCGGTGTTGTAGAGAATATGCGCTTCATCGCGGCTGACAAATCCCACATCAGACCGACGCTGATCAACATACCAGTTATGAGGAATATCTCGTCGTAAATATAGCCAGGAAGAATCATATTTATTTCCTAAAACCATGTTAGGGAAACATAAATCTGGCTGAACAGTCTCCAGCCCTGGTGATACATAATCTCCCTGGGGAAATGAAATAGATTTCATATCGTTGACCGTTATTTTGTTCATTTAGTATTCTCATCTCATATTTGAATTTATCCAGCTTTTACTGCTTTTAGTCGAGAATAATTTTCTCAACAAGCATAGTTAAGAGACAAAATTAGGCTGCGATCGCACAATTGCCAATTCTGTCTTCAAGCCGGATGAGTGACATAGATAAACTTCCTGAGATTCCCATCAAAGTCAGAATTCTCAAGCACCAATTGAAAATACCAAATTTCCCAAATTAACAGTTCGATTTTTAAGCTTGACTAAAGAAATGAGCTAAAAATTAATCTGACTGGCCATCCCGTCGCCCTAGTTCATAAATCCCAGAACCAATACAAGCCAGTATCCCCATACTAATTGCCCAACTGCGACCTAAGCTGAGTTCTACACCCCAGTTAAATAAAGCACCTATCCCCAAAAACGGCACAATGCTAAATAATGAGGCGTAAAAAGCGTTTTGGGATTCTCTGGCTTTACGAGTCTTTTCAAATTCTGTCTGGCTAGTGTATAGCGATCGCTCGGCAAAATTAAACCAACGGTTCAACTGCTCAATTACCCATTCACTACAGGGGAAAAAACCTAAGTACAATGCTAAAGACCACAGACTAGCGCCAGCGATCGCAACGGTATCAATTTCAAACGAGAAAGGCAATATATCAGTCAACATGGCTTGGGTGCGTCCTGCGAATGGTCATCTTGGCCTTTTTTCAAGCTCCATCGACCTATTCAGCAATTTTAAGCATAAATGCTTGCACTATTTCAACTATCTAGGGCAGAAAGTCCCCGTTCACAACACAGGGGAAACACTCAGCCTCTATCTACCTTGTCTCCCGTGTCTCCCGTGTCTCTCTAAAATTCCTGATTCTTGGGCATTACTTAAGTATATACATAAGTATGGCTAGATTTGCCATAAATCTAAACTGCCATTTTTGATGATACTGCAACTAAGCGCATATTGTAAAAATTATATTTATCAATTAAAAAATCTGCAAAATGATAAATTCCAACTATTTTTTTAATCGCAAACTCTGATAACATAAACAGTGCAATTCAAGAGCTAACATCTTGAATATCCCAGCAATATTAGAAAAATAATTATACAAAATTATGTTATCGCATGAATAGATAGTATAAAAAAATCCAATTTAAAAATTGAATTTTCTTGTAATAACTAAAGGCTAGAAATAGCTAAATTTTCAAAAAAATATAGATAATACTGTGATAATAAGGAATCAAATAATGGGTCAAAGACCAAATAAATTATTGCTTTCTGGAGCAACATTATTAGTATTGGGTTTGAGCGTTGTTGGTGTTAGCACTTTAGGCTCAAATGTCGAAACAGTTACAGCCAGAGAAGTGCAACCAAGAACAGCCGCCAGAAACAATGGTTGGTTAGCGGCTTCTTTCCCTGTAGAAAACTTTCAAGCATACACATCACCCTTTGGTTATCGCCGTTCTGCGACTGGTGGGGCGAATTGGGAATTTCACGGAGGCTTAGATATAGCCGCGCCACAGGGTAGTTATATTCGGAATTGGTGGGTAGGTAAAGTAGTTAAAGTAGGCGATCGCACCGCTTGTGGGACTCACATCGTTATAAAATCTGGTGAGTGGGAACATACCTACTGTCATCTAGAAGGCCATGTCGAAACTGCTGATGGTCGTCGCTATTTAATAGATAGGGCTGGCGGAATTTTAATTTGGGAAGGTCAAGTCATTCCCACCGGAGTCAGAATTGGTCGTGTAGGGATGACAGGACGTACCACCGGGCCGCACCTCCACTGGGGTTTGAAATATGCCAATAACTATGTAGACCCTGCATTGGTGCTAAGAGAAATGTTTACTCAGCAACAAATTGCCAGCAGAGAATCAAGAATTGTCATTCAAGAGTCCAAAAATCAGCGCGACTCTGGTTATTAAAAGACTTTTGAGAATTGGTGATGCGATCGCTCTGGCTGTATCAGTGTAAGGTAAAAAGTGGCTCCGTACATCTGAAGAGTGGAAAAATCAAAGCGACATCTTTTAAGATGTCGGGTATCTGAAGTTTGGTATAGCACTCATATTATTGGGGATTATGACATTGAAAGTCTACGTCATTAATAAATATCGTTCTTTTGATAACGCCAGTCGTACCATTGTTTAGCACTACGCACTGCAAACCACAACAGTACTAAAGCAATTATTCCCCCTTGCCACGGTGCATCAAAGGCAAACAAAACTAAGGCAATGCAGAGAGTATCTTGCAGAAAAGCCGCCCACAAAGGTAAGCCACGTAGGCGATAAAACCAACCAATCTGCACCAGTTGTAATACTAAAGCTAATAATCCACCCGTTAAAGCAATCAACCAGTCGGGTGTATCTGTAGCCGAAGCAACGGCTAAACCCATAATTGCCCCCACTATTGGAGATAACAATAGTTCAACTACCTGTATTACTCTTTGTCCCAGCAATTTTTTGCTGCCAAAAAATTCCAGTAATGACCAACTGGTAATTAAGCACAACAAAATCTTGGGGGAAATGTGAGATAAAATCGGTGTCTGCGACCACAAGTTGCTGCCCTGCAACAGTCCGATAATTAATAGAGGTATGCCTATTCTTAATCCTGCTGCCGCAGAAGCAGAAAGCATGGCAAGTATTTCAACCATGAGGGCAATTGCTAAATAAGTATTTGTTATTTATACTACCCAGTGTTGATCAAAATTACAGCACATAGAGAAATAATTTAGTACTAGTAAAACAAGGCAAAAATGAAGAGTGCTGAGTTAAAAGACTGCCCACACTTCGACAAGCTCAGTGCATCGCAAGGGGCGGGGCTTTTACTATAGTGCAGAAGTACTTCCTTCCTCTTTCTTCTTACTCAGCACTCAGTACTGAGAATGATAAAAACAAAGTCCGCCTGGGCGGACTAACACCAATTCACAACCCTAAATCCCTGTATTTGTTGCCAGAAACTAAATATCCAAACGCTGGTAAATTTCTTCTAAATGTTGGAGATGGTGTTGAGGATCAAAACACTTTTCAATTTCTGCGGGGGAGAGTTTTGCTGTGACTCGTGGATCTTGGCTAATCAAATCGTGAAAATTACCGTCTGGCTTATTCCAAGCAGTATGGGCGCTTTGCTGCACGATCGCATAAGCTTCTTCGCGGTTTAAACCTTTGTCTACTAAGGTGAGTAGTACTCTTTGACTGAAGACTACACCGCCATAACAGTTAAGATTTCGCGCCATGTTCTCTGGATACACCAGCAGATTTTTTACTAAGTCAGTGATTTCTATCAACATGAAGTGCGTTAAAATACACGCATCTGGTAACACTACCCGTTCTACAGAACTGTGGGAAATATCCCGTTCATGCCACAAAGCGACGTTTTCTAAAGTTGCACCCGCATGACTTCTGACTAAACGCGCCATCCCGGTTAATCGTTCGGAACGAATGGGATTGCGCTTGTGGGGCATCGCACTGGAACCTTTCTGCCCTTTGGCGAAAAATTCTTCTACTTCCAGAACGTCTGTTTTTTGCAGGTTGCGAATTTCGACGGCAAAACGTTCAATGGATGCGGCGAGTAATGCCAATTGCTGTACATAGTCGGCGTGGCGATCGCGGGAAATTACTTGGGTGGAAGCTGTGTCTGGTTTGAGTCCCAGTTTTTCACAGGCGATCGCTTCTACACGGGGTTCAATGTTGGCGTAAGTTCCCACCGCACCGGAAATCTTACCCACTGCAATAGTTTCCCGCAGAATTTTGAGACGTTCTTGATGGCGCAATACTTCTGCTAACCAGCCAGCTAACTTAAAACCAAAGGTAATCGGTTCGGCGTGGATACCATGCGATCGGCCAATCATCACGGTATTTTTGTGTTCCCGCGCCTTTTGGCGAATTACCTCAATCAAATCTGCCAGTCTTTGGGATATCACATCCAAGCTGGCGACTAGTTGCAATGCTAAAGCCGTATCTAGTACATCAGAACTAGTTAGACCTAAGTGAATATAACGTCCAGCCTCACCTACATATTCGTTGACGTTTGTCAAGAAAGCGATGACATCATGACGGACTTCTGCTTCAATTTCCAGAATCCGTTTCGGCTCAAAATTAGCCTTGGCTTTGATTTCCTCAACTGCACCAGAGGGAATATAACCTAATTCAGCTTGGGCTTCGCAAGCTGCAATCTCTACCTGAAGCCAGGTTTTGAACTTATAAAATTCAGTCCACAGGTTGCCCATTTCGGGCAAGGTATAACGCTCAATCAACGTTCGCGGCAGAATACAACTGTCATATTCTACATGCTAATCAGCATCGATAGATAATCAGAAGATGATAGGTGACACGACTCAATTCTTCATTGTTGTTGGTTTCGGACAAGCATAAGGATTGGACTTTAAAAGATTTTCCTCAGCCCCAGATACTTGAGAAATCAGGGTGACTTCACCCGCGCCATTGAAACGCCAACCATTAGCAGGTGCGATCGCCACGGTTTTTTCCATAGCAGGTGATTTAATATTTATGGGTAAATTTCGCCTAGCTGTCATTTCTCTTGTCCGAGTATCTGACCACAAAACATCACCACCCAAAAGTTCATAGGGGTTAGCAGGTAAACCACCACGTCCCGTTACCACAAATTGACTATTGTTATTTTCGTTTTCTTGTGAACAATCAGCAGCGAGTAACGTTGAACTATCAACAACACTAGTAGATAATTCACTTAACCCCTGAATCGGATCAACTTGTACTGTATTAATAGTCACATCTCCATTAATCCCCAGTTGAGAACTAGCAGTAATATCGCTAAATTGCGTATCTCGGAAGCGTGACGTAATCCCGAAAATGCTTTGTGCGGTGATATCTACTCTCCCGCCCCTACCATTAAAAGCATTGGCGCTAATATCGCTATTTTCACCAGGAATAGCAATTAAAAATTGGGTGTTGATATTGATGTTTCCACCATTACCCCCTGCATTCGCAACACCAGCATTGGCAGAAATACTACTATTATTTCGCAGCAATACAACATCTCTCACATTGAGATTAATATTTCCCCCTTCACCAGCATTTGTCCCCGTTGTAATTGTTCCTCGATTATTTAACCTTAAAAAACGAGTATTAACTGTGATGTCGCCAGCATTGGCGCGTTCTGTCCCGCGCACACGCGCAAACAAACCACTGTTAGCACCGTCATTACCAATTGAGTCAGTACCAAGTTCTGCTATGCGTGCTGCAAAAGTCGGGTCACTACCACTAATACTCACCCTATTTTTGGCTTCTAGAGTAATGTTCCCTGCATTCCCAATATTGGATGCACTGGTTAAAATTTGACCACCACTAACTAAATCAACGGTATCGGCAATAATATTAATGTTACCCCCCCTACCCCCGCTAGAACTACTAGCACTTACTAATGCTCCATCTGTTATCTGTAAACTACGAGTTTTAATATCAATATTCCCTGCTTTCCCAATTGCATTACCTACCGTGTCAGTAAATAATCCTGAAGAGAAAAATCTGAATCTTGGGTCTGAAGAAAATCCCAGCAGTTTGACAGATTCAGTAGCATTAATTTGAATGTTACCGCCATTTCTTGAGCCAGTAGTTGCAGATGAAATTGCTGCACCGTTTGTTACAGTTAGGTTTCTCGTATTAATATCAATTAGTCCTGGACTAGCCGTTCCATCTACAGGCGTTCCAATAAAACTTCTGTTGTTTAAGAAGATATTTTGAGCATTAATGATTATGTTGCCAGAAATACCCGCATTGAAAGCAGATGAGTCTAAGGAGGAAGCATCTAGAAAAATGTCTTTAGCTTGGATATTGAGGTTACTAGCATTGCCCCTACTCTCATTAGTAGTAGTAGTGCTAATGGAACTGTTAGTTAACATCACAGAGTTATTAGCTTTTATCAATACTCCCTCTGTATTACCTTCTCCTGAAGAGATAGCAGTTAATCTACTATTACCATTATTACTTCTTAAATAAACTGAATCACCTAGGATTTGAATACCACCTGTGTTGCCTATTGCATCACTATTAACATCACTATTAATGACACTGTTATTCGCATAGATATTACCATTTGCTTCTATCAAAATTCCACTAGTATTTCCTGTTCCATAAGTACTAGCACTCAATGTTGCATTATCCAATAATACTGACCCAGCTTGAATATGAATCCCGTCAGTATTACCTATGGCTGGAAAGAATAAAGAGAAATTATTGCCTACATCACTGCTAATTGAACTATCATTCAAAAATAGTAATTTAGCTTTGATATAAATGCCACCAGTATTACCTGTGGTTGAAGTCATAAAGTCTCCCACACTATTGATAATGCTAGTCTGTGCAATATTTATTTTTTCTGTTGCATCAAGAATAATATCTCCCGCCTGAGTTCCATTATCGCTCAGACCACCTATTAGCTGACTATCTGTAATTTCTATATTTCTGCCATTGATGCTCAAACTACCGCCACTATTAGCACTCACATTCACATTGGCAGTTCCATTCATAATCGAAATATCACCTCGCGCTAAGTTCTGAGCATATCCCAAACTGAGATTCTGATTATTGGTATTTAATTCTACACTTCCTTTTCCGGCTACTGCTCCTAACTCAATTCTTCCACCTGGTGCAGATAAAGTTCCGCCATTTATAGAGACATTACCGCCTAATAACAATAAGCTTTGACCGGGATCAACTGATAGACCAACTACAGATTGTGTAGATGGATTTTTATATTTAGATTGATTAATAATTGCTGAATTACTAATTTGATTGAATAAAAAAGCCGAGGGATTAACTGTGAGTAATGTAGGATTATTAGGGACAGAAGCACTAAAAAATCCTTGATTGCCAAATGCGATCGCATTTGCTGTGGTAGCTACAAATGAGCCACCAACATCTAAACTAGCATTACGGCCAAATAAGATTCCATGAGGATTAAGCAAAAATAAGTTTGGACTACCAACACCAGAAGTTTTGAGAGTTCCGAGAATATCAGAACGACTGCCACCTGTGACCCGGACTAAAATATTTTGAATATTTGCACTATGATTTATAAAATCTGCTGTGTGCATTTCAGGAATACTAAATTTCTGGAAACTATGAAACAAGTTATTACCTGCTACAGTACCTTCTGTAATTTTCAATCTTGTATTATCGGGTGTAACGACAGAGTTTTTCGGTAGTGTCGTATCAGGAACAATTTGAGCTTGAGTGACGTTTATTGTATTCAGATAGCACCAGATTACTCCACCAAATAAGCAAGAGTTGAAAATATAATTATTCATAATTTTTTGTACTTGAGTTAATTATTAATGTATTTCAAAATATCTATCTATATGGTAAATTTTTGAAAAAATGTACAGATAGCTATTATTTACATATATAGTTGTAGTCAACTACGCTTCTTGTTGTGCAAATTTAGGGGTGAATGGGATTTCACCCCTACTGAATATTTATGCAAAAATCAAATTAGATTGCTATATTGTCTTGGCTAGGAAGGGCAATAGTCAGGTGAAATTTGGTAATTAACCTTATAACCTTTTAAATCCATTGTACCGGAACTCACAGTTGGTGGAATACTCAGTCCAGAAATTGTTTGCTGCGCTTGAGTTCTGGTCGCAGCATCAGCAAATTTTACTGTTGTTGTAGTAGTGAAACATGTATTAAGATTTAGTGGCACTTCTTGTCCTGGAGCAAGTGATAAAATTTCAGTTCTTTTAACACTAACTCCTTGGACTTCAACAATTACTATCCCTGCCTGACTACTAGAATTTTTTATGGATGTTACACGCATATAACTCCGACCTAATAGTGCTATGACAAGGGGTTTGTGCATAAATGTTTTATTGATAATTTCCATTTGTACTGGAATTTTACTTGTAAAAGTCTCTGCTAATGCAGCATTTCCGGGAACTAGTATGGTTATAGATAGAATGACGATGAAAAATAATTTCCATAGCCGATTTAACCAAACTTGCAACATATCAACTAACTCCTGAGTAACCGCAATGAATTTTGCCTATCAGTTACGAAATAATTTAATTCTTCTATATTTTGACAGCTATACTATCCACGATATTTAGCTTATTTCACGTTATTCTGTATAACTGGTTTTATATAGAACTGAGGCTGGAATTTATCCTACGGCCAAAACAGGATATTTGCTGGTTAAATTTTGTATTTTATCTACATAAAAATAATTTAAAACAAATGAACTATAGTAAATTTTCGATGGCATAAAATTAATTAAAAAAGCTCAGGAAGTATAAGGAAAGCTAAACACAATCTATTCCTCTTACTACCTGAGCAATTATTCTTTTATCAAAGCAAAGTATTGGTTCTTAACAATAGTTTACTTAGTGGATATTTGTACAATATCTAGTTTCTGCCGAGCCATTTTTGACTGTTCAAACGCCGCACTAAACCAAATACCAACAAATCAAGTGTAGTTTTGCGTTCGTCAATTAAGAATGATTCAAGGGTACTGGTCTTTTTGCCTTCGTTGCAGGAAAAACCCTTTTTCCCTTGAATATCTTCGTCGGGAAAATACACGTTAAATTGACGTTGACCATTTTGCCAACTGCCGATAACTTGCCAGTATTCTTCATCGGAAGGTAAGCCAGCGATGGGGAGTTTTTGTTTAGCAAAAGCTAATTGTAAATCTTGTACGCCTTCATCCGCGATCGCCTTTTGCAAAGCTGGTATGTATTCTTGCTGGATAAACTCTGCAAACGGCTTATCTTCAACGGCTGGGGCTTTCTCTTTTTTGGCGGCTTTAGCGGCGGCTGGTTTTTCTGCACCATCGGCGGCTTGAGCAGCATTAGGGTTAACTTTTGGGTTAGCTGCTTTGGGGTCTGGTGCGTTGGCAGTAGGTATATTTGTGGCTACTGGTTCACTGATGCTGGGTACTTGTTTGTCAACAGTGCTGGGAGCTACCTCTCCCGCTTGATTGTGATTGGTTTCGTCTGCCATTGCTCAGGTAAATCCTTTATCTAGCTTTGAAAGCGATCGCTCACCTTTGTGTACTAATTTATCTTGATTTTGACATATCAGAGCTAGTTGATAATCAAGAGTTAATAGTCCATAGTCAAAAGTCAATGGATGCTAGTTAAACTTTCTATATTTCTAGGGAGCAAGTGTGCTTTTAGTAGTTTAGGCGATCGCTTCCCGAATATCCCTGATCAATTCATCCATTCTGGTTTGAGTCGTATTCCAAGAACACATCAAACGCACGCCACCTACACCAATAAATGTATAAAATTGCCAATTTCTCTCTTTTAACTTTTGAATAACTGGCTGTGGTAATTTGACAAATACAGCATTAGCTTCCCTCGGCAACATAATTTCCACACCATCTATTTGTAATAGTTGATTTTCTAAATATTCTGCACATTGGTTGGCGTGTCGTGCATTTTTGAGCCATGCACCTGTTTCGAGTAAGCCCAACCACGGCGCAGAAATAAACCGCATTTTAGAAGCTAATTGTCCTGCTTGTTTACAACGATAATCAAAATCTTCCGCTAAGGCTCGATTAAAGAAAATAATTGCTTCGCCCAAAGCCATACCATTTTTTGTCCCGCAAAAACACAACACATCTACACCACTTTTCCAAGTCATTTCTGCGGGGCTTTTATTCATTGCCGCAACAGCATTGGCAAAGCGAGCGCCATCCATGTGAACTTTTAATTGATATTTCTGAGCAACTTCTTTAATTTGCCAAAGTTCATCAATAGTATAGACTGTGCCTAATTCTGTTGATTGCGTAATACTAATAACTTTGGGTTTAGGGAAATGAATATCTGTACGCTTGGTGACAATCGCTTCGATACTTTGTGCGGTTAATTTACCATTTTCTCCTGGAGCTAGAAGCAGTTTAGAACCGTTAGAAGCAAATTCCGGCGCACCACATTCATCTGTTTCTATATGGGCTGTTTCATGACAAATCACACTATGATATGACTGACATAATGCGGCTAAAGATAAAGAATTTGCAGATGTGCCATTAAAGGTAAAAAATATCTCACAATCAATTTCAAATAATTCCCGAAAATAATCAGCCGCTTTTTGAGTCCATTCATCATTCCCATAAGCAGGCGCACTACCAATATTAGCTTGAAGCATATACTCTAGTGCTTCTGGACAAATACCAGAGTAATTATCACTAGCAAACTGTTCGGCGTTATTACTCATATTTTCTCAATAAAAAATTCCTGCAATATCTACAGCAGAATTCAGGAGTCAGAAGTAAGAATTCAAAATGAGAATAGGCTTTCTAACTAGTTTTGAAACCTCAATTGTGTACTTCACTCACTTGATATTTGCTGTAATTTTTAGCTTTAACTATAGCAATCTTACACCCTCACACCCTCATACCCAATCTTTGTACGTAATACCAATTTAAGAAAAGAATGCGACAGATAGAAATCAGGAAAGTCTTACTGGAGCTAGATTTCTTAATTGCGAGTTGCGAGTTGCGAGTTGCGAATTGCGAATTGGTATAACTCCTAGTCATATTCCATAGTCGCAAAACAAAATCCACCTAAACAATTGTTTGGTGGATTTGTTGGTTACTTTAAGTGGATCCGAGCAGAGTCGAACTGCTGTCCAAATTGGGTATTGACCCCCCGCTCATTCACAGGTTTAGCCTTTCTGACCCTCAAGGCGGGAATCGTTCATTATCCCGAACGTAGGATGCTCTGATTAAGTCTTAGCCAGCAAGCCAACCAGAGAACACCTGCTGGAGCATCCGTTGGGGTTGGTCTCTAGTCCTTAACGGAGTCGGACTAAAGACGCTCGAACCTATAAGAGGCTATTAGGCAGCTACTAGAGCATCCTTACGAGCAAATTTTACGATGTTATTCGCATTTACTTTTTTTTGAGCCTGATATTTGCGAGAGAAGACTCACTCTCGACCTGAGTCACAGAGTAGCGTTCGCCAACCTGTCGAAACCGTTACGGACCCATCTGCTTTATATCCTTATTATAATTCGCGGTGGGGAAAATGTGTTACAAGATGACAAAGAAATATTAAACTCTCATTCTGTATCTTTAACTGTCATGAGCCAGACTACATAATTCTGACTTCTGAATTATTGTTCATCCCCATAATCTTCTACCTGTTTTACCTTGTAATTTTTCGTGAGCATCATTTAATAAAGCCGGAATATCTAAGTTTTCAGGACATCTCGGTAAACAATCACCACATTCTGTACACCGATTAGCTTTTATACCTGGGAACCAATGACCTGCATTTTCAAACATTCCATAACGATACTGCCCATAATCTGTCATATTGTATGCCACGGCTAAATTACGTAACCGCAATACTTCTGGAATATTGATATTTTCTGGACAAGGTAAACAAGCATAGCATTGACTACATTTATCAGTCCCTAAAATATTATTTTGATGATTTTCTAAGCGTTGAAAAATAGAAGTTTCTGCTGATGTTAATTCATTATTTCTATCAGCAACTTGTAAAGGTGCGATTAATTCTTCTGGCTTGGCTGCGCCGACACTCAAAGTTGTAATCCGTCTATCACTCAGCAAAAATCGATAATTTAATTCTAAGGGCGAATAGGGCTGACATAAATCTTTGAGGGTTTGGGGTGGTGTGTAGAGTTTTCCGCCTTTGTCAGCCGGGGAAATAATAAATACGCCCATATCTTTTTTTACAGCTAACTCAATTGCTGGGGCGTGACGTTGAAAAAAATAGTAATAATGCAGGTTGACAAATTCAAATAAATCTGTATTGATTGCTGCTTGAATTAGCTCTAAAGCTGCGTGGGTGGAAAAGCCAACGTGTCGCACTCGACCATCTGCAATTGCTTCTTGGACAGCTTGCATACAACCACCTTTGGCTTCCACCCACTGTAAATGCTCCCAAGTATTTAAACCGTGGATTCCTAAACAATCTACATAATCTAGATGTAATCGCGCTAAAGATTCATCAATGTACCGCCGCATACTATCAGCGTCGGCTGTTGGGGGAATTTTTGTGGTGATGTACAGTTGGGAACGCGGTAAAGACAACCCATTTTGAATCGCTTGGCCAAGATACTCCTCACTTTTGCCATAACCTCTGGCTGTTTCTATATGATTAATTCCTAGAGCTAAGGCTTGAGCGATGGTTTTCTGAGCATTTTCAGCATCAGCCAAATAGCGCATTGTCCCTAAAGAAAAAACCGAGAGGTAGAGATTTGTTTTGCCAAAGCGTCGGTATTGCATGAGTTCCAGTAACCAAATTTGAGTGCTAAATTCTGAGTATAAATACAATTAAGAGCAGTTACACTGAGAATGAAGTGTGAAAAAGAAAGCAGGAAAATTATCAGAATAAAATTCAGGAGTCAGAATCAAACTTTCTGGATTCTTCTTTAATTCTGGAACTCTTTCTTTTCCAGCACTCCGCACTCATTAATTAGCACTTTCTTTAGCTATCGCCATTACCGAAACGCTTAATCAAATCTTCAGGACGGAGATTGGAGATAAATTCACGAAACGCTTCTTGCTCTGCTTCATCAGCATCACGATCTACGGGAATTGAGGCATCAGCAACTACTTCTTCCATAACCCAAATTGGCGTATTTGTACGGAGGGCTATGGCGATCGCATCACTGGGACGTGCATCAATTTCTTTTTTGACTTCGCCTTGCTGCACAATCAAAGCTGCATAAAATGTATCCTTCTGCAAGGAATGAATAATCACCTTTTCTAGAGTCATATTCCACGTCTCTAGAATATTTACCATTAAGTCATGAGTTAACGGTCTGGGTGGCTTTTGATTCTCCAGCGCCCCCATAATTGCCCTAGCCTGTTCTTGACCAATATAAATTGGTAAAGCACGCCGATCTGACGCATCTTTTAACAGTACAATCGGGCTACGAGTTATGGCATCTAATGCTATGCCAGCGACTTTCATTTCAATCATTGGCGAAGCCTCTACAATTCTGGGAGAGCTTGAAATATTGGTAACATTTTATACCTTTTCTGGGTGTGTAAAGAGAAGAAATAAACATAGGCAGGTTTTCTATAATTGCTTCTATTAAACTCCTAACTTGGTGTGAACACCAGAGTAAGTTAAAGGAGTCTACCTAGACAATCACCTTCTTAACCAAGTATGCCTTGAGAAAGAGGTGAATGTGTTATCAACCTTATAATAAAAACAGTCAGAAATTATACTTAAAATGTCTTGCATTCTTGTAAGAAATACCAGTTGATTTTCGGCAAAATTAGGCAATAAATAGAGTTAGTTTCACAGAACAGCCGTGTTTACAGGATTAGTCCAAAGTTTAGGAACAATCAAACCCCTAGGGGGCGATTCTTGGCAAATTACTTGTGTGAGTCAGTCATCTAATGTAATTATGCAGGATTTAGCTTACGGTGACAGCGTGGCTGTAGATGGGGTTTGCTTAACTGTTGAAGAAATTTTAAAAGATGGGTTTATAGCCACAGCTTCTCCAGAAACGCTGCGTCGCACTACACTAGGTCTAGAAGAAACAAAACAAAGTTATGTGAATTTAGAAGCTTCGCTGCGGGTGGGTAGTAAAGTCGGCGGTCATTTTGTCATGGGTCATGTAGACGGTGTAGGTCGATTACTTACAACCCAACAGACGGTGACTTCTTGGGAAATGACATTTACTGCACCTGAAGCGATCGCGCGGTATATTGTCCCTAAAGGTAGCATTGCGGTCAATGGCATCAGTCTCACAGTAGCTGCCTACGAACCAGAACTGTCGCAATTTACTGTGGCTGTTATTCCCCTCACCTACGCTGACACCAATCTCCGCTATCTTGTCTCTGGCAGTTGGGTAAATTTAGAAGGAGATATTCTCGGCAAGTACGTGGAAAAATTTCTTTACCCTGGCAAAAAACAGTCAACATCATCCGATGAGACTGGATTTAATGAAATTACCCCAACATTCTTAGCAGAACACGGATATTTGTAAAAGTCTGAAGTATGAAGTGTGAAGTATGAAATTGATTTTTCAGACTTCATACTTCAGCCTTCATACTTATTAACTTCCTGAATCGCCACCTACTTGGGCTGTGCGAATGGAGTTTAACAACTGACTCAGACCTGCTTGTAATTGTCCATTGGGGTCAACAGCCACCCATCCATCCTGGGTCAATTGACGCGCTTCAAAGTGTAGGTGTGGCCCTGTAGAGTTGCCTGTACTACCAACTCTGCCAATTACCATTCCTGATTCCACAACTTGTCCAGGTTGGACAAAGATTTCGGACATGTGACCGTAAAGGGTTTGCTGGGCGGAATTATGATTCAAAATCACTGTCAAGCCATAACCACCAACCCAACCAGCTGTCTCTACCTGACCTTTAGCGGCGGCGAGAATTGGTGTACCCATCGGTGCACCTAAATCTGTACCCGCATGGAAACGGCGATTGCCCGTAATGGGGTGAATTCGCCAGCCAAACAACGATGTAATTGTGGCTGGAATAGACAGGGGATAGCTAATACCTGTACCACCACGATAGGCAATGGTATTTGTAAAGGGAATTTGGGGCAGAACTGAGGCTAAAGGAATATCGTAAGCCACAGTACTAACACGGGGTGCTAAGTTCCCTTCAATTGTTGGTGGGGCTAAAGCACCGGCGCTGGGTGCAACGGGTGTGGCGCTGACTTTGGTTGCACCAAAATCGTTGGGATTAGGAATAAACCGATTAGGACTAAAGGCTGTCTTAACTTCCCCACCATAAGCAACACGGGTTGTAGGGGTGTTACCCGTACTATTGATAGGCCGCGCTAAGGGCGCAGTAGCTAACTGAGCATTTTGGCTTTTTTTCAGCCAATTGGGGGCGGGTTTACTCTCAGAAGCGACACGCTGATTACCAGCAGGTTGAGCTTGGTTACAAAAACCGAGGGATATAGCTTGTCCTGATGGCAAAATTGTGCGACAACCACTAGAACGTTCTGTGATGATTACAGAATTGGGGGCTTGATAAGTATTTGTCGCCTCAGTGCCGTAATTGTTGGAGTCAATGTAGGCGTTGTTAGAATCTTTAACTTTTCCAGTCGTGGCTTCAACTGTGCTGTTAGAGTTATTCACCGGTTGAGCAACTGCGGGAAGTTTTTCTGGTATGGTGCGCGGCGCTACTGGTTTAACTACCTCTTCTCTAGCACTGGCACTTGGTTGAGTGACTTCCAGCTTGGGTTTAGCGGTGCGGACGCTGGATGGTTTCGGCTGTGCAGATGGTGTTGGGGTGCGTTCCTGCCGAGTTGTAAAAACTGGCTCAACGGCTGCTTCAGCTTGCGGTTTCGACTGTCTAACAGGCTCTTTGGATTGTGCAACCTCTGGTTTGCGGAGTCTTTGGTTGAGGTTAGCTCGTCTTTGAGAAAATTCCGCCTGCGCCTTGGGGGCTGCTGGGATAACAATATCTTTTTTGATGAAATTTGTTTTAGCTGTTGGTTGGGAATTTTCTACAGGAACAATGTTATCGATGGATGTTTCTGTTTGGGCAAAAACGAAGCCACCACTAAGCAGGCTAAAGCTACTTAGTAAACAGAGACTCTGGGCTGGCAGGGTAGATACAAAACGTTTTTTGGTCATACCTTGCTGGTTCGAGCCTTGGGAGTGATTATGGGCAGATGTATTGCGCTGCGTCATTAGTTCTCTCAGTTATTTTAAATTTGCCTCAAGAGATGATGCCAGTGGTTTGTCTTGCCCAAAGAGCTAAATTTATAACAAACCTACAATGGTACAGAAGATTTACGGTACCCTAGCGTAATTGTACCGGGTTCAATATAAAGTTCTGTTGTTTTTATGTCTGTTGTATCATACGTTTCCACAGAAACACGTAATTCACCCTGAGAAGTAACGCCGACTACAGTGCCTGCCAAATCATGAATGTACACTTTGTCACCTACATTGGTGAGTAATTCCAAATAGCGAGACAAGAGTATATTTATTCCTTCTTTAACAAGGCATTCCATACCGGACTCTATTCCCCGTAAAACGACGGAAGTGAGAGTTTCCAGACAAGGAATCGGTTTGGTAGCGTAGCAGGCTTGCCACATTTCGAGGTTAATTCCCGTTTCGGGTACTGGGTTTGTCCAGTTAATCCCAACTCCAATTACTGCTTGATGAATATAGCCATGATTGATTTTGGTTTCTGTTAAAATGCCACCTAATTTACGACCATTTAAAACTAGATCATTAGGCCATTTAATTCCCACATCCACGCCATAACAGCGCAGTTGGTTAGCTATACCCCAAGCACTAGCTAAAGTTAGTTGATAACTGGCACTAGCTTCTAGTTTAGGGGCGATCGCAACGGAAAGGTATAGCCCACCAGGGTGAGAAATCCATTGTCTTCCCCATTGTCCTCTACCCGCAGTTTGTTGTTGGGCAATCACCACAGACCAAGATTCTGCACCCTGGGCTAATAAATTCCACAATGTTTGATTAGTGGAAGCAAGATGATCAAAAATATGTAGCGAAAATAATGAATTTTCCCCGTTTCTTCCTGATTGCAATGCTAATTCTAACTTTTGTCGATCAAATTCCACAGACATGAACCGCAAATACCGTTGTTCAAGTTAACATTAATTGGCTGATTTTGATAAAAGGGAATAGGGAGTAGGAAGGAAAACATCAGGACTTACGCACGCAGTTTATCTGTGGAGATTGGGTGAAGGGATGAAAGATTAGGAGTGTAAGGGTTTTGAATACATACATCCCTATACCCTTTCACCCTTACCAAACCATTGATTTTTCGTCTCACTGTGTAAATCCTGTAATTTTTCCTCCTGCATACCAAAACCTCATATTCAATACCCTCTATTTTTGGTTAGGTTCAAGATGCACACTTGGCACTGGCGCAATTGGGAAGGACTGCCGTACCTTACCTGTAGTCTTTTAGAAAACTGGCAACACGGCTTTTTTACTCACCAGTTCTGGCCGCGATCGCCCCAAGATTTAACTCCCGTTCTGCACCCAGAAGCATCGGTGTATCGCTTAAAACAGGTACATGGCAATACTGTTCTCACGCCCCAAGAAGTTGATTCCCAAGTTAAGGAAATTACAGGCGATGAGGAATCTGCTTTTGCCTTGGCGGATGGTTTAATTACCGAACAACCTTTACAAGCAGTTTGGGTAGCCAGTGCAGACTGTACACCTGTATTAATTGGGGATGTGCGAACTGGACAGGTAGCTGCATTACACGCTGGTTGGCGAGGGACGGCGGCGAAGATTGTCCCCCAGGCGATCGCCCGATTACAAGCCCAAGGAAGTCAAGTACAGGACTTAAGAGTTGCCCTCGGCCCGGCGATCGCTGGCGAAGTTTATCAAGTCTCAGTTGAGGTAGCTGCGGAAATTGGAGCCAGTATTATATCACATAATGACACCCAAAAAATTGTTCAGACGTTACATGAATTACCCAATTCTCCCTTATTAGCCGACCCAGAACCAGGAAAAGTGAGAGTTGATGTGCGGCGGGTCAATACTTTGCAGTTAGAAAATTTAGGCATTAGTTCAGAACAAATTGCGATCGCTCCTTATTGTACATACCAAACTCCTGAACATTTCTTTTCCTACCGTCGTGAACAACAGAAAAAAGTCCAGTGGTCAGGAATTGTGAGCGGGAAAACATAACTTTTAGGAGTGCTGAGTTGAAAGTGCTGAGTGCTGAGTGAACCTCCATGACTAGCTTATGGTTCCCGACTTGAAGCACCCTGGGTTAACTTTAGAATCTATGAGCTGACGTGCAATTCATTTTACTTTTTACTCATAACTCATAACTCAGCACTTCCGTATTCTGTTGATTAAATAATCAAATTTTTACATGCTCTCTGTATGCTTTTGGTGTTATCCCCATAAGCTTGCGAAAGACATTGGTAAAATGACTTTGACTTTGAAAACCAACTTGTTCTGATATTTGTTCGATTGTTTTTTCAGTTCCAGTTAAAAGTTTTTTTGCTTTAGCAATTCGGCAATTAATCACATACTGATGTGGTGCCAGACCTGTAGATTGTTTAAATAAGCGAGAAAAATGATACATACTCATTCCCACAACTGCCGCAATTTCTGTTAATGTCAAATCTCGTTCGAGGTTGTCATGGATGTATGAAACAGCTTGACGTAACTTTCTTGGCGAAAGACCTTTATGATTCAACAACTGCGAAACTTTATTACTGGCGGCTGAGTGGTGTTTTAGCAGGTGAACACAGAGTGTAGTTTTGAGAGACTCAATATACAGTTGGCTACCGACACCACCTGATTCTAATTCTGACTTCAGTGCTAAAGCTATTTGCTGAATTAACGGTTCTGGCGCAGCAAAGTAGGGTGTTAACTCCACACCTTGTAAATCAACCGACTCTAAGATAATCTGATTGAAAAATACAGGGTCTAAACTTAGGAGTAGAAAATCAGTTTCCGATGTCCAACGGCAGACGTGAGGGGTATTGGCGGGAATAATGGCGACATCACCATTAAGAATATGTTCTTGCTGAAAGCGTCCATCTAAAACCCGTTCTGCTTGAAGGAGATGATAGTCTAAGTTGATCGAGATGATATGTTGTTGGGTTGAATGTTCGGGGGTTTCATGGGCAGGCTGGCGATGAATGTCTAGGCGAATACCATCCCATTTGGCATTGTAACTAGAATTTATATGCGATCGCGGCAGAACTTCTGCACAAGCATCTTCTTGAGTAAAATCAACTTTTAGGATTGTCTCTTCCAGCATCATCCTCACCGCAGAGATAATAAATATATGTGTAACGCTATACTTAAACCGTAATCCGAAATAAAAATGCTATTTAAATGAATTATTACGTAATATATGACGGAAATTGCAATCTCTGCGTTACCTTAGTCCAATTTTTAGAAACTTTAGACCAAGGTAAACTGTTTCTTTATGCTGCGATGCAAGACGAACAAACACTTACACAATGGGGCATTACATCCCAAGATTGTCAACAAGGAATGATATTAATTGATGCTAATGCCCCTGAACGACGTTGGCAAGGTAGTGATGCAGCCGAAGAAATTGGCAAGTTATTACCACTGGGCAGTTTGTTTGTGGATGCTTACCGCACTATACCGGGGATGAAATGGGCAGGCAATCGCTTTTACGAACAAATCCGTGACAATCGTTATACTCTGTTTGGCAAACGTGATACTACCTATCAGTCAACATACTGTGTGGATGGTGGCTGCAAAATTGGTAATAATTAGTGTATGCACAAGTTTTGACAGTCTACTTTAGGGGTTGGTATGACAATAAGTAAGCCAGATTTAGAAATCACATCCCAAACGACTGATATCGTAGATGATATTGCGGACTGGCAACCCCCCATGCCACCCACAGATTTAATATTTGATGATGGAGAACCTTTGGAGTCAAATCGTCACCGTATTGCCATGAATGTCTTAATTCGGTCATTACAGCAAGCTTGGGCTGACCGAAACGACTTTTACACAGGTGGTAATATGTTCATCTACTACAGCAGTACCCAAGCACGTAACAATGATTTTCGCGGCCCAGATTTTTTTGCTGTCCTCAATGTTGATGGTACTATCCCCAGACAAGGTTGGGTCGTTTGGGAAGAAAACGGCCGTTACCCAGATGTCATTGTTGAATTAATGTCACCATCTACGGCGCGGGTTGATAAAGTGACCAAAAAAGAAATTTATCAACAAACCTTCCGCACCCCAGATTACTTTGTCTATGACCCCTTTGACCCAAATTCTTTACAAGGCTGGCATTTAGATGGCAACCAAAATTATCAGCCCCTAACAGCAAATGAAGGCGGCTGGCTATGGTGTCAGCGTTTAGGCTTATGGCTGGGAACATGGGAAGGCACAGTAGACAGAGAAACAGCTATTTGGCTGCGGTTTTATGATACTGATGGTAATCTTGTCCCTTTACCAGAAGAAGCCGCCCAAGCTCAAGCTGAGGCTGCACAGGCTCAAGCCGAAACGGCACAGGCTCAAGCCCAAGCCGCTCAAGCCCGCGCTGAACGTTTAGCCGCCCGTTTACGAGAATTAGGCGAAGACCCTGATGCTTAAGGATCTGCGGGTTAATAGTTTACTAATAGGACTTAAGCACTAGACACTGAAAATCGAACCGCAGAGGCACAGATGTCACAGAGAAATGAGAGTTTGAGAGTTTTTTTGCGTAAGTCCTAACCAATTCACAATTAAGAAATCTAGCTCCAATAAAACTTTCCTGATTTCTATCTGTCGCATTCTTCTTTCAAATTTGTATAACAAATAACAAATGAGAAAATTTATTAGAAAAGCTTTAACTTTTTTAGCTGTATACAACACCTACATGTTGGAGTTTCGTGCAGAACTAATTTTATGGGTGTTGTCTGGGTCTTTACCTATAATCCTGATGGGTGTTTGGATGCAAGCAGCACAAGGAGGCAAATTTGGTCTGTCTTCTATAGATTTTTCTCGTTATTTTCTCACAGTTTTTGTAGTTAGACAAATTACCGTTGCTTGGGTAATTTGGGAATTTGAAAAGGAAGTGGTAGAAGGTAAACTTTCACCTAGATTATTACAACCACTAGATCCAGTATGGCATCATGTCGCCTCCCATCTGGCTGAAAGAGTAACGCGGATACCATTTACCATAGTGCTAATAATTTTATTTTTTGCACTGTATCCCCAGTCCTTTTGGTTGCCCAGTTTTGGGCAAGTGTTTCTATTTACGTTAGCAGTGGTGTTAGCATTTATCTTGCGGTTTGTTATTCAGTACACCTTTGCTGTGTTAGCTTTTTGGACAGAACGTGCTAGTGCTTTAGAAAATTTCTGGTTCTTATTTTTTTTATTTTTATCGGGGATGGTTGCACCTTTAAATGTGTTTCCTGAATTTGTGCGGAATATTGTGTTATTTACACCTTTTCCCTATTTAATTGATTTCCCTGCAAGTATTTTGGTTGGGCTACCTGTAGATATAGGGCGGGGTTTTTTATGTATGATTGGTTGGACAATGATATTTTTGGGCGCAAACCGTTTGTTGTGGCGGGCGGGCTTGAAACGATATTCAGGTATGGGTGCGTGAGCTAATATATGTTTATTTCACTCTTCGCTATCTTGATATAAGTCTTGTAATGCTTGCAGTTGAGTTTTGCGGGAAACTCGACGATATTTCTTACTTTCTAGTTTGGGTTCGTATTTACTCTGTCCTTTACCTTTGGTTTTTAACTTCAAGGTAGATTCAGGATCGGCTTGTTGGTTTAATTGAGTTTGTCTGGCGATCGCTTCCTCTAAAAACTCTAGATAATGTTCATAGCGTTCCCAATTTCCCCGCACGGCGCAATCAGGTTCGTCTCGATGCAAACAATCTCCAAATCGACAGTGATTCACTTCTAAGAGTTTTCTGACTTCGGGAAAATAGTAAACTAATTCTTCTGGTTGAGTATCCAAATCTGGTTGATTAAAGCCAGGGGTATCGGCTAACAAACCACCATCAGGTAATTCAAATAATTCTACATGGCGCGTTGTATGGCGACCACGGGCAAGTTTACCAGAAACTTCCCCGACTCGCAGGTTAATATCAGGAATTAAGGCATTAATTAAGCTGGATTTCCCCACACCAGAAGGGCCAGCAATTACAGTCGTTTTATGACTAAGATAAGTTAATACTTGGTCAATATTGATACTCTTCTGCACACTGATAAATAATGGTTGATAACCCCAAGCCAAAAGGCGATCGCTAATTTCTTGCTGTTCCTGGGCTGAGATTAAATCGCTTTTATTCAAACACAAAACCACATCCCAACCAGTGAACTCAGCTTTGACTAAAAATCGACTTAATTGATAAGCTTCTAAAGGCGGATCAGCAACAGCAAAGACCAACATAATTTGGTTGACATTGGCGATCGCAGGTCGGTCTAATTGTCCAGTACGGGGTAAAACTTCTGCGATCGCACCACGTTCACCAGCCCAATCTGGTTCTTCCACCACCACGCGATCGCCCACCATCACCTGCTGTCCAATTTTTTTTAACCTAGTTCTGCGGGTACACAAAAGTATAGGGAGATGAGCAGGATCTATCTCCCTATCTTTTTGATCTAGCTGTACCTTGTAAAAATTGGCTTGTACAGCCAAAACTGTACCGATTAACTGTCCATCAGTAGCAACAGCCATCATTGATTAACGGCCGGACGACGGACTAACAAAGAAAAATACTCGCTACAGTTTGTAATTTGCTCTACCTCATAGCCAGCCATTGTTAAGCTATCAGGAACTTGCTCGATTGGTTCTCCGGGGTCGAGCCATACTTCTAGCAAATCTCCTGGCGACATTTTTTCCAGGCGGAGTTTTGTCCGCACAAAATTAATCGGACAAGGAGTACCGCGCAAATCCAGTTGAGCATCGGGAGTAGACACAGAAGATAGACTCATTATTTAAACAAATTCCCCAAGAATCCTTCTAAACCACCTTTACCAGTGCGATCGCCTTTAATTTTAGCCAGCTTTTCTAGCAATTCTCTCTCCTCTGGGATGATTTTGGTGGGGATATCAATTAACACTGTTAGGAGATGATCGCCCCGACTCACCGGATTACCCAAGCGAGGTACGCCACGATTTTCCAGCTTCATCACTGTATTTGGCTGCGTTCCTGGGGGAATGATTAATTCCACTGGCCCGTCAACTGTATTCACTTCCAAACGACAGCCTAAAATGGCTTGTAAATAGCTCACCTTAATTTCCGAAAGCACATTAATGCCATCGCGTTGAAATTCTTCATCTTCGTTAACAAACAGGTAAACGTATAAATCTCCGGGAGGGCCACCACGTTGACCTGCATCACCTTCTTGTCCTATGCGTAAACGTGTACCGTTATCTACCCCAGCCGGAATTGTAATTTTGAGTTTTTTGGTGACTTGATTTGTACCTCGACCGTCACAAGCATCACACTTGTCTTCAATTACCGAACCAGTACCATTACAAGTCGGACAAGTGGAAACTTGTGTGAAACTACCAAAAGGAGTTCTGGTAACACGGCGTACTTGACCAGAACCGCTACAAGTGGAACAAGTACGGGGGCGGGTTCCTGGCTTTGCGCCTGAACCATTACAAGCTTCACAAGTTTCGAGGTGAGAAATGCGAATTTCCTTTTCGCCACCAAATACTGCTTCGCGGAAATCCAACTTGAGGTCTAGTCGTAAATCATCACCCCGTACTGGGCCACTGCGCCGTCTTTGCGCTGTCTGTCCACCCATACCGCCGCCAGCAAAGCCACTGAAAATGCTTTCAAAGATATCGGCAAAACCACCCATATCACCCATGTCTTGAAAGCCCACACCAGCACCGGAAACACCTTCTGGGCCAAAGCGATCGTAACGCGCCCTGGTTTCTGGTTCTGAGAGTACCTCATAAGCGCGGTTGATTTCTTTAAACCGATCCTCTGCGCCCGGTTCTTTGTTCACATCTGGGTGATACTTACGGGCTAAACGGCGGTAAGCTTGTTTGATTTCTTCTTTGTCGGCGTCACGAGAGACACCCAGAATTTCGTAATAGTCGCGGGCCATATAGCAAAGGTAAAAGATAGAAGGTAGGGACTAGAGGCTAGGGATTAGGGGCTAGAGGCTAGAGGCTAGGGATTAGAGGCTAGGGACTAGACTTTTTTACTCAGCACTCAATACTCAGCACTTTTGTAAGGCAGAAGGCATAGATTAACTTTTATTAATAATTGATTGTACCTTTTACCTTTTATAAAAATCACCAGCAAATGTTGAGTCAAATTTACTGTTACGTGGGAGACGACAAGGACTAACGAAAGTTAACAGCAAAGTTAGCAGATGCTAGAAGCTTTGGCTGTCTCTTTTACAATTGTGCTACGTGACAGGAAAAAACCCTGCTGATGAACTAGAGGGGCTAACCGCACCATTAGGTGTGGAAAACCCCCCATTTGTAGTACATTGCATCTGTAGTAAGACAGAATTTCCAGATTAAAGAACAAAGTATGTAAGGTTTAAACTTCATACTTCATACTTTAAACTTTATCCTTTAGTCTATCGCCTCATAATCAGCTTGTGCAGTCATTTCCTCATCAAAATCGAAATTAAATTGAGGGATGACAGTTCCACTGGCAGAATTTTCTAGTCCAGATGCTAATAATGGCTCGGAACCTGCTTCACCTTCTTCTGTATTGGGATTGTTCGCGCGGTTATAAACATCAGCACCGATCGCAAATAGAGTTTGCTGGAAGTCATCTAAACAATTTTGAAATTCTTGCACAGAAATACTGGGATTACTCATCACAGCTTGCAGTTGGACAAACTTTTCATGGGCTAAAGTTTTCATCTGCTCGCCAATCAAGTTGCCATTATCCTTCAAGGTAGATTCGTAACTGATTAACAAATTGTCCGCTTGGTTTTTCAGTTCGACAAATTCCTTGCGTTTTTTGTCTTCTTCAGCAAATACTTCTGCTTCTTGGCGCATCCGTTCGACTTCGTTAGCACTCAAACCACCAGTGTTAGTAATCCGAATACTTTGCTCTCGACCGGTTCCTTTATCTTGAGCCGCAACTTTGAGGATACCGTTAACATCAATTTCAAAAGATACTTCAATTTGCGGAACACCACGGGGAGCCGGAGGAATCCCCGCCAACAAAAACTTACCTAAACTTTTATTATCCCGTGCCATTGCCCGTTCCCCTTGGAGAACGTGAATTTCTACGGAAGTTTGACCATCAATTGCTGTGGAAAAAACTTGAGATTTGCTGGTGGGAATTGTGGTGTTACGTTCGATAATTTTGGTGAAGACTTCGCCCAGGGTTTCAATCCCCAAAGACAGGGGAGTGACATCCAATAATAAAAGATTATCAACTTCACCACCGAGAACACCCGCTTGAATGGCGGCTCCCAATGCGACAGCTTCATCTGGGTTAATCGAGCGATCGGGCGTTTTGCCGTTAAAAAATTTAATTAAAGCATTTTGAACAGCCGGAATCCTAGTTGAACCACCAACTAAAATAATTTTGTCGATGTCTTGGGGTTTGAGGTCAGCATCTTTGAGGGATTGAATCATGGGTTCAATCGTCGCCTCAATCAAATGCGCCGCGAGTTCTTCAAATTTAGAACGGCTGAGTTCCGTCTCTAGATGCTTTGGCCCAGATGCGTCGGCGGTAATAAATGGCAAGTTAATCGAAGTATTACCCATACTAGAGAGTTCAATTTTGGCTTTTTCTGCGGCTTCCCGTAGACGCTGCAAAGCCATTTTGTCTTGGGCTAGGTTGATTTTTTCTTGTTCCTGGAAGCGTTCAATCATCCAGCGCACAATACAGTTATCGAAGTCATCACCACCTAGTTGATTATTACCGCTAGTGGCTTTAACTTCAAAAACTCCATCTCCCAGTTGCAAAATCGATACGTCAAACGTACCACCGCCCAAGTCAAACACGAGAATTAGCTGCTCTTGGTCTTGCTTATCCAAGCCAAAAGCTAAAGCCGCCGCCGTTGGTTCATTGATAATGCGTAATACTTCTAAACCAGCGATTGTCCCAGCATCTTTAGTTGCTTGTCTTTGGGCATCGGTAAAATATGCTGGTACGGTAATTACGGCTTGGGTGACAGATTCTCCTAAAAAATTTTCCGCGTCCTGCTTCAATTTTTGCAGAATCATCGCGGAAATTTCTTGAGGGGTGTAATTTTTGCCACGAATTTGAACATCAACAGTTTCATCTCGGCCTTTAACACAATTGTAAGGAACGCGATCGCGTTCATGTTCCGTATCTTCCCAACGACGACCGATGAATCGTTTGATACTGTAGACTGTATTTTCGGCATTAGTTACGGCTTGGCGTTTTGCCAGCTGACCGACCAAGCGATCGCCACCCTTGCCAAATCCCACAATACTAGGAGTAGTTCGTCCGCCTTCCGAATTGGCAATTACAATCGGCTGACCACCTTCTAAAACTGCGACGCAACTGTTAGTCGTGCCTAAGTCGATCCCTATAACTTTTCCCATACTTACAGTATTTGTACTGAATGCTTTTGCCGTGGTGTACGGGATATCTACGGGCAAGAAATCAAGCGTAAGGGTGTAGGTGAAAACTTGGACACCCTTACATCCTTCCTTCTAGAAAATTAAAATCAAAAGTTAATAGTATGATTTGTTTTGACTTTTAACTTTTAACTTTTAATTTTAACTGTTGGCTGGACTCGACTGATCCTCTGGTGCAGATGGTGTATCCTCCTTCGGAGCAGCCACCTTGACCATTGCATGACGTAGCACGCGATCGCCTATATAATATCCGCGTACTAACTCTTCTAACACTGTTCCATCTGGATGTTCATCCGTAGGTTCGCGCATTACTGCTTCATGGAGGTTAGGATCAAACTGTTCACCTTCTGGACGCATCGGTGATACTCCCAACCGTTTCAGACAATCCACTAATTGTTTATAAACTCCTTGATAACTTTTGTGAATTGTCATCTCACCGTCAGTTTGTGGCTTGAGGTGCGCTCGCGCCCGTTCAAAATTATCGACCACTGGCAGTAATTCTAAAATTGTATTCCGCTTCGCTTGTACGTCTAGCTCTTCTTTTTCTTTGCTAGTACGTTTGCGGTAATTTTCAAAATCTGCCGCAATCCTCATGTACTGACCACTACGTTCTTCTACCTGCGCCTTGAGAGACTCTATTTGTTGAGTCAATTCTGTCAAAGCTGCCGTGTCTGCTGGTGTTTTCTCAGTAGCAGCGAAGCCATCTTCTTGATTGAGCGCAGCCGTATCTCCTGATACATTGCTTGTGGCTGCCACTTGCTCAGTAACTTCGCTGCCAGATTCGTTGGAGTTGATTTGGGCTGGGGAGTCGCTCATCATGTCTTGCTTTACCTCTGTTGGTTCACCCAATTGCTGGCTTGTATTGTTTACCTGTTTATTTTCGTCCATCATGGTCTATTCCAGATCCTCTTGTGGACAATAAATCACTGTGGAAGGAGATTTGATTGTCAACATAGTTCTGGAAGTGATATCACCGTCATCCTATTGTGACAAATGGTGAATATATTAGCGCATACTCTCTCAGGACGGGAAGCCGAACGACCAAGGATGAAGTATGAAGTATAAATTTTAGACTTCCTAGAAATTTTATTAAGTTTAAATGAAAATTCTGAGCCGTAGCTTGGGAATACTCTAAGCAGAGGTTTTCCCCTACTAATTGCTCACCTATGACTCAATCGTCACCACAACGGCGCAGTACCGCTCTCACGACCCGAACAGAGTTTTCGCCATTCGGCAGTAAGCTAGTGCAATCTGGCTATGTTAATAGCGAACAGATGAGACAGGCACTGATTGAAAGCCGCAAATCTGGCAGACCCCTGACGGAAGTGCTGGAGTCGATCACTGGGCGACAACTATCGCCGGAATTTCTTAGACAGTATAAAAAACAACAGCTATTTGAACTTAAAATACTATACGGCGTTGATTCCCTTGATCCGGAAATCAATACAATTGGCAATACCAATGTCGGGAGCTTGATTGAAACTCTGATCCCAGTGGATGTTTGCCGTCGCCATCGTTTAGTACCCCTATCAAAAAACGAAGACCAAAACCCACCTAGTGTTTTAGTGGCAATGGTCGATCCAGATAACTTAGAAGCTTCCGATGATCTGAATCGCATTTTGCGCCCCCAAGGTTTGGCATTGCAGCGCATGGTGATTACTCAAGAAGATTATCAGCAGCTAATCAACCAATATTTGGATGATTTAGCGGTGAAGCAAAAACATCTGGAACAAGAAAAGTTTACAGATATCAATCAAGATTTAGAAAATCTCGGCAATTTAGGCTTAGATGACGCTCCCGACGAGATGGAAGCTGATTTGGGATCAGCAATGAAGGGTGCGGAAGATGCTCCTGTCATCAACTTAGTGAACCGGATTCTAGCTAAGGCATTGCATGAGAAGGTTTCGGATATTCACGTCGAGCCGCAAGAAGAAAACCTCCGGGTTCGGTTTCGCAAAGATGGTGTATTGCGTGAAGCCTTCGATCCCTTGCCGAAAAAAATTATTCCAGCAGTCACAGCCAGATTTAAAATCATTGCCAGCTTAGACATTGCTGAACGACGTGTCCCTCAAGACGGACGCATCCGGCGGATGTTTGAAGGGAGAAAGGTAGACTTCCGGGTGAATACCTTGCCCAGTCGCTATGGGGAAAAGGTTGTACTGCGGATTTTGGATAACTCTTCTACCCAATTGGGATTGAATAAGTTAATTACTGATCCTGAAACCTTGAGTATTGTTCAGGAAATGGTGAGTCGTCCCTTTGGTCTGATTTTGGTAACTGGGCCAACGGGTTCTGGGAAAACAACTTCCTTGTACTCAGCATTAGCAGAAAAGAACTCACCGGGAATTAATATCAGTACAGTTGAAGACCCGATTGAGTATAGTTTGCCTGGGATTACTCAAGTACAGGTAATTCGAGAAAAAGGATTGGATTTTGCCACAGCACTGCGGGCTTTTTTGCGCCAAGACCCGGATGTGTTGCTGGTGGGGGAAACGCGGGATAAAGAAACTGCCAAAACAGCGATTGAGGCGGCGTTAACAGGTCACTTAGTATTAACTACTCTACACACTAACGATGCTCCAGGTGCGATCGCTCGTTTAGGTGAAATGGGCATTGAACCATTCATGGTTTCTAGTTCCTTAATTGGTGTGTTAGCACAACGCTTGGTGCGGCGAGTCTGTTCTGACTGTCGCATTCCCTACACTCCCACAACAGAAGAACTAGCTCGCTATGGTCTATCTGCTTCCCAAGATGTGGAACTTACTTTCTATAAAGCGAATACTTTGACAGCAGAAGCTTTAGCCGATGCCAAAGCCACAAATCATGTTTGTCCAAGCTGTAATGGTGTTGGTTACAAAGGACGCTGTGGTGTGTATGAAGTGATGCGTGTCTCAGAAAACCTCCAAACCTTGATTAACCAAGAAGCACCTACAGAACGCATCAAAGAAGTGGCTGTAGAAGAAGGAATGAAAACCCTATTGGCCTACAGCTTAGATTTAGTACGTCAAGGAGCCACCACCTTAGAAGAAGTTGATCGGGTGACGTTTACCGATACAGGCTTAGAAGCAGAACTCAAAGCCAAACGTAAGACAGGCCTGACCTGTCGAACTTGTAGTGCTGAACTCAAACCCGAATGGCTGGATTGTCCCTACTGTATGACACCCAGATTTCAAGATTAATGATTGGTCAATTGCCAATAGTCATTAGTAAACACCAATGACAAATGACAGCTGACAACTGACGAAGGACAACTAACACAAAGGAAGCAGAACTATGGAAATGATGATTGAAGACTTGATGGAACAAATGATTGAAATGGGTGGTTCGGATATGCACTTATCTGCTGGCTTGCCTCCCTACTTCCGCATTAGTGGTAAACTCACACCCATTGGCGATCAAGTCTTGACTAATGATCAATGCCAAAGATTAATCTTTAGTATGCTCAATAATACCCAGCGTAAAACTCTAGAACAAACCTGGGAATTAGATTGTTCTTATGGCGTAAAGGGTTTGGCACGTTTTCGGGTGAATGTTTACAAAGAACGAGGCTCTTATGCAGCTTGTTTACGAGCCTTAAGTTCCAAAATTCCTAACTTTGAAAAACTAGGTTTACCAGATGTTGTCCGAGAAATGGCAGATAAGCCCAGAGGCTTAATTTTGGTGACAGGCCCTACAGGTTCTGGCAAAACAACAACTCTCGCCGCCATCATTGACTTGATTAATCGTACTAAAGCCGAACATATTTTGACGGTAGAAGACCCAATTGAATTTGTCTACGAACCAATTAAAAGCTTAGTTCACCAACGGCAGTTGGGCGAAGATACAAAGAGCTTTGCTAACGCCTTAAAAGCCGCCCTCCGGGAAGATCCAGACATTATGCTGGTGGGGGAAATGCGGGATTTAGAAACAATTTCTTTGGCAATCTCCGCCGCAGAAACAGGTCACTTGGTATTCGGCACACTACACACTAGTTCCGCCGCCCAAACAGTTGACCGGATTATCGACGTTTTCCCCCATGAAAGACAAACCCAAGTACGGGTACAGTTATCTAACTCCCTTGTCGCCGTATTTAGCCAAACTTTAGTACCGAAGAAAAACCCCAAACCAGGGGAGTACGGTCGAGTCATGGCTCAAGAAATTTTGATTGTGACTCCAGCTATTTCTAACTTGATTCGAGAAGGTAAAACTTCACAGATTTACTCAGCAATTCAGACAGGCGGTAAGTTAGGAATGCAAACTCTGGAGAAAGTTTTAGCTGATTACTACAAAGCCGGAACAATTTCTTTTGAAGCAGCAATGTCTAAGACTTCCAAGCCCGATGAAATTCAACGTTTGATTGGGGCATCAACACCCCCAGCCGGAGCAAAACCTGGTGCTGCTAAAGCTCACTAAAATTTCATGTTGAATCAGACAAGTAATAATTAATAGTCAATTATTAGTTGGCTATTAATTATTGCTGATTGACCAAATTTAAAATTTTGAATTTTGAATTCATCTATCTATGCCAACCTTCATCGCCAAAATTCGAGATCCTCAAGGAAAATCTCGAACTGAAAAAATCGTTGCTGAATCTCTAGCCGAAGCCCGGACTAATCTTAGAGATAAAGGTTTTTTAGTTCAAGAACTCAAACAATCTCAAGGCTTGCCACTCAGTTTTGATTTCCAAAAAATTAAGAATTCATTTGTTAAGGTTCCAATTAAAGAAAAAGCGGTTTTTTCTCGACAACTTGCGACCTTAGTCAATGCGGGTGTTGCCATTGTGAGAGGTTTGGGGGTACTGGCAGAGCAGTGTACCAATCCAAAGATGAAACAAGCACTCATTGATATTAGTAATGATGTGCAGAGTGGTGTCAATCTTTCCGATTCTATGCGGAAGCATCCTGACTGTTTTGATGGTTTGTATGTCAGTATGATTCAAGCTGGCGAAGTTGGGGGTGTTTTAGATGAAGTACTCAATCGTTTAGCGAAGTTACTAGAAGATGTAGCGAGACTACAAAACCAGATTAAATCCGCACTAGCTTATCCAACGGTGGTAGGTTTTATTGCTGTTAGTATCTTTGTTGGGATGACAGTTTTTCTCTTACCTATTTTTGCAAAAATATTCACGGAAATAGGTACAGAATTACCTCCTTTAACACAATTTTTGATGACATGTAGTGAAATTTTAAGAAGTTGGAGAGTTTTCATTATTATTGGTGCTTTTGTTGGAGCAAAATTTGCCTATCGTCAGTACTATAAAACTCGTGTTGGCAGAGAAACTATTGATCGTTTATCTCTAAAAATGCCTTTATTTGGTGATTTGATTCAAAAATCTTCCGTAGCTAGATTTAGCCGGACTTTTGGTTCTTTGACTCGTTCAGGCGTGCCGATTTTGACTTCCCTAGAAATTGTCCGAGATACATCAGGAAATCAAGTTATTGCGAATGCGATAGATGGCGCTCGTTTAGAAGTTCAACAAGGCGGGATGATTAGTCTTGCTCTCCAAAAGGCAAATGTCTTTCCGGCAATGGCAATCCAAATGATTAGTATTGGGGAAGAAACGGGAGAATTAGATGGGATGTTAATGAAAGTTGCTGACTTCTATGAAGATGAAGTTGAGCAAGCGGTAAAAGCTCTTACTAGTGTTCTGGAACCAATTATGATTTTGGTTTTGGGAAGTATGGTTGGTACTATTTTGATGTCGATGTATTTGCCGTTATTCAAGGTGTTTGAAAAGCTGGGATAAAAAGCGAAAGGATGAAGTTTCATACTTCATCCTTCACACTTTATACTTCATACTTTATAAAATTATGCCTGTACAGAAATCTCACTATGAAGCCAGCTTGGCAGAGTATAGCAATCATCAAGCGGCGATCGCTCTCCTCAAACAACATCGACCATACCTGGAAATGATTCCTAGTTTGCGTCGCCCAGATGAAAGCTTAATTACTATTCCTTTACCTATTGTTCGTCTGCGTAAAACTGTTTCCGAGGTTCCCCAGGCAATTTGTCTACCCTGTGATGTGGCAATTTTAATGTGCGATCCAGAATGGAAAATTAAAACAGGAGCCGAAATCTTAATCTTTATTCACCGTCCCCATGAAGACTTTTCTGATTTGTTGGGACGTTGGCGACAAACCCAAATTTTCTTAGATCAAGACTATGAATGGTTAATGCCACCTCGCCATAGTCACATATTAAGTGAAGGAGCAAATACTATATATCCGTTGTTTGTAGTGTTTAGTGAAACATCAGAACGCATTCAACGAGGTCTTATCGGTGCAGAGTTGCCATTTGTGATGCAAACATCATATTTGCTATTGGAAGAAGAACGAAGAGAGGAAGAGGGGCTAGAGGCTAGGGACTAGAGATTAGGGGCTAGGGTTTAAGAGGAGAAGAAACAGCCCCTTAATCTCTTCTCTACTTCTAGCCTCCAGCCTCTGGCCTCCAGCAGCTTATTTCACAAACTGAGGCATGATTTCAGCTGCGGTGAATATGCCGTAAATGCCGCGTTGATGTAGTTGCATTCCCGCTTTGAGATAACCGAAAGCTGGGCCGCAGACGTTTGCTGCCATACTGGTTTCATCACCTAATGTAAAGGTATGAGTAGAAATCTTTCCTTCAAAGGTGCGCCCTGTAACTTTAACATTGGTGCTGAGGGGCTTTTTGGGATTGCGGGTATCCACTACACCGCCAACAGTAACGCGATCGCGCTCTACTATCCCAGCTAACTCTAACATCACATCATCGGCGTGTTCCATGTTTTCTAAGGTCAACACGCCATTGGTTTTATCTAGTAATGCTTCTACCTCTGTGTCAGTCATTGCCCGTGCAGTTTCTACGGTATAACCGGGTATATGACCGATATCTTCTCGCACGGTGGCGCGGTAAGCTTCCCAGTTAGCAATACCGACACCAAAGGTAATCTCGACTTTGTGAATTTCGGCGTAGCTTTGGGCGGCTAAAGCAGCAGCAGCAGTTAACAGTCCTGGTGTTGCACCACATCCTGTCATGTAGGTAATACCTGCGGCTTGTAGTTCGTCTTTCATCGCAATTAGCTGTTCTACCGCACTGGTACGCTTAATTGCATCCACTAACACACCGCGCCAACCAGATTGAATAAACTGCCGCGCTACGGAAGGAATAAAATCATTGGGTAAGTTAGGTAATGCCAAAAAGTACCCATCTACAGGTTGATTTGTATCAATTAAGTCTTGAATACTGTTGTTTGTTAATGTCCCGACTGGTTCTAAATAACCTACAGAACCTTGAGATTGATAAATGGCAATGCAATCTTTAAAATTTAACCCTTCCGCAGCGTAAGCATAGCCTTTTTGATCTGCTACTGCTACTAAAGTCATTTCTCGTTTACCAGCAAGTACTTTGGCGGCTGCTTGTCCGAGTCCACCAAAACCCAGTACTCCCACACGTAACGCTGGCGCAAGATTGAGATTTTCTGTACTCATAGTGAATTTCTGAAGTTGAATCAAAAGCTTGGAGTCTGAACCATCTTGGCTGATGGTGGTTGCTCCCAGCTATAAAGGTTAATTATGCTTTATTATCCTGGTTTCTTCCCCAACCAGATCAGTTTTTTTACCAGAAATTCTTGCTTGGTAATTTGGGTTTGGGCAAATTTTCACGCAGATCACCTGAAAAAGCGAGAGAAAGAGGATGATCGTGTTAAAGCTGAATAGGTAGAGGATATTCAGGGAAAATATTGATGCTGCGATCGCAATTTCAGAGCAAACACAACCCATCGACCGTGAAATTTTTACAAACTGAATCATCATCTTCAATGTGAAGATATTGACTATTTTTCTTTAAATATACATTTTCTGGATAAGTAGAAGGACTAAATTAAACCTAACTTGAAGTTGCCGGGTTTCGACACTTCGACAAGCTCAGTGCATCGCTGCGCTCAACCCTCGTCTTCTCAAGGATCGAGCATTGAGCGTTCGCGTAGCGTCTCCCTTGGGGAGAAGTCGAAATGCGTCTTCTAAATAATTGTGTCCACCTACTTAATGTTCTAGACGATTTAAGGTAATTTTAACGAACTTTAGGGAAAATAGTATTATTGTCTGAGTTATAATTGTTGAATTTTGTTATCGATAAATGTTTCTAACTCTTGTATAGTATACGTGAAAAGATTGTTAGTAGACATATAATAAGAGAATAAATTAACAACATCAGAAAAGCAAAAATATGGTTCTAACTTTTTCAAATCTTTTCTCTGTTTTTTATAATCTGATTTAGACATATTTTCTTGCATTTTCCGATTTTGTAATACTAATAATTGATATTCATATTCAGCCTCTGCTTGTACAAGTGGATGTGAGTCATTCCGCAATTTATCAGAAAAATTGTATTTCATAGAAAAAGTTGCATCCTGTTCACTTGCTGAATTGTACATAAATTCTCCTAGTAAATTTATAACAGCCCAGCGTGTTGTGTAATATTGGCTGTTCACCATACTTGCAAGTATATCCGAACGATTTTCTACACCAAGCCAGAATAATTCACCTAGGAGTCGTGGTAATAAAATCGGATCACTTTCCCTATATTCATAAAATGCTTGCAGTAAAACAGGGACACTCTCATAACTACATATCTTTCCTAGGGTATAAATTACTTGTCTACGAATAAAGTGATTTTCTGCAAATACAAGACGTTCTAACTCAGGAATAATTACAGGTTCTAATTGTGTTTCCCAAGATATTTTGCAAGTCTCATTACGAGAACAACTCAAGACAAAATCTGTAATAAATAGCCCCGCATAACCAACCACATCTGGATCATGATTTTGCAGCATTTTAATTAAAGTCTCAATTGCATCAGGAGATGTCGCAACCTCAGCCATATAGTCTGAGTCTCCTAAATGGGAGAGATAGTTAATAATTTTAGTCTCTAGCATTTTTAATGAAAATATTCTGTCAAGCAAAAATAACTACTTCTGCAATGCTTTGATTTCTTGGACTATCCTGTTATAACCTGATTGGTCGCCTTGTTCTTGAAATAATTTTTCAGCTTTTTCAAAATCTCTCAGTGCTGCTTTTTTCTTACCTAATTGGACGTTGACCAAACCCCGATGATAATAGGCTAAACCATCGTTAGAATTAAGTGCGATCGCTCTATTAAAATCCAGTATTGCGCTTTGATATTCTTTCACTTTCACCCGCGCTAAACCCCGTCCATAGTAAGCGTAGGAGTTTTGAGAGTTAAGTTTAATCGCTTTTGTGTAGTCTGCGATCGCGTCTTTGTATTTACCCAACCCGAATAAAGCAAATCCTCGGTCATAATAAGCATTAGCATCTTGAGGATTCAGGGCGATTGCTTGACTCGAATCTGCTTGGGCTTTTTCATAATCTCCTAAGCGAGAAAACGCATCACCCCGATGGTTATAAGCCAAAGAATTCTGGGGATTGATTTCCAGGGTTTGAGTTAAATTATCTACAGATTCTTGATAGTTCCCTTGCTCATATTCACTGACACCTTCTTGATAAAGCAACTGTTCACTATTAACTGGTGTTAACCAGTGGCTAAACCAGCCGATAAACATAGCAGCCAACAAACTAGCAATTCCGAAAATAACAAATTTAAACTTTTGAATCTGTAATGTTTGTGGTTGATATTGTTGATTTTTTAATTCTTGCAGGTCATTGATCACATCGGTTACAGACTGGTAACGTTTCTGGTAGTCAAACCTGACCATTTGATTAATAATGCGTGTAAATTCTCGGCTAACTTTTATTGTTCGATCACGCCAGATAATTTCACCTGTTAGTAAGTTTTTTTGACTTTGTAATCTTGATACTTCTTCGTAAGATAAGCCCATAATTGCTGCGATCGCAATCATGCCCAAAGCATAAATATCACTGTTATAGTGTGGTTGTCCTTGTAACTGCTCTAAAGGTATATATTCTAAATTACTAACTGTAGTCGTCACCATTTCCTTGAGAGAGCCAAAATCAACTAAAACTAATTTATTATCTGAGTGTCGGCGAATAATATTTTCTGGCTGAATATCTTGGTGAATGATACTATGACGATGTATAAACAGTAAAATGTCTAATATTTCTAATAACAAGTTAATAACTTGGTCTTCTCTCAGAGGAAACCCTACTAAGATTTCTTCAGCTAATTGATGTCCATCAATTAATTCTTGAACTAGATAAAATTCTTCATTGGATTCAAAATAATCAATGATTTTCTGGATTCTGTCATTTTCCTGGGCTAGTTGTTTTAATATCTTAGCTTCCTGGAAAAAAGACTTTCGCAACCAAGCTAAATTTTGCAGATGATGAGTTTCTGGGCGTAGTTGCTGAAGAATAAATAACTGATTAGGAATTTGAATATCTTCAACTAGATAGATATTTACCGACTCCTCTATGTACAATAATTGCAGGATACGGTAACGTGTACCCAGAATTTGCTCATCCATATATAAGCTTTTATACGAATTTAAGTAATTATATACTGATATTATTACCAGTATAATTTTTATGGGGATCAAATAGTTACAAAAAATCTACAAAGATGCAGAATACTCTTAATTCATCTCATTAATTTTCAGAACTGGCATAAAGCAGTATAGCTAAAACTTTGATATTCCACCATTCTCAATAGCTTTAATTGTCAATCTGAGGATTACTGAGTAACTACTCAATAATTAAAAAATGTCGTAATTGCCGTGGGATCACTCATGACAGGCTATTGCTCAGTACGGTAAAAGAGTTGTAATCGAATTGCTATAAACGCCAAATAGCTTGAACATCAACTTATTCAAACGTAACCAAAATCAAGTAACTGCGACCAAGCGTCAGTTTCTGAAGGCGCTACGTCGGCGTGATCCTGCGGCTATCCAAGGCTTAACGATGCGATCGCAAAATATAATCGGCGAAGAAAAATTAACCCAGATCGTCGATGAAGTATTGCGTGAGTGTGATGCTGACAGCCATAGTTGGTTTTTTACTAATTTTCTAGGGCAATTTAGATATCAACAGATGCAGCAAGCTGCTCAAAATAATGTCTTTCATATACTTGTTACCGCAGGTTTAGAACCGGGAAAGGACTTTAGTTTTGGGCTAGATGGTGAGATGATTGTGAGCGATCGCGCCAAGCAAATCTTACTCGATCACCTCCCGCACGAACAGCGAAAACTGTTTGCGGCACAATTGCAAGTCTCGGCAGTGGCAGATCCGATTGTGGCAATTGAAAAGCAATTGGGCTGTCCTTTTTATCAAAATTTAACTAAAATTGCGGCGGATAAAGTCAAGCAACTAAATAACAAGCAAGCTGCTGCTTATTTAGGGGTCTTACTGGCTGGTTTAGTCAAGCGCCATCCAGCCCTGCAAGATGTTGACTTTCCCACAAAGTTTATTTTGAATACTCTGCAAAGCTTACCACAGCAGCGAGCCACAGCTATATTAAACGATCCCGAAACCGATCCACAGTTTGATGAAGTAATTATCTTCCAAGATTTATTAGCCGCAATGACAGAACCGGAAACCAGCGAAACCGAAAACGTTAATAGCTTAGAACAACTCAAAAAACTCGATAGAGTTTGGTGTGGTGAATATCGCCTTGCCGAAATCGTCGCCAGCTTGGAAGAGTTATCTAGGGAATAATAAATCCCCAGATAAAATTACGTCAAACCTTGAGTTTGGCTGAGTTTATACTGGCACTACGAATTTCTCGCTACCAGCAAGCCCAAAGGCTGCATGAATCGCTTGTAAAGCTTTCACGCCTTGTTCTTGGGCGACAACACAACTAATTTTAATTTCTGAGGTAGCAATCATTTGAATATTGATTTGGTGTTGCGCCAACGCTTCAAACATTTTGGCTGCTACACCTGGCTGTGCTACCATCCCTGCGCCGACAATGCTAACTTTAGCGATCGCACTATCTAATACAACTTCACCCCAACCTAATTCTGCTGCAACTTGAGTTAGCAGTTTTTGGGCAGTTTCCCCGTCCATCCGTGGAACTGTAAAAGCAATATCCCGTTTGGGAACACCATCAATGATGCGACAGCGTTGCGATTGAATAATCATATCCACGCTGATATTGTGCTGTGCCAATATGCCAAACAATTTCGCTGCCATTCCTGCTTTATCAGGAACTTGGCGAATCGCCAGACGTGCTTGGTTCAAGTCTAAGGCAACACCGCGCACAGGGGAAGAAGAAACGGGGCAGGGCGCAGGGAGTGGAGGGCAAGGAAATACTTCTTGTTCCCTAATTGTTGTTTCCTCTGTCTCTCCCTTAGCTACAATTTCAAAGGCGTTACTGAGTGCAGCCACGGCGCGATCGCAGTCTACGGCATCAACTACACAGCTAACTTTGACTTCACTGGTAGAAATCATTTGAATGTTCACCCCGGCTTCAGCAAGGGTAGCGAACATTTTCGCCGCCACCCCAGGACGGCCAATCATCCCTGCACCTGCAATACTGACTTTAGCAATGTCTTGTTCTACCATCACTTCCGCTTCGTCTGATTTGGGGTTGGATGGATTTCTCAGGGCGGGTGCGATCGCTGCTGCTACTGCTTCTGCCCGTTTTAATATTGGTGTAGTGACTGTAAAGGCAATATCGTTACTATTACCTTCGTGAATGGATTGAATAATTAAGTCTACATCGACATTTTGCCGAGCAATTTCTCCAAATAACTTAGCTGCTACCCCTGGCTTATCGGGGACTCGTAACAAAGCCACCTTGGCTTGATTGGTATCAAATTCTACCGCATCCACAGGACGGGCAATTTCCAGATTGATTAGCGATCGCTCTTGGGGTTTGGAAGATGTTACCCAAGTACCGGGGTCATCTGTCCAACTAGACCGCACTACCAAAGGTACACCATAGTTCCTGGCAATTTCCACTGAGCGCGGATGTAATACTTTTGCCCCCAAGCTTGCCAGTTCGAGCATTTCATTACAGGTAATCGCATCCATCAACTGGGCTTCGGGAACTAAGCGGGGGTCTGTAGTTAAAATCCCTGGTACGTCTGTATAAATTTCACAAAAATCTGCTTGGATTGCTGCTGCTAATGCCACGGCTGAAGTATCCGAACCACCACGTCCCAAGGTAGTAATTTCTAACTCTCCAGTGCTGGATATGCCTTGAAAGCCAGCTACCACAACTACTTTACCTTCTCTAATATGCCGCAACAGGCGGTCTGTTTCGATGCGTAAAATTCGGGCGCGGGTGTGTTCAGCTTCTGTTACAATTCCTACTTGTGCGCCAGTCATGGAAATTGCTGGTTGTCCAATTTCTTGCAATGCCATACTGAGTAAAGCAATCGTCACCTGTTCCCCAGTAGATAGCAACATATCCATTTCCCGGCGATTAGGATTTTGAGAAATTTCGTTGGCTAGTTTGACAAGTCCATCTGTAGTTTTCCCCATTGCGGAAACTACGACAACCAAAGAGTTTCCGGCTTTAACTGTTTTAGAGACACGCTGTGCAACAGCTTGGATGCGTTCGACTGAACCGACAGATGTACCACCGAATTTCTGAACTATAAGCGCCATATCTTTGTCTTAAATGAAGTTTGCCTACTTTCATCAAGGCTCCTACCGGGTTAGGAAGCTTTGAAGGCATTAGCAGTAGTTATTTAGTTTACAGAAAATATTGGGTAGTTTGAAATTTTCATAAAAATAAAAAAAGGCAAAAGCCAAAGAAATTTTCTTTTGACTTTTGCCTTTTTACTGTTTACTTATATTTATTCGCCTGCTGCACGCTTAACTTGTCGGGATTCCAACCACAAGGGAATGACAATCACAGCAACTAAAATCAGTAAGGCTGCGATCGCAAATTGGCTTACCCAAGCAACTAATTGTTCTAAAGAAATTACTCTGCCTGCAAAAAAAGCTAATGTCACCATCACAGCCGCCCAAGTGGTTGCGCCTGCTAGGTTATATAAGAAGAATTTTGGGAACGGTATTTCTGCAATTCCAGCTAAAGGAGCCGCAAAAATTCGCAACAAAGCGAAAAACCTACCAAAAAATACAGCTTTAATAGCATTTTGACTAAATTGCTCTTTAATATTGAGTAATTTTTCTTCAGAAATTCTAAATATTTTCCCGATTTGCAACAGGAAAGGCCAGCCTCCCAGTCTACCAATCCAATAGCCGCAAGCACCGCCAATCATAGCACCTGCAACAGCATCACCCACAACTAACCAGTAACTTAGTTCATCACTACCAGCTAGAAACCCACCGACAAGGGTGACGGTTTCACCAGGAAGAGGAATGCCCAAGTTTTCTAGTAAAATTCCCAAAAAAATTGCCCAGTAACCATACTGGTGAGCAAATTCCTGGATGTTTTCTAGTGAAATAAATTCAAGAGACATCCCGCACCGCCGCCTTTACAATTTTTTACCTTTACTCTATCTTGGCGTGTTTGTGGCTGGAGTGTCAATCAAAGTACTGTTTTAACAACTCTTATTAGTTTTAAGGGAGCAGAGGTTAGAGGCTGGAGGTTAGAGGTTAGATAAATTTACTTCACTGGCATAGAAACCGCAGTATATTGCCTTACTGATAGCTTAGGCTTGATGATAATTATAACTTATTTGGTATTGACTATTATGCTTTTAAGCGGTACTAGCACAGTTGCATAGTATCTCTAACAAATCAATAAATTTTTTATGAAAAATTTACAAAAATCTCGCTAAATTATGAAAATTTTGTAAAAGCTATTATTGATACTGAATTTACTAGGCGTTTGTGCCTATATTTAGAAGAGTTAGTACAAATTATTACGGCATGAATACGTAAGCTAATTCAATCAAGTTCACAGCACTTGCGAGTTAGCAGTTTTTCATTCTTGGAACCGTGCAGTATTGATGTCAATTTTCATTTTGTCCAGTAGTTCAACTACCCAGATAAATACATGACTATCGCACAAGAATTGCAAGTGGTTTTATTTAAACCCCAAGGGAGCATAGACTTGCAGGGTGGTATGGCTCTTAGCCAAAGTATGGCAGAAGTAATACCCCAGCCTGATCAACTTTGGGTCATTGACCTCGCAGAAGTAGATTTCATGGATAGTTCTGGTTTAGTGCCGTTAGTTAAAGCACTGACAACAGCCCGACAATGCGGTTGTCGATTAGTGATTTGTAATGCCAAAGCGCCTGTAAGGTTAATTTTAGAACTGACCCAGTTGGATTCGGTTTTTGAAATTTTTAACACTTACGAAGACATCACCAATGTGATTAATAAACAGCCTTTGTCATTAGCAAGCTAACTTATTATTATAGCAATAAAAATGGTTGGTGTCTAACAAGAAAAATTACAGCGTTTTTCGATTGAGTGCAGTACAAGTTGATCGGGGATAGAGGCTAGAGGCTGGATTGATGTACCTCATTGAAATGAAAAATGCTGTAATGTTGATAGCGATCGCTAGATTGCTGTAGGGCTAAAATTTTGCACCCGCACAAAGTCAATAAAATAAAAGTCTCAACTTACGAACAGTGAAGACTTTGAGAGCCTGTGATTGCAGGCTTTATTTTTTTAAGCATTTTGTACCGCCGAAACATTTCCTTGTCCTGTAGCAGGGCGAGGAAAGTTCGGTAAGTCAATACCACTGTGGCTGGAGTTACGAGTTTTTAGCGCCAAACGATAGCTGACACTTTGCAGTTCTGCTTGCAGCTTGCGGTTTTCTCTTTGCAGAACGGCAACTTTTTCTCTGATGGGAGTCATTCGTTCCTCAAACTTCCGGCGATAAATTTGAGGTAATTCTTGTACTACCTGCTCCAACATCCGGCTGCGGTCTGTTAACTCTTGGACAGACTGGCGCAGTTGATAAATTTCGCCATCACGAGTGGCGATTTGCTCTTGATAAAAAGTTACCTGCTGCTCAACAGCTTGTAATTGTTCTCGTAACGCTTGCAACTGACTTAAATCGCGCTCTGATTCAGAACGTTGGGGCATGAAATTAGCATTGCCCTTCACCAGCCGAAAGAGTTCTTGAGATAACTGCTGCACTAATTGGTCTCGCAGTTGCAGCTCTTGGCGCAATTGCGAGACTTCTTGAGAGAGAGCTTGGATGTTGGGTATGTCAGTTTGGCTCACAGTGGCTTACAGCTCCCGTTGACGAATCTTGGATCATCTTAGGTATAACGGCGATCGTACTGCCTTTGGCAAGTACTTGTTAATTTAGCATTCCCAACCGAAGCACAAAAAAGTCAAAGGTAAAAAAAATTTTTGTTTTACTGTATCCAGTACTGAGTTTTGTAGTATAAAAACTCAGTACTGGGTACTTAATTATGTCCTTAGTACAGTATGGCGTAAATCAAGCAAGCAATTGAAACAAGTGCAAAACTGAGAAGAAAAACACTCTTTCTTTTTACGTTTGCCTTCTTACAAAGTTAGGCGGGACGGAAACCGACACCGCCTACTTTGCGCTTTTTACGTTTGCCTTTTTGTACTATGCAGTTACGGCAACTTTTTCTGCTGCTGGTGCTGCAACTTCTTGCTTAATGGTCAAGTAGCGAATTACTTCTTCACTCAAACGCATAGCACGTTCTAAAGGAGCAACAATGGTTCCTGGCCCGGTGTAGTTTAGTTGGATGTAGATTCCATCCCGTTGCTTTTTGATTTCGTAAGCCAGACGACGCTTACCCCGATTTTGAATTTCAATATTTTCGGCACCTTGCTCTTGAATCAAGGTTTGGTATTTAGCGATCGCTTGATCTACCTGTTCGTCATTGAGATCAGGACGCAGGATATACATTGTTTCGTAAACTGTGGACATGAGTTGAAAATCCCCTTTTGGACAAGTTGGCTGCTTGCGTTAAATGATACAAATATTCCTAGAGAATATTCGTACACTTCAACATCTGAAGCAACAAGGAACTATAATTTTACCAGTTTTTTATATGAATCATCAGCAAAATCTGCCGAAATTCGTACTTTAGCCAAAAGTTATTTTATGGATGAGAAGGAGTCAATGAGAAGAAAGAGGGCAGAGGGGGACGGGATGTTGTGCCTATTTGCCTGCTCTACGCAGGGGATCTGGGTAAAATTCTCTCTTCTGCTCCCCATCACCGAATCTTGCTCCCCCCTGCTCCCGCCTCTTTTTGCCCCGCCTCTTCCGGTAAACAACCGCAAATTAATTGATCTATTGGCTGAACCAACAGGTATGCTTCCCAAAGGGGGCTATTAACTCCTGACTTTCATTGCTGAAGATTCTTTGTGCTTAAAACTCTTAATTGCAGACAATAAGGATATTATCAAGGTTATGGCACAGCGTTATGTGCGAGTTCAAAATCCAGAAGGCAAAATTTACTATGGTTTGCTCCAACTATCTCTGAATGTACAGGTGTTGGATGCGCCGCCTTGGTTACAGGGACAACCAACAGATTTAGTGTTAGCACCCGATAGTTACCAAATTCTGTCTCCTTGCGCTCCCTCAAAAATTATAGCGGTTGGTAAAAATTATGCAGACCACGCAGCAGAGATGGGAACATCTGTACCGAGTGAGCCATTGATTTTTCTCAAACCGCCAACATCGATTATTGCGACTGAAGCCAATATCAAATATCCCCTTCAGTCTCACAGAGTTGATTATGAAGGTGAATTAGCCTTGATAATTGGCGATCGCGCTTGTGACTGCACCCCAGAAGAAGCTCAAACCAAAATTTGGGGTTATACAATCGCTAATGATGTGACAGCGCGAGATTTACAACAAAAAGATGGTCAATGGACGAGAGCCAAGGGGTTTGATACCTTTTGTCCCCTAGGCCCTTGGATTGTCCGAGAATTAAATCCAGGTGCAAGATTGCAGACTTTCATCAACGATGAACCAAATCCCGTACAATCTGCGGGGATTGATCAGATGGTTTTTCCTCCTGATGTTTTGGTATCTTACATCAGTAAAGTGATGACCCTGATACCAGGGGATGTGGTACTAACGGGTACACCATTGGGTATTGGCCCTTTGCACATAGGCGATCGCATCCGAGTAGAAATCGAAGGCATTGGTCGTCTAGAAAACACCATCGTAGCCCGTTAAGCTGTGCTGAGTCACAAAACTAGCCCCTAGCCTCTAGCCTCTAATTCATACATCCAGTTACCGTACCTGCATATAAACAGCATCGGAAATTGCGGGAATTTCTGCGTAACGTCCCAAAAGCGACTGGATGACTGAATATCCTACTGCTGCTACGATGCCAAGGAAAATAGTGCTGTAGAGAGTTTGCAGGGCAAAGCCACCATTAGGAATTAGCCCTACAATATCAGTCAGGATGCCACACAAAAAGATAATAATGTCTAACAGAATTGCTTGCATGGTGTTGAAACGAATGAAGTGGGAAATATTTTCGTTTCTGACTACTAACAGCCATAAAGCAAAGAAAATAATTAATCCAGCAAATCTGACACGCCTATATAATGACCATAAAATTAGTACAGGCCCAAACACAACTGTCAGCGCCGGGAACTGTTGTAACAAAACAAAACCAAAACTTAGTACCTCAATCAAAGGTAGTAAATAAGGTAAACAAGCAAAAATGCGATCGGAAAAGTTTGTCGAACCACGCCAGGCCATTTTGCGTTCTCCTGTGGCAGAATTTTCAGAGTTACTTGAGCCTAGGATAACGCAGTTGTCTAGTCTCCCAGAAGCGAGAATCAGCGAATCTCGGCAATCCGAAAGCCCATGATACACTCATACTGCTCTGGTTGTTGTTCGGTGAGTTTGCGAATAGCTTGACCACAATGCAGTTGTCCACCATTCCACCGGGGTTGACCACTCCTATTCGCCAGTACACAAGACTGACACACCTGCTCAGGAGCAAGGATTTGATCATCCATTAAAATGACTAACATCCAACAACCTCCTGTAAATTTCCAAATTATTGATCTTGGTTCAGCTAAAAAAATTTTTGTTGGTAGCTCAAAAACTGCTGGTGACAGAATTTACCCAAGTTCTACATCAAAGCCAAATTGCTTTGGTGTAAAAATTCAGCACTCAGGAGTCAGAAGTCAGAATAATAAAGTCCAGTAGTAAGTCAGGAAATAAATTTATCAAATATTGTTCCTGATTCTTTAACCCTTCTGACTCCTGAATTCTGACGCTTTGGTTTAGCTGCTTAGTTGGGCTGTGCTGCTCCTCTAAAGTTGTTTTTGAGAAAAATGAGGTTAATCGCCAAAGATTCCTCAGTGAACCTTAACTTTATTTTATGTTGAGTTTTTCGGAGATTGAGTTATGAAGTCATAACTCAATACATAAATTTTTAACCCAATGTTAAGTAATGTTTGTTGTATTCTCTAGATAACTGTTAAGTTCATGTTCCAGAAAGAGCTTTATAATAATTAACACATCAATGGGACTTAATCGGGCTGGGAGCTAAGTAATCAATTTTAGTTACTACCAATAGTGAATAGTCGGCAGTCAATAAATCTGGCAATGTAAACCTTTGACTGCGAGTTATTACTTTGAAACTCAGTTCCAAAAAATACCATTGTCCAAATTTCCACTAAGGATAGTTAAAGTGACTAGGACTAATTCAGATTTTCTTGCATCTTCTGACCCCGCGATCGCCGGATTAATCAATGAAGAACTCCAGCGTCAACGCGACCACTTAGAGTTGATTGCGAGTGAAAACTTTACCTCTGCGGCTGTACTGGCGGCTCAAGGTTCAGTCTTAACTAATAAATATGCTGAAGGACTGCCCGGTAAACGTTATTATGGCGGCTGTGAATTTGTTGATAAAGTCGAACAAATTGCCATTGACCGAGCTAAACAAATGTTTGGTGCGGCTCATGCTAACGTCCAACCCCATTCCGGCGCACAAGCCAACTTTGCAGTTTTCCTGACTTTACTCGAACCAGGCGACAAAATCATGGGGATGGATTTGTCTCATGGTGGACACCTGACTCACGGTTCGCCTGTTAACGTTTCGGGTAAGTGGTTCCAAGTCAGTCACTACGGTGTTAGTAAAGAAACAGAACAACTCGACTACGACCAAATTCGAGAGCTGGCGTTAAGGGAGCGTCCAAAGCTGTTGATTTGTGGTTATTCGGCCTATCCTCGGATTATTGACTTTGAAAAATTCCGTAGTATTGCTGATGAAGTTGGTGCTTATTTACTAGCGGATATTGCTCACATCGCTGGTTTAGTGGCTTCTGGCTTACATCCCGATCCCATTCCTTACTGTGATGTGGTCACAACGACTACTCACAAAACCTTGCGCGGCCCCAGAGGCGGGTTAATCTTAACTAAAGATGCCGAATTGGGTAAAAAGCTGGATAAATCAGTTTTCCCTGGAACCCAAGGCGGGCCTTTAGAACACGTCATTGCAGGTAAAGCAGTGGCTTTTGGTGAAGTTTTAAAGCCAGAGTTTAAAACCTATTCTGCACAGGTAATTGAAAATGCACGAGCTTTAGCCACACAACTGCAAAACCGTGGTTTAAAGTTGGTATCTGATGGTACAGATAACCATTTGATGCTTGTAGATTTACGCTCCATTGGTTTGACAGGTAAACAAGCCGATCAACTGGTAAGCGGTGTAAATATTACTGCAAATAAAAATACCGTACCCTTTGATCCCCAATCACCATTTGTTACCAGTGGTTTGAGACTAGGTTCTCCCGCCATGACTACCAGAGGATTGGGTGTAGCAGAGTTTACCGAGATTGGTGATATTATTGCCGATCGCCTGCTCAACCCCGAATCAGAAGCAGTCGCAGCTGATTGTAAACGTCGAGTAGGGGCATTGTGCGATCGCTTCCCCCTATATCCCCACCTGCAAATTCCCGTACCCGCACTAGCATAAAGTCAAAAGTCAAAAGTCAAAAGGCAAAAGAATCATTGGTTTTTCCTTTTGCCTTTTAGCTTTTGACTAAAAAATCTTCTGCTGATAAAAACCGAAAATGTAGTAGATATTAAGTAGAACCCTCCCTCGGTAGAGTTTTGTCTTAACCACTACTTAATTTAAAATACAGATGCCTGCTCAGATTTATCATCTGATTGCCTTCCTGGTCGCAGCCGTAGTCGTTCTCTGGACTACGCCTGATATAAAAAACATTGGTATAAAAAGTGGAACTGTAGATAAACCCGGTGGTCGAAAAGTTCATGAACGCCCGATGGTACGTCTGGGTGGAGTTTCTATCTTCGCAGGTACTCTCATTTCTCTACTCATTGTTTGGTGGCTAGGTGGATTTGCCAATTTACCGCCTGACAAAGAATGGCAAATTTGGGGTGTTACCTTGGGGGGTTTGGGCTTTTTTCTCATTGGTTTAGCAGACGATTTACTCAATCTGTCTCCCTTGGGAAGATTGATTTTACAAGTAATCGTTGCTGCTGGCGCGTGGAAAGCAGGTGTAAGTATAGACTTTATCACAGTCCCCACTATCGGCATAGTTGACCTAAACTGGCTAAGTTTACCAATCACTGTGATTTGGCTGGTGGGGATGGTGAACGCTATTAACTGGATTGACGGTTTAGATGGTTTAGCGGCTGGTGTGTCGGGAATTGCAGCCATAGTTATGCTTTTGGTGTCTTTATTTATGCACCAACCAGCCGCAGCCTTAATTGCAGCTGCTTTAGCTGGCGCAGCATTAGGTTTTCTCCGCTATAATTTCAACCCGGCCCAAATCTTTATGGGAGATGGCGGGTCTTATTTTATGGGATTCACCTTAGCGGCTGTAGGCGTAATTGGTTTGGTGAAAGTTCCAGCCTTTACCGCCGTAATTTTGCCTTATTTAATTTTGGCAGTACCAATTTTAGATATGTCAGCAGTGATTTTGACACGCCTTCGCCGTGGTCAATTGCCTTGGGTAGCAGATAGATGTCACTTACACCACCGATTACTACAAGCTGGTTTATCTCATCGCTGGACTGTGTTATTTATTTATACACTCACGCTCTGGGTTGGCAGTTTAGCCTTAGCCGTAGCTGGTATCCCTAGTGGTATTGCTTATGCTTTTGGTGCTACTTCATTGCTAACTTACACCAGTTGGCGAGTTTGGAAACGCTCTCAGCAAAAGTAAAAACTAGCAAGGTAAAAGAAATACAGTATTATGAACTACCCCTGGCTAACTTCGTTTGAGCCAGGGGTTTCTACATCCCCTAGCGTAGCCTGAGATTTTTGACGCTTCATTTGACCCAAGTTCTTCATGCTTCCCGCAGTCTTACGGGTACATGAAGTAGAGCTAGAATCATCTGCATCTGCGAGGTTCGTTCCAAACCCCAGTAGTCGATTTGAGTACCAAAGCAAAAGGACTTCAGATGATGCGATATCACGCTGTTGAGTGTATCCACAATTACTGCAAATATGCACTCGCTGGTCTAAAGTTTTCTTTTCTTGATGACCACATTTAG
>NZ_JACJQW010000015.1:0-165543 GCF_014696905.1 Nostoc sp. FACHB-190
GATAAGATGTCGGGCATGGGCGGCTAGTAGTTTCTGAGTTGTCGTTGTGAGAGACAATAACTCTACTACGAAACGCCCTACCTCTTCATGCTCTTATTTTGGCAACGGTATTGCTCATTGGACTGTATATCTTGCACCTAGCCCCTAACCTCTACAACCGATAGCCAACGCTGAAGTAAAAACCATCATCTTGGGCGTTGCTTCCCCGGTCATCTAGGTCTATCAAGGGATATCCGTAATCAAGTTTAATATCAAGCTGTGGTATGGGTTGAAATAATATGCCCAGTCCAATACCGGCAATGAATTTTTGTTGTTGTAAGGTATTTGGATTATCATCCACATTCCAGACATAAGCCATATCAAAGAAAGGTGAAACTTGCAGTGTGGAATTACCAGACGCATCGCGTTGAACTGTCAGACGGTTTTCGACGGTGAGGCGCACACCGTTATCACCAGCGCGGACGTTTTGACGATAACCGCGTACTGACTGACCACCACCGACTACAAATTGCTGGGCGGGTAACAAAGCATTGGGGGTTAGTTGTAATTCTGCTTGGGCGACTAATACACTATCTGTACTCAGGCGTTGGACTCGTTGGGCTTGTGCTAACCAGCTAAAAAACTGTCCGTCGGGGATAGGGCTGGGATTGCTGGTAGCATCAAATATACCAAGACCGAAACTAAATAGCGATCGCAATGCCCAAGCACCATTTAGATCCCGCACCACATAATCTTGACCAAACTTAATTACACGGGTGCGACTGTTCCCGTCGTCATCTGGCCCAAAACCAAAGGGTGTCGGCCCTGCAAAGGTAAAGGTTTGACCATTCTGCACCGCAAAACCTAAAGATAAGGCAAATTCTTCACGGGGTGTTCTAATTAGTGGTTGTCTAAAACTAATTTCGTAGAGTTGTGATTCTCCTCTGATATCGAAACCCGCAAATGGTTCTTCGACAACGTTCGTATCATTGAATGAGGTTCGCAGTTGTAAAGTCCCATCCATCGGGTTCAGTGGTAGGCGATAATTAAAATCAAAAATATTTGCGCCTCCCCTAGTGGTTAAATAATAAGCCGCACTAAATTCATCGCCCAGCCCAGAGAGGTTGCGGTAACTAGCATTCACACCCAATCTTTCCGAACCAATGCTAGGAGGAGAATAATTATCAACAGTTAAAGCTGCATTAAAGGGTTGTGCTTCCGTAACACGCACTATCAAAATACTTTGACCAACACCACTACCCGCCCTTAAACTAGCTTCAACGTTAGAAAATAAAGGGTCAGCCCGGAGTAATCTTAATTGGTCTTCTAATGCAGCAGTTAAAAGCGGTTTACCTGTACCTAATGCTACACGACTACGCACATATTCAGGATTTAAGCGTTTTGTACCTTGAATTTCGATTTTTTCGATTGTCCCTTCAATGACGCGAATTTCTACTATTCCATTGTTAACGGTTTGGTCTACCAAAATTGCCCTAGAAGTAATGTAGCCTTGGTTAAGGTACAGTTGGGTGATAGCATCCGCCGCTTTACGTAGTTCTTCAACTGTGACTTCCCGCCCTTCTAAAGTCTGAATAATTGATTGGAATCTCTCTGGAGGGAAAATTGTACTCCCAGTGACGTTAATTTTTTCTACTTTTATCGTTTGCGAACTTTCTGGGGGTGGAGTTTCCGGCGTTGGGGTTGGTGTTGGTTGTATAGGGGGTTGTGATTCTGGCGGTAAGGGTTCTGGCGTTGTTCCTGGCTGGGGAAAGCGGTCTTGATTGGGGTTTCCTTGGGGATTTGGTGCTTGTGCTAAGGATGGCGAAGCTAAAATAACACAAGCACAACTAAAAATCAGGCTGATAGATAGCCAATGTATGTGTTTTTTGAATGACCCAAAATAAACGGTAGATTTTAAATTAGACATTTTAAATTTTGGTTATAAAAAATCACTCCTATGTAAGATTTATTGTTTCTGGTTTTGCTATTTTATGTATCTTTTTTATTATTTTTTAATGTAATTCTCCAATTAAATTAAATCCTGCCCAATCTTTGGGATTAGGGTACTGCTTCATAGTGGCTAACATCGCCTTTTGTAATGCTTGGGCTTTATTCGGGTTTTGCTTTAACTGACGATAAAATTCAGTAGTTAACACAGATGTTGGTGTATCTGGTGCTGCCCATTGCGAGACAATCACACTAGGTACGCCAGATGTCATCAATGCTAACGATAAACTCAGTAAGCCGTTACCTATGCTACCATGTCCAGGTTCACCAGCACTGATAAAAGCTAACCTAGCACGTAAACGTTTACCTTTTGGTTGGTTATATAAATTCAGAATTTCGCTGGCGGTGAGGAGTCCGTTATTTTCTCCAGCTAATGCAACTCCGCCGGGTATACCTTGTCTTTTGATATCATCTAATACACCATAAGTTGCTAAATGAATGATTTTAGCTTTGGGTAATAAAGGAAGTATTGCGGCTTTACTTGCTTGACTACCAATGAAAGCTTTGGTTTTAAATAAATCAGCAACAGCTAAAGCTTCTTGTTCGGAATTTATCAGTTGTGGTAAAGGTTGGGGTGCTTGATTAATTGCGCGGGAAATTTTTGGCATGGTAGGATTACCCACAACCACAACTTTACTTCCGCCTGTTCTACCACGTTGTTCTTTAGCTAACTGCAAGATTTGAATTGCTGGTACAGTTGAAATTGGGTGTTTTTCAATTAAATATTTACCAGAAATATCAATTAAAGCGGAGAAAGGTACAAATAATAATTCATCTTGGGGTATAAAAATTATTTGGGCTTGTGGATTTTCTGGTAATAAATCAGCAATAGGTTTAATTAATAGTTGATGTAACTGTAATAACGGATTGACAAGCTTTTGGGTTTGTGTCTCTTGACTATTCACACCCAGGTATTTAGGAACACTAGCAACTATTTCAGGGATGGAATTAGTGGAAGTGAAGGTATTTTCTGGTGTGGGTTTGACTTTGCGGAAGGTAATTTTACCTGTGGGCTGAATTACCCAAATATATAAGCCATCATCAGGAAGAATAGAATATTTGACTAAAGTAGCTTTTTGTGATTTAGCAATTTTTTGAATATCAATAATTGTCGGTAAAATAATTGACTTGTGTGCAGTTTTTAAATTATTATCTTTAGCTTCAGAAGCTAACCGCATTCCCATTAATTGTAAGAATGTCATAATACTGCCTTGTTCAGCTATTTCTAAGGCGGCTTCTGGCTGATTTTGGGTAATTAAAACTTGTTGTAGTAAGCGATAGGTATTGTTTTGTTCCGCAGCGTAATCAATTGTGTTAGCTAAATCTAAACGTAACGATGTCCAAGTTTTAATACTCTCTTGTAGCGTGGTTTTAGCTTCATCGAATTTGTTTGAGTTGAGATATACAAAGGCTAAGTTATTTAAAGCTGTACCTTGAGTGTAATTATCTTTATTTGCTTTAGCAGAGTTTAATTGTTCTTGATATAATGCGATCGCTTGCTCGTATTCCTTGGCAAAAGTGTAAGCGCGTCCGAGTTGTCTGATGACTTCAGATTTTTGGGTTTTATCGGTAAGTTGTAGCTGTTGTTGATAAAATGCGATCGCAGCTTGAAAGTCACCTTGAGTTTGATAGGTTTCTGCTATCTGTTTAAAGGTCAAGCTGACGATGGTATTATTGTTTAATTGCTGGGCTAATTTTAACTGTTGTTGATAAGTTGCGATCGCTTGGGTAAATTGCCCTAATTTACGATAAGTTGCAGCGAGGTTTTGTAAAGAATCAATTTGCAGTTGATAGTTATTATTATCCTTGGCGGTTGTAAATTGTTGGGAATAAAAAGCAATCGCTTGTTTATACTCAGTCGCCGCATCATGATCTAAACCAACATTACCTAAAAAAGCTGCTTCTCTGTCGGGATTACCAATTTCTTTTTTAAGTGCTGCGGCTTGTGTTTGATATTTTTTCGCTAACTTTTCATCGCCAAGATTAATATATGTATTGCTGAGATGTTCAAAAATTTGTACTGTCAGCGATTGGTTAGGAAAATTTTGCGTTAGTTGTAAACTTTGGTTGTAAAAATTAATCGCAGTTTGGTATTTACCGAGAGTAAAGTAAGCGTCACCGATGCGAAATAGTGCAGTGGCTTCTCCGGTGCGATCGCCTGTTATTTGATATAGTTTGAGTGATTCTTGTAAGGATGCTAAGGCTGATTTAAATTGTCCGTTTGTGAGTTGTCTATTACCGAGGTTTAAGAGTAAGTTGGCGCGATATTGTTGTGCGTCTAATGGTTTGGCGGTAAGGGGGGAGAGGAGGAGGAGAGTTATTGTTAATAATAATAGATGGGGTTTCATGATTTTTTTATCTCACGCAGAGACGCATACTTCGACTTCGCTCAGTAACCAGAGGCGCAGAGAGGAAATTGAGAGATGAGTTTTAATCAAATCCTGGGGGGAGTTCTAAGGGTGAGAGTTTATCTGGTTGAGAAGGTGTGGGAGAGTTAGGATTAGGTGCGGTGTTGTTGGTTGGAGATGGTGAGGTTCCGGGAGAAGTTCCGGGGGGTTGGGTTGTTGGGGGTGTGGGTGGGGTGGGAATTTCTGGTTTTGCGCCTTCTAATTGTGGTAGTTGTGGTTGATTGGCTGCGGAATTAGGTGGTAAAAAAGTTTCGATGGTGACGGAACGAGTTACTTTTTCACCAGTGGAATTAGTGACTTGTAAAGTGATGGTTTCGCTACCGGGTTGTTGATTAACTGGGTAAGGTATTGTACCGTTACGGGGGATGTCTCCGGGTGCGGGAAGAAGTTCGACTTTAATGTTATTGCTACCTTCGACTTTCCAAGATAAGTTGAGAGGTTTATTTGGTTTAAGGGGATTAATTACTATGGGATATTTGGGTAAGGGATTGTTACCATCAATTTTAAATTCGAGAATTTTGCTGGGTAGAGGTTGGACTTTTACTAAGTCTGTTTTTTGAGTAATACTTGGTTTATCTGTGTCGGTTTTGGTAAATACTTGCAGTTCAAATATATAGTCGCCTGCGCCGCGATTGTTAGCAGGAATTTTACGACAATTTAGTTGATTATCTTGTTGGTTACAGAAGGCTTTGAGTGTGTCGGGAATGCCTTGAGTAACATTATAAGTTTGTAGTGGACTGTTAACTAAATTTTCGGGCGATCGCCCAATTACTCGTAATTCTTTGATTTTATCTAAATCGTTAATTTTCCAGTTGAGGCGAATGGTATCTGGACTAATTTTGGTAGTGCTAGGTTTAACTTCTTGGTAAACAGATTGTGCTGGGGAAAATTCTAAAATTTGCGGTGGGGGAATGGGGACTATTTTAATCGTATTGGTTTTAATTGTGTCGGCTGGTAAGTCGGGATTATTATTAGCAAATGCTTGTAGTTGAAAAGTATATTCTCCTGGTTTACGCGCATCTGTGGGTACATTAGAACAAGTTAACACTGCACCCATTTGACAAAATGGTTGTAGTTCTTGGGGAAGTTTACCGTTAAAGGTATAAATTATTGGTTGTACCGCCGCCGTACCATCAGCAAATAAGCCAGTTAAAGATATAGTTTGCAATTTTTTGGGGTGGCGAATTTGCCAACTTAGGCGAATAAAATCATTGTTGGATGCTTGATAAGTAGCGTCGGATGAGAGAAATTGCAAAATTTTAGGAACTGCTGGGGGACGGAATAACCACAGCCAAATCAAAAATGCGATCGCACCGATAATTCCTAAAGCCGTCAGTAATACAAGTAAAAATTGCCACCAGGGACGCGGTTCCCAAATTAAGCTTCCCGGTAAAGCGGGGTTTGGTAAAGGTATTTGTTGCTGATCTACTAATTCAATGCGAAAATTCAGCAATCTTCCTGCACCGAACATGGGACGATACCACCATTTCACAGGTGTGACTGTCACTTGGGTTGCAGCTTTTTCCCCTGGTAATACACGTAAAACCGTTGGCGAAGTTACGTAAGTACACACCTGATCTTCATCGACAGGAACCGCTTGACAAGTAATTTCCCTGACAGTATTACCCGCATTCGTGAATTTAACTTCAAAAGTTCCGCCTTTGCGTCTCACCCGATTTACCACTATCAGCATTTCTGCATTTAGCAGATAAGAGGGTAAAATTTCCCAATAAATCACATCCAACAACATCAAATCGGGATTATTCGCCGAATACAAGCGGATGCTGGGGTAATAAAGTCCGGCGTTTGCGCCTAGTGGTGGTTGAAACTGGAGTAAGATTTCTCCTTTCTCGCCAGGGTTGAGATTCAAACCCATGTTGGGAATAACAAGTCCCGCAGTTTCCAAACCTTCGGGATAGCGAATACTCACCCATTCTTCAGGTAAATCAAGACAACTGAGGCGAAATCTGTCTACCCTATCCGAACGGTTGTGGACATTAACATTAACTTGCAAGATTCCGCCTGGGGGAATTTTGGCAGGCGATCGCGAACTTGTCAGAGGTATTAAGCTAAAAGTTGGGTCACTAACTCTTACAACCGTTTCAATTGCAGGTAAAACCTGAATTTTTGCCCCATGTCGAATTGGCGTATCTTCAGGATAATGTAGCGGCGCATCAACAACAATTGCATAGTTATAAGTGCTGGGAATTGCTGTTACAGGTACTTGAAATTCAAATAACACCTCACCCACAGAATTAGGGCTTAGTGCCAACCTTTGTTTCGGTGCATCACACCATTGAATTAATTGCGGCGATAATTCATCAATAAAAATATCAATTAAGGCACTTTCTTGACCTTTATTAGTAACCGTTACATTAATTTCAAATTTTCCCCCAGCCTGGACTGCATACTCACCAGAAGGATTAAAAATAATCGCCAGAGGATTTCCCGGCGCAAGGGTTTGTTGCAGATTTTGTTGTTGAATACCGCGTTTTGCTGCCAAATTAACGCGATATTTCACCTCACCACCAGTTAAGATTTGCTGGACAAAACCTTCGTCAACTAATTCATCTAATAAAGCTAATGTCGCTTGTTGATTTAAATCTAAATGAATTGATACTTGGGTGAGGGTAACGCTATCAGGATGCTTAATCAACCATTGGACAATTTTGCGCTGCTGTGGGGGTAACAGTAACACATCTGCCATACTCAAACCGAGTTGGGAATTACTAGTTCTTGAATTTATGGCAGTCATGTTTACCCCCAAAAAGTTAAAAGTAAAAAGGTAAAAGTAAAAAAGATTTTAACTACGTCTATTAGTATTCATCATTATTGTTTACAACCAACATTTTTATTTAAATCTCTAATATCTAACCTGACTTTATGATCATCATTACCACTAATAATCAAAATTTTATTCTTCACAACTTTTACATCTACACTATTAAATCGTTGTTTTTCTTTACGTATTTCTTGACCAACAGGAGAAATTCTTTTACCTTCTTGAGTTAAAGACCATAGCATAACGCGATTATCATCACCCCCACTAGCTAAATAACAACCATCTCGACTCAACGCCACAGAACGCACTGCTTTCTCACCATGACCATCAGACCATTTCTCTAAAATTTGACATTGATTGTTACTATTTTTTAAACATTGGTTCATATCCCATAATGCAATTTGTCCCATATTATCGGCTGTTGCTAATAAATGTGGTTTGTATTCAGGACTATCCATACTGACAATATAATCATTTTGGCTACCGGGGCGATTATAGGGAATTTTCCATAATTTATCTTTGGTAAAATTCCAGATAGCTAAATTGTTATATCTCCCACCAATGACTAAATTTTGTTTATCATGTCCAACAGTAGCAAGAGCATATACAGGAAAGTTGAAATTCTTACTATTAATCGGGTTAGTCATAGTTTTCTCATCATCTAACAATGCGCTATTTACATCCCATTGCGCCACTACACCACTACCATGACCGCTAAATAAAAAGTGAGAATCTTGGCTAAATTCTAAGCTTAAAACCCGGTCTGATTTCTCACCTTCAAGTGAAAAAGTTGCTTTTGGTTTTTTTGTCCCACCAAGTACATCCCAAATTTGGATTTCTCCGTTTTCTAAACCTGCGGCGACTACATCATTACTCACAGGTTTATAGCGTACAATTCGCACAGATTTACCAATCTTTTTAGCCATTCTGCCATCATCTTGGTTAATCAAGGGATTAGTAAAACCTGCAATATTCCATCTAATAATACTTTGGTCTTGGGAACTACTCACAGCGCGATCGCCTACTCCATTAAACTGTACAAATGTCACAGCATCACGATGACCAAACAACGGATTATTCGGATTTAACCATGATATATACCAAAGTAAATATAGTAAGAGACATCCTAAGCCCATCTGTAGCCAAGGATGTAAAATTGGATGAATAATGAGTTGTAAATATTGATTCTCATTATTAATATTGACGCGGTTATCTGGTACAATAGCCTTAACTTTAAATGCCCGTTTTTCCTTCCACCCTAACCACCACCGCCGCTTACTAATTAATAGTTGTAAATTCTTAACTTCTCCCGGATTTAATTCTACAAATTCTGGCTGCACTTCCCAGAAACATTTACGCTTGGTTTCCTCATCTTCTTTAACTTCAATATTTACCTTTTGAGTTATATTGCTGTGATTTTGGCATTCAAGTTGATAAGTAGTATAGTTAACTTTTAATTGTGGTAGCCAAGGACGAGATGCAGGTATTTGTTGTTTTTCTGGTGTGCATTGAAAATCAACAAACCCTGCTGGAGTAACATTAACTACGCCTTCTCGACTACTAGATGGAAGTCCATTCGGATAATTAGCCTCAATGGTAAAAGGATATGCTTGACTTGGTACTTCTTCAGCAATTGGTAACTGACATAAAAATGAAGTTTCTGCTTTATTGCCTGGTGGAACTGGTAATAGTTTTTCATCGCCATTAATAAACCATTGGGGTTTAAGTCCAATCGGTTTTAAAGAAACACTCGCAGGTAGCTGACTAGGATTAAAAACTCGTACTGGAATCTCAATTGTTCCCTGTGGTTGAGTTGTAAATTCTCTTATTGGTAACTCAACCTGCATCGGTACAGCACCAACACCTGCTTCAACTATTAACCGCAGCAATTGTCTGTCTTCATCCCGCAATTCTAGCGAAAAAATTCGCACAATCAAGTTCATTTTGCCGATAAAACCGGCAACAGGTGTATTAGTAATTGTGACTTCAAATTTTGTACTATCTCCTGGTGGATTTTTCGCGCTCACCGCAGGTTTAATACTGTACCAATTAGTCCCCAAACTTTCACCACCACCAGCCGCAATGATTTCGATTTGAAACGAAGCAAACTGATTGCTTTCATTCACTACAGTCACTTCAAAAGAAGCTGGTAAACCACCCGGTTGAAAGTTCAATACTTGTGTAGAAATTTTAGTGTTAACGAGATTAACTGCCATAAATAGAGTGCTGAGTTAAAAGTGCTGAGTGCTGAGTATTTAAAACTCTGTGTTCCTTTGCGATACTTTGCGTTAAAAAATTATTCCAACTTATTAAAAATATTTTTTAAAGCATCAGGCTTAGTTGAAACAGGTGTTGCAGTTTGTTGCCGTAATTGCGTCATTCGCTTACGCTTCCAAGCAAAATTGAGAATATTAATGCCTAACTCTTGGGCGGTGCGAATGGTTTCTCGTGGTAAAGTTAATTTTTCATCTAATCCCCAAGCCAGTGATAAATCACCAATTACTAAAACAATGCCACCTGCAACTAAAATTTGCATCGGCTTTTGATTTATAGCTGGTAAAGCAGCAAATAAAAATGGTTGTGTTCTTAATGGATGATGTTTATCAAGTCGGCGTAAATCTTCTAAAGGTGTGGCTAAACTTTCAGTAATTTCTAAAACACTTTCTAATCTATCAACTGCATCGGTGGGTGATTCAACTAACAAAACTCCTCCACCATCTAGATAACTTTTGAGATTAGCTAATTCTTGCACATTTAAAATTAACGGTTCACTACCAGTAATAAATAACAAATCATAATTAATTGCTATCGTTGGGTCTAAAAGTGGAAAATTTAAGCGGGGAATTTGCTCATTTCCTTGGAGGGTACAGGTTAGACTTTCGGTATATCTTAATAAAGAAGCGAGATTTGCAAAACTACTGCCTTCCTTAGTTTCCTGACTATCAAGATGCGCCGCGCGTACCACAGCAGTTGGACGCGATCGCGCAATTTTCCGATAACGAAAATCCAAACTATTCAAACTCGGATAAAATACATCTGGGGGATTTTCTAAAGTTACTAATCCCGGCTGTAATAAAATTCGACATAACTCCACCTCAAACACATCAGGCGGCGTTGTTTTTTCATCAATGCGAAAAGTTTCTGTTTCAAATTCACTAACTTGTTTGCGTTGTAAAGTATCTGGATCTACATAACGCACAACTAAATAAATTAAGCGGGGTTTTTCTTCCGTAATATCAGCCGAAATATGAAAGTCTATCGGTTGCGGAACCACAATCGGATTTCCATTCACATCAATAGCAATTCCTGGCTGAATTTGTAACCATCGCCCATCATTATATTGTGATGGTACATCCTTCGGCGCAGGAATCAAACTTACCCCTAAACCTTCAACTATTCCTGGTTCATTTAGCGATTGATAATGGATATTTTGTCGCTGACGGTGATAATCATGCGATCGCTTCCACCGTTCAGCGTTAATTAATAAACCATCTTGAATTTGTAGTCGTTCTAGGGGGTGAATTTCCATAATTAGGGAGTAGGGAGTGGGGAGTAGGGAGTAGGGGTGTGGTTCGGCTACTTCGGCTGCGCTCAGTACAAGTTCGCTCACCAACCTTGGGTTTAGGGGGAAGAACCAATAACAAAGGACAAATGACTAATGACCATTGACTATTGACTCATCTATATAAAGTTCATAGGTACAAAAAGCGGGTTTTTCTTGGTCAATGATGTGTCGCACTAATTGTTCATCTACCTGATTTGAACGTTGCGGACGAAGGCGCACGATAAAATGATACGGACGACCGCCGCCAATCATCGCATCTTCACCTAGGCGTGTATTTCCTAACACAAAACCTTCGCCGCGAATTTCTTCAATACAAATATGTTTATCAACTTCTCTAGTAATGTGTCCATCTAAAGGTAAATCTGTATAAAGATGTATATATAAACGCAAACCTCTACGTGTTCCCCGCCAGCGATAAAGCTCAACAGCCGAACGAATTAAATAACGTTGTCGTTCTAACGTCCAACGACGGTCAATCGGCCAAGCGACCCAATGGGCGAGAAAAGGTAATAATGTTTGCGGTGCGGTCATGGGGTCTAAATAAGCCCACAACACATCCAGCGTTTGCACTGAGGGTTCAAAAGCCTGTTCAAAAATCTTCAAGAAGCGACTAATAAAATCAACTTCTCGATAAACCGCAGGTAAAAACTTGGGATAAAGACTGCGGGGACGGACATATAAATTTAACCCAGCCGTTTCAACTAACTGTCTACCAGTCCCCTCCTCGGTGTAATTAACATGAATGCGACTGTGATAATCCAACACCAAAGATTGACCAGCCACCAACGCGGGAGTTTCAAAAAAATCGGCAGAAAGTTGGAAGTATAACACCACATCCATTCGCGATCGCGGTGCGAGTTCATACCCCTCCATCCCAATGCGACACCACTCAGCCGGAAAATTCCCCTCCACCCGCACATTCAACCGCAGCATCCGACTACCCAAGTTTTCTAGTTGCAAAACTATCTCACTCGGTTCCGGCGGATGTATCACCAAATTTGAGTGCTGAGTGCTGAGTGCTGAGTGCTGAGTATTTAGTGCTGAGTGCTGAGTGTTGAGTGCTGAGTGTGAAAAATCGGCTGCACTTGTACTCACTGCTAATGACTGTACCGCATCAGGTAGTTGCATAGATGTGAGTTGTAGGTGCAGGATTTGGTTAGTCATAAAAAAGTGTGGTTTTTATTCTTGTTTATTTTTGTCAATAGATGCACGAAGACCACCGATAATTCTGCCAACTTCTTGTGCTTGATTTAAAATCTGATTAAATTCGTGTGACTGGATGTATTGAACATCTAAAGCTACATAAAGTTGAGAACGTAATTCAGCACAAGAAGCTTTAGCCATTGAAAGAAACTGATGAAATTCTCTAGGTCTATTACGCTCAAATCCTTCAGCAATATTAGACATTATTGAGACTGATGCTCTTTGCATTTGTCCTGAAAGTCCATAATCTTTGCTAAAAGCTCCCTGTTGTGTAATTTGATAAATTGCTTTAGTCAAAACCCTAGCTTTTTGCCAAGCAATTAAATCCTCAAATCTTTCTACTTTACTCAACTGATTCACCTCCATAACTCAGCACTCAGCACTCAGCACTTACTTACTGAATTAAATTAACAACATGACCAGAACGCAACCGCGTATTTTGCCAAGAACAAATAAGACCCAACGCCCCCGGATCAATCACCGGATTTTGGGGAAGCGATCGCACCCAAGTTGAACCCACATAGCGCAATTCAAATAACTGCACTACCCCCAAATACCGCACCGCCGGAAATTGCTGAAACAAATTGACAATATCCGAAGGGTAAACAGGTCGCCCAAAAGGCCAGCCTCTCCCATCCTGACCCCCCGTAATCGGATTCAAAAACCGATACAACGCCACCCGTAATTTACCTAAAATCTCTTGCTGGGCGGCAGGATGGTTGTATTCTGGTTCCAGCGCAACTTCTGTTTGCACTGCTACCCCCACATATTCCGGGGCTTGCAATTTAACTTGTATTCCTAATAACCTCCGTTCATCTAAATAAGCAATAATTTGGTCACGCAATTGCGGACTCAGACTAAATAATTCTGGTTCGATACCTTCGCCACGATTAATTGCATCTGTATTCGCCGCCGGGACAACTAATAATTTGATGGTTCCAGCCTCTTGTGTAGTTGTCGGTGGTAAGCAGCGCACCCGCGCCACTGCACCACCACCAGCTTGTAGGGTCAACACCTCAAAATCTTCGGGAGTCACAGCGCGATCGCGGGTTCGCAACATTGCCGGAACGCGAATCACCGCATCTTCCAAAGATTCCGCATCCGAACCGTTACGGGCTGGTGTATGGTTAATCAACCTCGCCACATACGGAACCGCATTTTTCGCTACGGTAATCGTCCCCCGTTGCACATTCCCCTTACGCCCGCCACCAGTGCGGTATGCAACCATCCGAATTACCGACCCACGCGGCGGAACAGACCCATATTGCCTTTCTAACTCCTGAATATTGGCAAAATTCCCTACTCCCCTCCTTAATTCTGTCTGTTGCTGGAGTTGGGCTGGTTCCCGAATCACCGGGCCAAACTGCACAGTCCCAGTACGCGAATCGACGGTGTAGTGCAAATCTTGAGGAAGAGAATTAGCAAAATCGCTGACTTCATACCACCGTTGAGGGATTCCCCCTGGCGGCGAAACCAGCAAATATTCATCTTCTCGACGGTTCAACACCGGAACGCCTTGTAATTGAAAAGTTTGTCCCGGCGTACCATCACTTTCTCCTAAAATTTCATTGCGAATCAATTCACTTTGACTCGCACCCACAGTTCCGCCGATTGATCTCACCGCCAAACCAATCATGCGCGGCGAACTGCTATAGCCTGGTTGATTGGGTTGGGGCGCAGTATAAACACAACGTAGCCAGCGTCCTTGATAGGCGGTGAAAGTCGTCACAGGCCAAGATTGCGGTAAATGCAAAACTATATCCGCACCCTGTAAGGGGTTAATTCCTTGGGTAGCTAATTCGCTAAAACTAAAACCCTTGGTGCTGTCGTCCGATTCTTGCAACAGTACCGCTTCCCATTCCACACCGTTCCAAGCTTCCCAACGGCGCGGCGGAATGTCAGGGTTAATCCCTGTGGCGGTGGCGGCTTCTCCTTTTAATTGCAAGGCGAGAACATTTCCTTCGCACTGAGATTCCCCATCAATCACTAAATAAAAACTGTTTCCGGGTTGGGGTTGTTCTTCAAACAGTGCTAACTCTCTACCATACCACTCACCATCAGAGCGCATCGTCCATAAATTAGTAAAGCGATCGCGCAAAATTTCCGGTTTTTGATCAGCAGTGGGACAGGTGAGAAAGTGGCGAATTTGCGGTTTATCAATAATTAAAGGCCGATCTGTAGTGAATGCGATCGCCTCTTGGGTTTCCGTGCGAATTGTCGCCACCTCCACCCCAGCAGGAATTGTGTAAGTATCAGGTAAAGCCGCACTCAAATAAAAAGTAATATCCGCCACAGCAGGCGCAGGCGCTTGCAACCTCACACCCAATAACTCTAAAAATGTAATGTAATTACGCTTTGGTACTTCATTGAACCGCAGCAACATTTGGTCAGTTAACCAAGCAAATAGCTCAATCAGCGTGATGCCTGGGTCACTGGGGTTATAATTCGTCCATTCTGGACAATAGCGGGGAATCCGCAGAATACACTCATCAACTAAATCTTTAAAAGTGCGATCGTCTAGATTAGACTTGGGTAACTTCGGTAAAAAATCAAATTCCACAATATTAAAAATAATTAGTTAAAACACACAAATGACCAATAACAAATGACTACTGACCATTCAAATAAAACGGAAATACTAAACTCCGCGAATCATGGCTATCTTTAGGATGATATTCAATAACAATATCTACACGACCTCGCAGGGGATCTGGGTCAGCACGCACCGCATCTAAAACAATGCGCGGTTCCCACATTTCCAAAGCTTCTTGGACGTGTAGACGCAAAAGTAATAAAGTTTGCGTATTCATCGGTGCAAAAGTCAACTCCGACAACCGCGAACCAAAGTTAGGACGATACACCCGTTCACCCAACTCGGTACGCAGAATCAGCATCATCGACGCTTCAATATTGCGATCGGCTTTACTAAGTTGCAGACCTCCTTGGACATTCACCCGCAACGGAAACGACCAGCCCGCACCCAGGTGTTGATTTTGATTGAGTTCTGGCATGGTAGGCACATAGTGATGAGCAGTTTACGCTACTTTATGCCGATCGCTAAAACTAATACCATTCGCCAAAAGTCGAGTTAACGTTTGTTTTGGCAACATCGTCTGTGATTAACCTATATCCCAATACAGTTCTGTTAAGGCAACAACGGAACCCAACATTTTCAAGGCTTTGTTGGGTTACGCGATCGCTACACCCAACCTACTATTCTCTTAAATGAACCGTATTGACCTATATCCTTACTTAGCACCTGCATCTCTTAAAACAGATTCCATTTCACAAATTGCTAAGTCGATTTCCTCATCAAAAATTTCCTCTCGGTCAAAGCTATGAAGTAAATACAAAGCAGTTTCCCCATTTTTTCCGGCAAAGTTGACATTTGCACCTGCTTCTAAAAGGAGACGAACAATATTTACCTGCTGACTTTTGGCTGTTCCCCAAATACTTTTAGTACCACATAGCCAGGGAATATGAGCATCAACAGCTATCATTAACGGAGTCCAACCATCTGTCTGGTTAGGAATATCAGGAGTCGCACCTAATTGCAGCAAGGTTTGAACGGCTTCAAGATATCCATTATTTGATGCTGTCCACAAAAGAGTACATCCATGATCACCAATCCTATTAATATTCAATCCTTGCAAAATTTGCGCTTGACATCTTTCGATGAATTTTAATGATGCAGATCGTATTGTGTCGTTTAGACTTGGCTCTGTAATCGTTGACTGAGCTAAATCATGAAGCCATTGACCAAAAGAGTCAGGATTATCTGTACTAGGTTTAGAGTTGATCAGTTGTTGAAAACTAGTGTTATCTTCAGAATACGAAAGTGAATTACTTTTGAGACCATCAGCTAGATATAACATTGCTTGTCTACGTTGACTGATGGAAGCCAGTGGCGCTAAGAACTCAAATATCTCTTGCTTTCCTGTCGCAGCAGCACTCAGTAAGGGATCTCCAGTAAATCTTTCATCATCATCAAAACCAAAAACTTCAAATTCAGGATGTGGATTTTCTGATTTTGGGCGAATCTCTAATGGTTCTAGAGACGCACCTTGCTGCACTAATAGCTTGACAACATCTAATCGGTCATTAACTACTGCCAAATGAATTAGGCTATCTGGTTCCTCTCCTTGCAAAACATAGTTATAGTTACTAATTTTCTTCAGTAAAGATGTGAACTTTTCTAAAGAAGCACTTTGAGTAAGTGCTTGCTCAAATTCTTGTGAAAAATTCATATAAGTCACTAATGACGATGACTATGAGACACATTCAAACAATGTCAACTTAATGCCGTGATATTTCTGTTCAGTGTATCACTTTATATATAGTATTTTGCCTAAGTACATTTACTGAATATACAAAAATCAATGAATTTACGGTGAACTCTCAGAAATGAGTCACTTATAATCGAGTTGCATCAACTTTATTTAAAAATATAATTTTACAAAATTCCAGCCTATACCTAAAAAATGGCAGTTATTCGGCACTAATTATAGGGGTGACAAATAGCCAAGAATAAATGAAAATATTCAGCTATTAGGTATACAAGACTGATGCTTAAGCAAAATCTGAAATAAAATCAGGATGAGAGCAAATGGTTAAAAGCAATTTCAGGAATCTGATTGTAAAAAAGGATGTATTAGCTCTTCTCAATGATTTTGCTAAAGCGATAGATTGTCAGTTTACTATAGAAAATACGGAAGGCGAAATACTCTTCGGGCAAGCAGGAGACAATGGTGCGATCGCCCATCCAATAGAATTTGCTGGTGAATTGATTGGTTGGGTACATGGTTCACAACAGGCGGCTGGTGTTGTTTCACTTCTTGTCTATGCACTCAAACAAGAATCTGAAAAGAAAAATCTCGCCCATGAACTGCTAGAAAGATATCAAGAAATTGATTTACTCCATGATATTTCCATTCAAGTAACTGCCAGTCTCAATCTCCGCCCAGTTTCTCGATTACTCATCCAAGAAGCTGCTCAATTAATCCCTTCTACTGGTGGCGCGATTTTATTATTAAATCAAAAAACCAATGCCTTGGAAATTCTCGCTGAAATTGGCAGCAGCAGTTATCTCCAGCAACCAATCAAGTTAGGCGAAGGCATTATTGGTAATATAGTACAGATGGGACGCGGGGAAATTGTCAACAATATTGTTGCTTATCCCAGATACCTTGGAGAAAAGAAACAATTCAATTCCTTGATTTGTGTGCCGTTAAATGTTGAAGAACGGGTAGTTGGGGCAATTGTCATTGGTAGCGAAACTGCTGTTAATTATACTAGCCGAGACTTAAAGCTATTAAGTATATTGGCAATGCAGGCGGGAGTGGCGATTGAAAAAGCCTTGCTTTATGAACAAAGTTGTGAAGCAGCGAAAATTGCCCAAATCCAAGCGCAACAACTCCAAACTACACTGCATGAATTACAACAAACACAAGCACAGTTAATTCAAAGTGAAAAAATGTCAAGTTTGGGGCAATTAGTCGCTGGTATTGCCCATGAAATTAATAATCCGGTCAACTTTATTAGTGGAAATATTAATCATGCTCAACAATATGTTGATGATTTATTGCGTCTAGTACATATTTATCAAGACAACTGTGATTATCTTCCAGAAATTCAAGAACTCAGCGAAGAAATTGACTTAGACTTTGTTTCGGAAGATTTACCTAAACTCATCAGTTCCATGAGTTTAGGTATTAAGCGTGTCCGTGAGATTGTGTTATCCTTACGCAACTTTTCTCGCACCGAACAATCACAAATGACCGCAGCCGATATTCATGAAGGTATTGATAGTACTCTGCTAATTTTGGACAATCGCTTAAAGACAAGCCGTAGCAACTTTGGAATTGAAGTCATCAAAAATTATGATGTCATACCTTTAGTTGAGTGTTATCCCAGCCAACTTAATCAGGTATTTATGAATATTCTGGCTAATGCGATCGATGCTTTAGATGGTCAAGAAAAAGAAGGGGTGATTACTATTAGTACCTCATTGGAAAATGGCAAATCATTTGCCCATTCTCCATATATAGTGGTTCGGATTCAAGATAATGGTTCAGGAATGACCCAAGATGTGCGCGATCGCCTTTTTGAACCATTCTTCACCACCAAACCCATCGGTAAAGGTACAGGCTTAGGAATGCCCATTTGTCGCAAAATCATCGAAAAGCATAACGGTCAAATAGAATGCTTCTCTGAACCCGGACAAGGCACAGTTTTCTGCATTCACATTCCCATCTCCGCTCGCAAGAATGTCGAAGTACCAAAAAACATGCTGAGTAAAGGCTCTTTTACCTTTCAGCCACCAATTAACACCGTCGGCGCACCTATACCCACAACTGTAGTCAACGGCACACCAGTGACAGTATTCACCCCAGCTACCTGAGATGTAACTCGCGCCGCAGGTCTACCACCAATCAAAACCGTAAAAGACCCCAGCACAATACTACCAGTCACCACAGGCCCCGCCACTAAATCGCCAACACAAGCTGCGGGTAAACCTACAATTAAAACATTCGGCACACCAGGCCCAGTAATTGGATCGCCTGTGACAGTTAAATCAGTTAATCTTGCTGCGGGAAACATAATTTTTTAGGGAGTAGGGAGTGGGGAGTGGGGAGTAAGGGTGCAAGGGGGAGTGGAAGAAGGTGCAGGGGTGCAGGGGGCAGAAGAATCAATGACCAATGACAAAGGACAAATGACAAATGACCATTAACAATTCAACCGAATTATCCCGCCTAAAATGCCGACGGAAGCTGCACCGTTGATACTGACTGTAGCGCCAGCATTGACGCTGACCGAACTACCAGAATTAGCGGAAATTGCGCCACCAGCGTTAGCACTCAAAGAACCTCCAGCTTGCACACTGATGGAACTACCAGATTGGATACTCACAGTTCCCGTCGTTCTCATTGTGATACCACTAGTTGTCAGTTCAATACTTGTACCTCCTACAGTTAAAGAAATTTTTTGTATTGCAGTTAAAGCAATTTCACTACCGTTGACACTAATTTTATTGGCTGTCCCGGTTGTGCCAGATTTAACGGTGATGTCACCTGTGGAAGTCAAGCTAATGGTTTTATTGCTGTCATCACAGCGAAATTTGTGACCGCCTGTAGTTTCTAATTCAGCAAATTTCTCGCTGTCATTCATTCGTAAGTTATGACCGCCTACTGTTTGCAGATATGCACCTTTTTTAGTAGTGCTTTTGTCTTCTTCAACGAATTGGAGTTTATGACCAACGCGGGTTTTAAATGTCCGCAGGCGCACTTTGCCACTAACAACGGTATCAGCAACTGCTTCTGGTGGTGCGTCTGTGCCATTCCACACACCGCCAATGACGTAAGGACGATGAATATCGCCGTGTTCAAAGGCGACTAAAACCTCATCGTTGATCTCTGGTAAACAGTCAAAACCTCTTCCTGGGCCTGCACCAACACTCACAACTCTTGCCCAATTACTTTCATGCTCTTCAGTTAATGTTGGAAACTTCACTCGCACACGACCCCAACCTTTTGGGTCTTGGTTGTTACTCACTACACCTACTAATAGAGTTTGTCCTGCTTGCAGATGTGTTTGGGGTGAGAGAGTTGCTAATAAATCTCCAGAACGCAAACCCCGCACACTAAACTCTGTAACGAATTTTCGCTCCTGAAACAGATGGCGAGTTTCTGTCACGTAGTAGCTACCACTGTAACTACCCATATCTGTCAATTTAATTACTTTCCCTGGTCTGATGTCGGGATTTCCTTCGCCTACAGCATCAGCCGCAACAAACTCACCGCCTAGTTCATTACACAACGCTTGGGCGATTTTCTGGGCTTCATTCACACTAAACACAGGCTGGTCTACCACAATCATTTTCGGCTTGATACTGAATTTTGTGCTAGTTGAACTACCTTTGCCGTTATCTGTGGTGGTAATAACCTGCTCTGTAGAGGCTGTAGAAATAATTGGCTTTTTGGTAGAGTAGTCCCAGCCTCTTACTTCCACAGAACTGACTTGTTCTGCACTGCTAACACGAACCCGGAAGTTATGGATATCTTCTAACCATTTAAGTGATAAAGATTCATTTTGGGCAGGTTGGCGAAAGTTTAATTTACTATCCTGCACATATAATTCAAAGCCGAGGCGGGCGGCTCGTTCCCGCAAAAATTCCATATTGGTCTGATTTTCTTGAAAGACGTAATCATGAACAATAGTGGTAGAGGTAACTGTACCTGCTGTAATACCTGCTTCACCGATAACTTCGTTGACCACATCGCTATCGGTGACATTTTGAAAGGAGCGATTGTAGCGTCCTCGGTGCAAGCGGTGGGACATATCATAGCCACGAATGATGATGGGAGCTTGAGAACCACTGGTGAACTCAGTTTCTATGGCTGTAATTTCCCCTTCTAAGACGTAACCTTGCTCTGCATCTTCAAAATCTGCGTTTTGCGTCGTGCTGGAAACAAAGCCAATTTTAATTTTCTTACCAATAGCAAATAAACTTTGATGCTTCCAAGTTGCTTCTGTTGTCTGTCCTGGAAAGTAATCATTACGGATTACTAAAGTAAACATTCCTGGTAAATGCAAACTTTCTTCGACTGTGATTTGCAAAATATCATTGAGCAAATCAGCAGAAGCATTAGTGCCATCAATTTGTAATAGTGGCTCAGGTATGTAAAGGACAGGCATACATATTGGCAAGAGGTGATTGCCAATAGCCTAGTGAAGATATTGTGTTACACGCTATTCCCCAAAGGTCGAATTAACTGCGGCTACTTCTGCTGTCGCCAGTCCGGTCTACGCTGCTAGATGTCCCCATTCCTGGCTGAGAAATTGATTCATCCACTTCCTCTAGGGTGAGGTTAACTTTGGCACGTACTGGTGTACCGTCTGGTAAAAACAAAGTCAGGCTGTAGTTAAGAGATTGGACAAAACAGCGTAAATATTGCTGGTCGCCCCAGGTAAATATATACACTGGTGGGCGTTTTTCTTGACCTGCGCCAGCTTCAGCAAAGTTAACTGCTTTTTCAAATTTTTTCAGATGGGTGAGGACGCTAGTACCGCTTTCGTAGGTATCAAATATGATGTTACTAATACTGAGTCTGCACGGTTCTGGGTAAGCAAAACTAACTTTCGGTAAACCTCGTCCTGTACGCGCACCGCTACTTTTAGTCAAATTAATTTGCTGCGAGAAGTCTAACTGGCTGGGGTTAAACATAAACTCGATATCTGGCGCAGCTTGTTCTGTAGCGATGAGTTTTGCTTTTACTAAACGACTAGTCATATTTGGGGAGTCGGGAGTGGGGAGTGGGGAGTGGAGAAATGGGGGAGTTTGGGTTAAAAGTACTGATCATGAAAATTAACTAGTACAGGTCGGCGGAAATAAACAGACCATAAGAAATTGCTAAAAGGCTTGTGGTATCGTTATTCTTTCTTTTTACTTTTGCCTTTTTACTTTTGCCTTGCTGTACTAGCCCCTAGCCCCTAGTTCCTAGCCTCTTTCTTGATTATTTCTGCTGGACTGTCAAAGTATACTTATGTTTGGCATCAGAATTAAATGTACCGACCCAAATTTGATAAATACCTTTTTTCCAGTTGCGATCGCTAATACTAGCATCTTTACTTCTACCAGTGTCATCGCCGCAACGAATTGTGTCATTGTCTGGGCCTTTCACCAGCAATGTTGTATCTGTATTCCCCGTGTTAACTAATATTGTTAGTTGCTCAAAGTCTTTTTCTAAAACCATTGTGTAATCTGGTTTAGGATCTGCAAAGCCAATGCAAGCGTTTTTATTGCGATCGCGGTTACTAATCGCCGACAAGGAAAAAGAACCACCCGTATAACCCGAAAATCTACCTTGGGCAGTTTCAAACCCTGGTACTAGATTGAATTTACCAAAGTTGGGTGTTTCGGCGATCGCTGGTGCTGCTGTAACAGCTGCTAAGATAGCTAAAACCCAGCCGATTCGCTTCTGAAGTCGGGGGCGACAGTCTTTCATAGTAGCTCTCCAACAAGCTTGACTAAATGTAGTTATATATACATATTGTAATTAGTTCATTCCTGAAAAGTTTGATTTGGCTGTGCCACATTAAGATGTGACACAAAAGTATGAAGTGTGAAGTCTGAAGTCTGAAGGGTAGTCCGCGTAGGCGGACTAGCGTAAAGTCAAAAGTTTTGTCCGTGTAGCAGCGACTTCAGTCGCTTGGTGCAAGAGGTGAATCTTCATTTCATACTTCATACTTTACACTTCAGACTTTTTCTTACTCTTGCAGTTGTAGGAAAATCCCGCCTTTGAGTACGTTTGTTTCGCTACTGTAACTGCTGACTGTGAGCGATCGCAATCTGTTAAAAAATGGTTTACCCAGGACTTCTATGAGTTTCAGTACGGGGATTTGCCTTTCTAACACTCCTTGACTTTTTGCCCAATCTAGATATACATAACCTTGATTGGGTTGGGGAATCGCCGCGACGCTGGTTTGAAAATTGCGACTGTCTAGTAAGGATTTTTCTTTACCTGCAAGAACTTCATCCATTGTCGCCAAGTCGGAAGTAAAAATTTCGTAATTGTCGAGGGTGGTGTGTATCCCTTGGGCTGTGGCTTCAATGGTGAAGGATGGTTGGTCTTTATTTGCTGTTTTTTTAGCGGTTAACTCTGTCCAAGCGGAGATTTTTTGTTTATCTAAACTCAGAGTACTACTACTAAGTCCCTTTGCAGAGGCGATCGCATCTAATTTCGCAATTCCTGCTGGTAATTCCTCAGTTTTCTCCACAACAAAAATCCAATCGGGGAAAACTTGGCCTGTACGTGGTAAAAGTGCGATCGCATATTCTCCTTTAACCCAGCTAAAAATATCTTGATTAAAGTTCATCCCCCAGGTTTTCTGGACTTCTGTTAATGGTTGTACCAATCGGGAAATCACATCTGTTTCCGAACCAGAAATGGCTGTTTTAATTTGCGTCCAGAATTTGGCTAAATCACTGTCAGCCAAGTTGCTTAAGTTTGCACCAGAAATTGCCAAACCCGCCGATGCTGGAATATATTTCAACGCCTCGACTGGTTGTGTGAGTGGCGTGGCTGCTTGGGTGAGTTCGGATGTTGTTAAAAAGCTGGTTTCTGCTAATAAACCTTTGGAGTTCAAGCCCAAAGACACAATTTCACTGTCGTAGGTTGGTTCTGGTAGTTCTAAACTTTGCCATTGAGCAATGATGGGAAAATTCAAGAAAGCCACGGCTAAGGAAGCTTCGGGTAATTGCTGGAGAGCTTTTTGGTATTGGGGCGAACTAGTTAAATTGAGGTCTGGTGCTTGGACGTTGTTAATTGCATCCTTGACAACGCTGGGACTATTTGCAAATAACACAAAGCCATCACCAACCACTGCGGCTGCAAGTTGGCTGTCGTAAAGCACCTTCACACCTTGATATTCTTCTGTATCTAAGTTAGCGCCAGCTAATACTCGTTTTGAAAACAACAACTCGACAAACTCGCGGCTTTTGTCTTGTTTGTTGGTAGCTAAAGCCATGAGATATCCTGGCTGCTGTCCATTGGCGGAATCACGGTCTAAATCTGTGGTGGTGACAGCTAGGGTAATTTCGTTACCCAACCAAGGCTGAATATCTTTTTGATAATCAATGCCACTTTTAGCTAATAAACTGGTTTTGATTTTAGAAATTTCTCCTTCTCGTTCCAAAGCCTGCAAACGGTCAGGGTTGGTGAGTAACGACACCATCACCGGAGAAAGCTTCGACACAAAAATAGCTGCACCAGGCTGAGAGGTGGTGGAAGTGACGAGGGTAACAGGAGTTCTGGTGAAGAACCAAAAACCTGCGATCGCAATTAATACCAGTGCGATCGCACCAGCGACTATAAAACCAAAAAATGAGCTTTGCCGATTCACCATAAAGTTATTAAATACTGACTTTCACAGCCATTTAAGCAGAATTAATGAACAGGGTGTAAGGATGTGAAAGATAGGGATGCGGGTTTAGGTGAATAGAATCATTATTTTCCCTTATACCCCAACACCCTTAACCCCCTACACCCCGCCTGAACAGACAATCTTGAGACTAAGCCTAAAATCACTGAGAATCATTGCTCATGCTAAGGGTCAGATTTTCTGTCAACATAAATGTATAGGATCGTTTACAAAAACTTCATGACAGATAAATCCTTTGGGCAACCCATGACTCAAATTACCGTTGAAGAATTAGCCGAACGTTTAGCTACTGGCGCTGCAAATATTCAGTTAGTAGATGTGCGTGAACCTCAAGAATTAGCGATCGCCAGCCTCCCAGGGTTTGTTAACTTACCGTTGAGTGAATATGCCAACTGGAATGAACAAATTTTCACGATGTTGAATCCAGAGGCTGAAACCCTTGTCCTTTGTCATCACGGTGTGCGTTCTGCTCAGATGTGTCAGTGGTTGATTGCTCAAGGATTTACAAATGTCAAAAATATTACAGGTGGTATCGCCGCTTATTCTCAACTAGTTGACCCAGAAATCCCACAATATTAGTCAATAGTCCTTGGTCATTTGTCCTGGCTTCTTCCCCCTACACCCAAGGTTGGTGAGCGCACTTGTGCTGAGCGCAGCCGAAGTAGCCGAACCACACCTCTACTCCCGGTTGGTGAGCGGAGCCGAACCACCACTCATCACAATCAGCATTTATCCTGACGACATCTAACTTAAATGGTGAGAAAAATAAGTATCTACCAATACAACTTATTTGTAAAATTTGTGGGAAGATACTTAATAATTAAAAAACTTTAAATTGTCAAACAGCTTTTTTAGCTGAAAAGATTAATTCGTTCAGAGTTAGCAACTCAATTAATGTTGCTGCAAGTAACTATAATATAGATAAAAATTTTGCTATCTTAATTAACCAATATTAATCTTTTTTTGCATTAGCTCAAAAAATTTTTTTCAAACTTTTCTTAAATTTGCTTTCGGTAATACACACCTTATGGAAGTCCAGTTAACCAATCGACAACAGCACATCCTTTGGGCAACAATACGTCACTACATTGCGACAGCAGAACCTGTTGGATCAAAGGTTTTGGTGGAAGAGTATGACTTAGGCGTTAGCTCGGCCACAATTCGCAATGTGATGGGTGCATTAGAAAAATCTGGGCTACTTTATCAACCACACACCTCAGCTGGAAGAATACCTTCTGACTCCGGTTATCGCATTTATGTTGACCAGTTAATTACACCTTCTTTGCGAGACGCTACACGAACAGAAACCTTAGCCAAGGAAGTAGAACTTTCACTCCAACAACGCCTGCATTGGGAAGATTGGAGTTTGGAAGCCCTGATTCATGGAGCCGCACAGATTTTAGCGACATTAAGTGGTTGTATTAGCTTGATTACTATGCCCCAAACTTCAACAGCCTTAGTGCGACATTTACAACTGTTGCAAATTGAAGCTGGTAGAATCATGCTAATTTTAGTCACAGATGGCTATGAAACCCATTCTAAAGTGATGGATTTGCCACCAGAAAAAGAAAATTTGCAACTTGATGCTGAAGTAATTGATCGGGAGTTGCAGATAGTTTCTAACTTCTTAAATAACCATTTGCGGGGGCGGAGTTTATTAGAAATAGCTAACTTAAATTGGAGCGAATTAGACCAAGAATTTCAACTGTATGGCGAATTCTTGAAAAGTTCAGTTGCGGAATTAAGCCGTCGTACTCAAGCACCAACCCCAACACAAATTATGGTGCGTGGTGTCACAGAAGTATTGCGTCAGCCAGAATTTTCTCAATTGCAGCAAGTCAAAACAATTATGCAATTGCTAGAAGAAGAACAAGACAAATTATGCCAATTAATCTTTGATGAACCAGAGACAGAAGATGCAAGTAAATCTAGGGTGACAGTACGAATTGGTGCAGAAAATCCCTTAGAGCCGATACGTACTTGCAGCTTAATTTCTTCTACCTACCGTCGAGGTTCTGTACCGATTGGTAGTGTCGGGGTTTTAGGTCCGACGCGCCTAGATTACGAAAGTGCGATCGCAGTAGTAGCCGCCGCCGCCGATTACCTGTCTGAAGCTTTCAGTTAAATGCTTTCTCGCAATCCCACGGACTAGGTTTGTATCTTTACTAACCCTTGATGATTTGACTGAATCTAGGTTTTAATGGAATTTCCTACCTCATACGTTTCTACTTTACAGAAATACTAGGGTATCATCTCGGAAACTAGGACTGTTCCCAAACGAGTGAAACGCATTTTGTGAGGAAAAATCAAACTTGCAGATAGGCTAGGGAATTCAGTTAATGATCAAAGTTGTGGGATTGTTGTTAATGACCGGATTTTGGTTATTCATGCTTTATGACTGTATTCGCAATGAACCAGACAAGCGGTTATGGCTGTGGGTTTTAATTATTGTCAACTTTTTTGGGGCGATCGCTTACTGTTTTCAACGTTGGATACCGCGAGGACATATCCCAGTTCAGAAGCATTGGCGCAACTTGACAAGCTCTCATAAACGACGCAAAGCAAAACTAAAAGTAAAAAGTATCAAAAAAGCTGCTCAGTATGTTAATTTCAGTCATCATCTCTCAGATGACGTGGAAAGCTTTGATCAACCCACAGCCTTAAATCAGCCTGATTTTAACAACGAAGATGACAATCTCCAAACCCTTTGGCATGAAGCATTTATTGATATTAAAAATAAAAAATTCACCTCTGCCAAGTCTTATTTACACACTCTATTAAAAATAGACCCAGATTATAAATATGGTGATGCTTCTTTAATGTATGGCGAAACATTGTTTGCTTTACAAGAATTTGAAGCCGCTAAACAGCATCTAGAAAACCACATTCAAAATTGGAATCATCCACAAGCCTATATCATCTTGGCGGAAATTCTCTCTCACCAGGGAGATGTCCAGACTGCATGTAATTATCTGGAAACAATTATTGTTAAAATTCAAGAGTCTTCCTACTTCCATTACAAGCGTAAACGGCTGGTCAATAAAGCAGCAAAACTCTTAAGAACCATAAAACGTTAAAATAAATTTATTTTTAAGTTTATGTTGAGGAAAGTATCTCTGTTTTCCCTGTGGGTGGGATTTGTGGTTTATGCTTTTTTCCTAGCACCCCCTGATCAACCTGATACATTCGAGTTAATCAAGAAACTTTCTCTTGGTCAATGGCAAGGAATCAACCCTCTAGTGATTTCCTTGTTTAATCTGATGGGGATTTGGCCTCTTGCCTACAGTGCATTAGCATTTATTGATGGTAGAAATCAAAAAATCCCAGCTTGGCCATTTGCGACTGCATCTTTTGGTGTAGGTGCTTTTGCTTTGTTACCTTATTTATTTCTCCGAGAGCCAAATCAAGAATTTGTTGGCAAAAAAAATATTTTCATCAGGTTGCTAGATGCTCGCGTGACTGGGATTATACTCACCGTAATTGCAGGCATATTAGTTGCTTATGGTGTGCAAGGTGGAGACTGGCAAGATTTTATCCAACAGTGGCAAACTAACCGCTTTATCCATGTGATGAGTTTAGATTTTTGCTTGCTGAGTTTATTATTCCCGGTGTTGCTAGGAGATGATATGGCGCGTCGGGGTTGGAAAAATCATCAAATATTTTGGTTAATCAGTTTGGTTCCGTTATTTGGCCCGTTAATTTATTTGTGTGTCCGTCCAGCTTTACCGGAAGCTGAGACAACAGGTATATCTAAGCAAAAATTGACTGTTAATTAACATTCAACTCAGCACTACTTGTCCCAATCGCTTCATAATCTGCAAAACTTCAGCTAACTCATGTCTTCTAGGAAATAAAGAAAATGTTCGTGATACATCATACTGGGGATTTTCATTGAAAGTGAGCTTAAGAAATACAAACTCATCACCGTTTGTCGCCATTCCAAACACAGGTTTATTGCTTTCAGAGTTAGTCAGCATATAAGCTAATAACTGTGGTAATGCTGCGGGTACAGGAATGCCAGTTCGTTTCGACTCCACAACCAAAATCCAAAGCCTATCTTGTACAGTTAGGGTATCAATAAAGCCGCGAATTGTTTCTTCAGGATCTTCAAGTTCTAATGCGACTCCATAAGGTGAACGAATTCGGTATGGAGGATCGAGAAATCCTGCAAGTTCTAGTAAAGGTGAAACTACTAAAAGATTAATCGTACCTTCTAAAAGTAACCCATCAACCCGGTGATAATCGTAGCGTTGCTTAATCCGAGTAATACCCGCCTGTTCTTGGGGATTGAGTTCGGTTAATTCTTCAAACCATTCAAAGAAAAAGCGATCGCTATCAGCTTGAGTTAAATTACAACGAGTTTGTAAATCACTCAAGCTTTTAATAGTGTCAGTAATACCAACGCCAGAAACCATCTGTTGTTATCTGTTTATTACTTTATAGTGTAGCAGTTGTAGGCAATTTACTGGTATAAGCTTTTTAATTCACAAACTCATTCACATGCAGCCAAACTTTCTCTATCAAATCAACATCATCTGCATTAAACCACTTAATTTGCGGATATGCTCTAAACCAAGTACGCTGGCGTTTGGCAAATTGTCTTGTATGCAAAACTGTTAATTCTTGTGCTGTATTTAAAGTAATCTCACCCGATAAATATTGCTTGATTTCTTGATATCCCAAAGTGTTTAACAATGATAAATCAGCACCATATTTTTGACATAAATATTCCACTTCAGCCACTAAACCATCGGCAATCATTTGTTCAGTCCGCTTGTGAATGCGTGTGTCTAATCTTTCCACATCACAATCTAAACCAATCTGCAAAATCGGGTAATCTGGCGGGTTTTCACCTTGTTGTTCAGATATGGGATTTCCTGTTATATAAAATACTTCTAATGCGCGTAGAGTCCGAACGGGATCATTGGGATGAATTTTTTGTGCGGCGGTGGGATCAACTTGTTGCAACATACTATAAAGTTGATTTTGACCGAGAGATTCTAACTGCGATCGCAATTCATAATCAGGCGCGACTCTGGGAATTTTCATCCCCTGCACAATGGAACGAATATATAAACCAGTTCCACCCACCAATAAAATTGGCTCAACACTAAAAGACGCAATCAAAGCCTGTGCTTGTTCTTGATAATCTGCTACCGTCATTGTTTCTGTTGGTTCGCAGATATCTATTAAATAATGTGGCACTAATTTTTGTTCTGCTAACGTTGGTTTAGCTGTGCCAATGTTAAACTCTCGGTAAACCTGACGGGAGTCTGCACTGAGAATCACAGAACCCAATCTTTGCGCTAAAGTTAAACCTAAACCAGATTTACCTGTGGCAGTCGCACCACAAATCACAATTAATTTAGTCATTGATTAATGGTCAATTGTCATTGGTCAATAGTCAATAGTTCGTTACTCTCCAACAATGGTATATTTGTACTATATTCTCAATAGTTGAGAACCATGTTAACCTCTCAAAGAAGTATTTTTATTGAGGTTTTATAAAGTCATCTTTAAAAATGCTCTGTGTCCATAAGTGCTGAAAGAAGTGATTTCGGAAAAAATTAGATTATCTATCGGGAAAACTTATGGGGATACATCCCCTAGATAAACTTCTCACAAAAATGCCCTACAGTCGTCACTAAGGCTTTTGTGTTAAAATTTTGGTGTGTTTTTACTTTTTCAGCCTTTTGGCGATTTCAACCCCACGCATCAGGAGAATTTTCATGACGAGCAGTTACAGTGCCGATCAGATTCAAGTTCTGGAAGGTCTGGAAGCCGTCCGCAAACGACCGGGGATGTACATTGGTTCTACCGGGCCGCGAGGACTCCACCATTTAGTTTATGAGGTGGTAGATAACTCTGTTGATGAAGCATTAGCAGGATACTGCACGCATATAGAGATAGAGATTAATGCGGATGGTTCTTTGACTGTAACAGATGACGGTCGGGGTATTCCTACTGATACTCATTCGCGGACTGGAAAATCGGCTTTGGAAACCGTAATGACAGTGCTGCACGCTGGCGGTAAGTTTGGCGGTGGCGGCTACAAAGTTTCTGGAGGATTGCACGGGGTTGGGATTTCTGTAGTAAATGCCTTGTCTGAAGTTGTAGAAGTTACAGTCTGGCGCGATAAAAAGGTTCACACCCAACGCTATGAACGGGGTGTACCAGTGACTGAATTGGTAGCGAAGCCATATAAAGAAGCGCGAACTGGGACTTCTGTAACTTTCAAACCCGATATTCAAATTTTTACTACTGGTATTGAGTTTGATTACATCACCCTAGCAGGCCGTCTGCGAGAATTGGCTTATCTGAATGCTGGGGTGAAGATTACTTTCACAGACAATCGTTTAGAAATTCTCAAAAGCGATACACCCAAGGTCGAAACTTATGAATACAAGGGTGGGATTAAAGAATATATCGCTTACCTGAACCGGGAGAAGCAGCCACTCCATGAAGAAATTATTTATGTCCAGGGAGAACGCAGTAACGTTCAAATCGAGGTGGCGTTGCAGTGGTGTACTGATGCTTACACAGACAACGTTCTAGGTTTTGCTAATAATATCCGCACCGTTGATGGCGGGACGCATTTAGAAGGTTTAAAGGCAGTTTTAACGAGAACCTTAAATGCGATCGCCCGTAAACGAAATAAAATCAAAGAAAATGAACCCAACCTCAGTGGTGAACACGTCCGTGAAGGTTTAACCGCAGTCATTTCTGTCAAAGTCCCTGATCCTGAATTTGAAGGACAAACCAAAACCAAACTTGGTAACACTGAAGTGCGCGGGATTGTTGATTCTTTGGTAGGCGAAGTTCTCACGGAATACCTCGAATTTCATCCGGGGATAGCAGACTCTATTTTAGATAAAGCCATCCAAGCTTTTAAAGCCGCAGAAGCCGCACGCCACGCACGGGAGTTAGTACGGCGTAAATCTGTACTGGAATCCTCGCCATTACCTGGTAAATTAGCAGATTGTAGCTCCCGCGATCCTAGCGAATCTGAAATTTATATTGTGGAAGGTGATTCTGCGGGTGGTAGCGCCAAACAAGGACGCGATCGCCGCACTCAAGCCATCCTCCCCCTGCGTGGTAAAATCCTGAACATCGAAAAAACTGACGATTCTAAAATCTATAAAAACAACGAAATTCAGGCACTAATCACAGCCTTGGGTTTAGGCGTAAAAGGTGAAGAATTCGACTCTACCCAGCTGCGCTATCACCGCATTATTATCATGACCGACGCGGACGTAGACGGGGCGCACATCCGCACATTGCTGTTAACATTCTTCTACAGATACCAGCGATCGCTCATTGAGCAAGGTTTCATATATATCGCTTGTCCTCCTTTATATAAAGTAGAACGCGGCAAAAATCACGAGTATTGCTATAGCGAACGAGAACTACAACAAGCAATTGCCAAGTTCCCGGCTAATGCGAACTATACCATTCAACGCTTCAAAGGTTTGGGTGAAATGATGCCCGAACAACTCTGGACAACCACAATGAACCCAGAAACCCGCACCCTCAAGCAAGTTGAAATTGAAGACGCTGCCGAAGCTGATCGCATTTTTACCATTTTAATGGGCGATCGCGTTGCACCTCGACGCGAGTTTATCGAAACTTACGGTTCTAAACTCAATTTAGCAGAACTTGATATATAATATCAAGCTAATATCAATTATCCTGATGTGCAGTAATGGTAGGTAATGGGCGATCGCTCATTACCTTTTTTTATGTCCGATCAGATTCTGGCTGACGATATCCCAATACAGTTCAGTTAAGGCAACAACTTAGACTGGTGTAGGTTGGGTGGAGGAACGGAACCCAACATTCACGCATACTTTGTTGGGTTCCGCGATCGCTACACCCAACCTACTATTCTCTTAACTGAACTTTATTGGATTATATCGTGTTGCGGAAAGACTTATCATTAAGACAGAACCGGAGGTAGCACCTCGACCCGACGACCAAAAGCAGGCCATTAGAGAGTTTTAACCTCTAGCCTCTATCCCCTAGCCCCTAACCTCTAGCCTCTAGCCTCTATCCCTACGTAAATTTGTGATAAGTATTATTTCCTGGTTCTAAAAGTTGTTTGATAAAATACATAATTATTAATTAATAAGGTTATTAGTTTTCTTTTTGTCATAAAAGTGCATAAAAAGTTTTTTTTGTCAAGTTAGTGGTCAAGTGGGATTAATACCTAAATCCCAACTTCATTGGCATTTAGCCAAAATTCAAAATCCCTAATCAAGAATTTGTGTAGTCAAATTTCCTTCTAGCCGGAAAAGCATTTGTTATCCTTAAGGTGCGAAGCTTCATCTTGTATACCAACAAAATTGGTTAAGTGTTTAAGGATGTTGAAGATTACACAAAGTCATCATTTTCTTCATAAACCAGTAGTATATTTAACATATGCGTACGTGAGCAAAATTAACTAACTAGATTCTCCACCAAGGCGCTAACTTCACCTATGTTCAACTTACCAGTTACTAGCGGCAAAAATTTGTGGAATATAGTACATGCAAACATCTTGATGTTGTCTTGCTAACATAGCTAATTTGTCTGTATCCAATAAACTTTTGCCGTGAACAGATAAATATCTAAATTAGCAACTGTCAAATTCTTTATAAATTGATTAAAATATCCTTGTATACAATAGGAGCAGTTTGTCAAGATTCATAGGGTTGAAATCTCATCTGTGCGCTAATGTGTGAATAAGACCAACTCAGTTAAAACTTTATTGAACGCCATCTGGCAGATTCTGCCTTACTCTCAACTCCTCAGTTAAGGTAACTGGCATCAACCAAAGTTTAGTGTCTTGATATTAGCAGCATCTTTATGACTGCTTTATCTAGCATGACTGCATAACTGTTTGGGATGAGTCATTTATAAAGGAAATGTAAAAATATGCCTCTCAAGACTTCTTGCCTAAGTTAATATAAAACACACTGTTTCTCGGTAATTAATGTTGTAGTTAATACCTAAAATTGTGTGAAGGTGAGAGTAATTTCCTTTGAATGTAAAGATGAGTCCACTGTAATTCCAAAAAGGTTTAAAGAAAATTTAAGGGAATACCTAGCCTTTCTTATATCTTTTTGATAATAGTGGCTTTAACTTACTTAATGACTTCATGATTAACACACAAAAAGAGTGCAATTTTTGTGAAACAGGCTACAATCGGAACAGTCTTTGTAAGAAAATATGCCAGCAATCATAATTGTTTATATGAAGTGGTGAATTTTTGAGCAACACAAAGACAAGTCCTGTTTTAAACAAACAAGTTAAAAGTTGTGTGCGACAGCAACACGCGACTATTAATAAAGTGAGTAAGTCAGCAGTCAACGCGACTTTTCACACTTCAATAAATAACTCCTCCAAAATGGAGTAAAACCACCGAAAAGTTTTCAGGGAAAACAGCCTAAAACCCGATTTTTCGGTTGTTAAATAGCCCTCGCCAAAAGAGTGCTAAATACATCTTGAGTAATTGAAGTAATTGATTCTGCAAGGAGCATGAGGAACGCGGCATGAACCAGGCTAACAACGTACTCGAAAGCAATTATCAGCCTGACCTAGAAATAATAAATCAGCCTGATTTCGAGGAGTTAGAAGACCTCCTGATCGAAGAAGAGGATGACTTGCTTCTCGTTGATGACGGCGACATGGATGAATTTTTAGAGCCTCAGTCTGATGAGGACGACGCAAAGTCTGGAAAAGCCGCTAAATCGCGTCGTCGCACACAAAGCAAGAAAAAGCATTACACCGAAGATTCAATTCGTCTTTACTTGCAAGAAATTGGGCGAATTCGCTTATTGCGGGCTGATGAAGAAATTGAATTAGCACGGAAAATCGCCGATTTACTGGAATTAGAAAGAGTCAGAGAAAGACTCTCAGAACAGTTAGATCGCGATCCCCGTGATAGTGAATGGGCAGAAGCAGTACAATTGCCGTTGCCAGCTTTTCGTTATCGTCTGCACATTGGCCGGAGAGCAAAAGATAAAATGGTGCAGTCAAACCTCCGGTTGGTGGTTTCGATTGCGAAGAAATACATGAACCGTGGTTTATCATTCCAAGACTTAATTCAAGAAGGTAGCCTTGGTTTGATTCGTGCGGCGGAAAAATTCGACCACGAAAAAGGTTATAAATTCTCCACCTACGCTACATGGTGGATTCGTCAGGCCATCACCAGAGCGATCGCTGATCAATCTCGGACTATCCGCCTACCAGTTCACCTTTACGAAACTATATCCCGGATTAAGAAAACCACCAAGCTACTTTCTCAAGAAATGGGTCGCAAACCTACAGAAGAAGAAATTGCGACTCGGATGGAAATGACCATCGAGAAACTGCGCTTTATTGCTAAATCTGCACAGCTACCAATTTCCTTAGAAACCCCCATTGGTAAAGAAGAAGATTCTCGCTTGGGTGATTTTATTGAATCTGATGGTGAAACCCCAGAAGATCAAGTTTCTAAGAACTTGTTGCGGGAAGATTTAGAAAAAGTTCTGGATAGCCTCAGCCCCCGCGAACGCGATGTTCTTAGACTGCGTTACGGCTTGGATGATGGACGGATGAAAACCCTGGAAGAAATTGGCCAAATTTTCAACGTTACCCGCGAACGTATTCGTCAAATTGAAGCCAAAGCCCTCCGCAAATTACGCCACCCCAACCGTAATAGTGTCCTCAAGGAATATATTCGGTAGTCAACCAATTTTAGATTTTGGATTTTAGATTTACTCCAACTCCAAGGAAAGGGGTCTGAACTAATAATCCAAAGTCCAAAATTTAAAATCTCAAATTTGGAGATTCAACAATTAATAGTCATCAGTTTCTAACAAATGACTATTGACTAAGGACAAATAACAAGAATAAACAACCTGGTAGTTAATTGCTACCAGGTTTTTATTTTTCATATTCTTAAAAAAGTGAGTTCGTTACTTAAAACTTAAAGAATTCCCCAGAAATGTAGGAAGCCTTGACCAGAAAATAATTCAATCAACACCGCAGCTAAAAAGCCAATCATTGCTAAACGACCATTCCAAATTTCTGCTTGTGGAGTAAAACCCCAACGCCAAGCATTACGATCTTCAACTACAGGAGCGGTGATTTTTGTGGTTGTGTTAGTCATTGTTAAAACTCCAAACTGGATTTACTCAAGATTTATTGCCTTATGTAAACTAATATAACAACTTTTTTAAGAAATGCAACATTTGTTGATATTCACCAAAGTGCGATCGCACCGAACTATTCTCATACCAATAAATTGTGTAGAGACAAAAAACTGTTTGCTCTGATAAACAATGAAGGTATGGGGCAGATTATGTATTAGTTAACAAAACAAATAACCGGAAAAATCTCTCTTCCGGTTGATCATTAATCTGTAAATTTGATATAGCAATCCTATCTGAGTTGTGAAAAAGTATTCTTTTTAACGAACCGCAAAGGACGCAAAGGACACAAAGAAAGAGAGGAAGGAAAAGAAAGGAAATTTCACGAATGATTTAGCACTGCTATGGGAGTTCCGCAATCATAAATCCGCTACACACTCTTGTTCTGATTTGTGAATTCTGACTGCTGAGTTCTTCTTCAATAATTTTTTCTGATTTTTCCTATATTTTGACTACTGAATTCTTACGAATCAAGACTGAACCAGATGAGAGCGCACATCAACAACAGCAATAATTTTCTCATCTCGATTGAGTTGCAGAATGCTTTCGCCTGTTGTATCTCTAGTCAAAACCGGGACTGTATCTACAGTTAGCCGGACTACACGCTCTTTATTGGTGATGAGTGCGACTTCTGGGGTAGTTGCCTTCAGCATACTGGCTAAGTTGTCGGTTTTACTCGCAAACTTCAGTGCTTGTGTACCTAAATCGCCACGGTTCGCTGCTCTTAATTGACTTGCGGGCATTCGCTTGGCGTATCCTTGTTGAGTCACTAACAGCAATTGGTCATCTTTACCCACAGTTGCACAGCCAACCATCTGCTGATTTCGCAACAGTCGAAAGGCTTGCAAACCCATCGCGGTTCTACCCATAACGGTTAACTGTTCGTCATTGACAGCAAACCGCAATAATCGCCCACCGGAACTAGCTAAAATTAAATGTTCTCCTGTGGTGGTGAACTGAGTAAATAACAATTCATCATCGTCTTTGAGTTTGACAATTGTGATTCCGCGACGAGTCAGGTTAGTAAATTCTGCCAAAGATAACCGCTTGATTCTGCCTTGTTTTGTCAGGAGAATCATTTGCTTGGAGTCGAAATCTGCTGGTAATAAAAAGCGGCTGACAACAGGTTCTTGACTGCCTTGGGCTGTAGTGGTGAGTGTGGTAATTAATGGTGTTCCCCGTGGAGAACGACCCGTAGTTAAGGGAATGTCGCCGACTCGCACAGGATAAACTTTGCCACCACTGGTCAGAATGAGTAAATCTTGGTTTGTATCGGTTAATTCCGTTTGGATGAGGAAATCATTGTCTGGTAGACCATTTTCTACTTTTGATTTTTTCCCAGTGGTGGCTAGGCGACGGACATAACCCCGTTGGGTAAACTCCAGAATTGCGTCTTCCGCAGGCTGTTCGATGGCGGGACTTTCTTCAGTTTCTTCGGTTTTACGACTTCTAGAACCTTCTGCTGTTTTGCTTTTTGGGAATTCCTCGGCTACGCTGAGACCTAGCTTAGTACGTCGCGGATCATTATACTTGCGCTTGAGCGATCGCAAATCTTTTTTCAGTGACTTTAACAATTCCCGGCGATCGCTAAGTAAGTTTTGCAATAAGGCAATTTGTGAAGTGAGTTGCTCAAATTCTTGCTGCAAATTCTGTTGTTCTAAACTTGTTAAGCGCCGCAAAGGCATAGCTAAAATTGCGTCTGCTTGCGTCTCACTTAAATTTAACTGGCTACTCAAATTCATTTTGGCTGTACTACCGTCAGCAGCTTGGCGCAAAATGCTAATCACTTCATCGACTTGAGATAAGGCTTTGAGTAAACCCTCAACTATATGCAAGCGACTTTCAGCTTTAGCTAATTCGTAACTATAGCGACGGTTGAGGGTTGCTTCTCGGAAATTGAGAAACTCTTGTAACAATTGACGCAGGCTTAATTGCCGGGGTTGTCCTTCGACAATTGCCAGTAAAATTGCCCCAAAATTAGTTTGTAAAGCAGTTTGATGATACAAATGTTGCAATACTTCTTGGGGATTTGTATCACGTTTGAGTTCAATGACTACCCGCATCCCTTCGCGATCGCTTTCATCACGAATATCAGAAATACCCTGCAAGCGTCCTTGGTTAACTAACTCTGCGACCTTTTCAATCCAGCCAGCCTTATTCACTTGATAAGGCAATTCCGTAATTACAATGGCTGTCCGGCGCTTTGTTCCCTTCCCGCCAGCAACTTCTTCAATTTGGGCAACACCCCGTAAGATAATTCCACCTTTACCTGTGGTGTATGCTTCTCTAATGCCTGCATCACCCACAATTTCCCCACCAGTAGGAAAGTCTGGCCCTGGAATTAACTCTAATAACTTTTCATCCGCTAAATCTGGCTGGTCGATTAAAGCAATTAAGCCATCAACAATTTCCCCCAAATTGTGCGGCGGAATATTCGTGGCCATACCCACAGCAATTCCCGCACAACCATTGAGTAACAAAAAGGGTAACTGTGCAGGTAATACTGTGGGTTCTTGCTGGGAATTATCAAAGTTGCCGATAAATTCTACAGTTTCTTCACCGATTTCTGTCAGCATCCCCTCATGGCTAATGGATGCTAAACGAGTTTCGGTGTAACGCATGGCGGCTGGTGGGTCATTATCCACGCTGCCAAAATTGCCATGTCCTGCTAGTAAAGGATAACGGCTGGAAAAATCTTGCACCAACCTCACCAAAGCATCATAAACTGCTTGATCACCGTGGGGGTGGTATTTACCTAGTACATCACCCACCACACGCGCACATTTACGATACGGTCTGTCTGGTGTTAAACCTAGTTCGTGCATGGCATATAAAATGCGCCGATGCACAGGCTTTAAGCCATCGCGGACATCTGGCAAAGCTCGCCCAACAATCACACTCATGGCATATTCTAGATAAGACCTTTGCATCTCGGTGTGCAAGGCTGTTGTAATTACCTGTCCCGTTGAGAGAAGGTTTAACTGTTTTGCCATGAGTTTTTTCCCTGAAAGTTAACTACACAAAAATCTCTATAACTGAACAATGCAGCAAACACAGCATAACGGATGAAAAGACATTCCTAACACAATCTTGTTAGCCACAGGATAAACGGCAGTAGTATTATCCTTGATGACGGGAACATACATTAGTGATTAAAAAAGAGCTAGACAACTTTGCTGCTCAGTGCATTCTTCCCTTAACCTCTATTAATAAAATTCTCATGAAAACAGTTTTAATTGTTGAAGACGATCTAATTAATGCTCGCGTTTTTTCCAAAATTTTGACTAAGCGCGGTGGACTAGATGTAAAACATACCGAAAATGTCGAAGAAGTAATCCAAATTGCTCAGTCTGGGAACGCCGACTTAATTTTAATGGATGTTTCTTTGTCTAGAAGTGTCTATCAAGGTAAATCTGTTGATGGTATCAAAATTACCCAAATGTTAAAGGCTGATCCACAAACAGCCAAATTACCGATCATTTTAGTGACTGCACACGCGATGGAAGGCGATCGCGAGAACTTCCTCAAGCAAAGCGGCGCTGACGGTTACATCTCTAAGCCTGTTGTTGACCACCAACAATTTGTTGACCAAATCATGGCACTGCTTCCCCATTCATGACCGCTAGGAATTAACTAGACTCTGTGAAAATATTCGCCCGAAAGCACAGTGTTTTTGGGCGAATATTTTCCTTTTATCTAGTATATGTGTACTATAAGATACGTTTTTCCGCAAGTAGTAGTGAGAAAAAAGTGCTGAGTGCTGAGTAAGAGTCGAGATTAATCATCAGAACCATCATATTTGGTAAATGCCCTACACCGCGTAGCGGTCTTTTGACTCAGCACTTTCAACTCAGCACTCAGCACTCCTTACTGCGTTGGCTGTTGCTGTAGAGCTGCTTGAATGCGGGGCAGTTCTAAAAATTTCTTAGTATCAGTTAGTAAACGTTCACCCCAAAGATTTTCTTTTAAAAAATCTAAATCAGCGTAACGCTGATCAATACGTAAAGCGTTTTCTCCCAATGTCAAACTTTGTTGACGATCGCCTTTAGTATATAGTGCGACTGCTAAAGCTAATAAAGGTTCAGCCGCTTGCTTATCGATAGATATAGCCGTTTGCCATTGCTTAATGGCAGCATCAGTTTGACCCTGTTCGTATTGAATTAAGCCAATGTTATTAATTGCCGCCCAGAATTTTTTATTTTGGGCAACAGCTTGATTATATTGGGCGATCGCCTCTGGTAATTTACCCAGCATATAGTAGGCATTACCTAAATCAAACAAAGCTTCTGGGTCATTGGGTTTGAGCTTTAAACCTGCTTGATAATTAGTAACTGCCGCATCATACTGTTTCTGTTGAAAATTAGCCGAACCCATCGCAAAAAAAACATCGGCATTTTTAGGGTTGAGCGATTGTGCTTTTTTCAAAGCTGCAAGCGCCGGCTCAAATTCCCGATTTTGTAAATGCAAACCACCCAACAGCAACCAAACTTTATCATTTTTGGGAGCCAGTTGGCTGGCCAACCGCGCTCTTGGTAAAGCTAAATCAATCTGCTGAAACTGAGCGAGTTGCGCTGCTTCTTGAGCTAAAGCCAAACCTTGCTTCTCCAGTTTTGCTGGATCTAGTTGCAGGGTATGGGGAACGAGTGCCTGTGCATGAGCTACTTGGGGTAAACTCAACAAACTACAGGCAACCAGAAATGAAATCAAACCAACGTGTTTAGGCACACTACCGCCTCTTACCACAAATCGAATCATCTGTCAGTTAGCTTAAACGATCTCCACTTTAGCTGACAGGCCAAGTTTACAGTCGTTAGCAATGGCTGTATTCATCACCTTAGCTTAATTGAGTTGGGAGTGGGGAGTTGGGAGTGGTGAAGGTTAGGGAGAAACACCAGACGATTGGAAATCGCCGTTTATCTTGCACACAAACAAAGTCCACACTTCGACTTCGCTCAGTGACCGCACTTCGGCTACTTCGGCTGCGCTCAGTACAAGTTCGCTCAGTGAACACACTTCGAGGACTATCTAAAAACCCGCGCAGGCGAGTTTAGTTTGTATAACCCCAGCCCAGACTTCAGTCTGAGGGCTATGTGCTGAAAGTGGATGCACCCTTCCCTATTCCCTACTCCCCATTCCCTATCTCCCCAGTATTGACATCAGCATGAACCAAGCATAAATTCATCAGTATGTAGTTACTTCTGTATGGCTCGTAAACCTAAAATTACTAATCAGCAAATTTTAGAAGCTGCTCGCCAAGTTTTCTTTCAGCAAGGTTTTAGTGGTTCCACAATCGAAATTGCTCAGTTGGCTGGTATTTCTGAGGCTTTAATTTTCAAGCGTTTTTCTACAAAAGAAGAATTGTTTTTTGCGGCAATGGGGCTTCCAGAAAAGGCTTTGTGGATGAAAGAATTGGAAAACTTATGCGGCAAGGGTAATCTCAAAGAAAATCTGATTCAGGTCTGTTTTCAAATTCTGGAATTTTACAGTGAAGTCCTACCCCGGTTTATGATGTTGCGTTCTCGTGGCAATGCCATTCCAGAAAATTGTATGACCAAAGAACAAGGGCCAGTACAAGATGTAAAAGTACTTACTGATTTTCTAGAACAAGAAATTAGTCTCAGTAGATTGCGTCCAGTTAATGCCAAAATAATTGCTCATATTTTAGTAGGAACTCTGATGAACTACGCCCTCTCAGAACAACTACATTTCTCGCCAAATCATTGCCAAACAGAAGCTATTCCAGACTTTGATTTAAAACAGCAACCAAAAGTAGAGTTTTCATTTGTACAGGGTTTGATAGAAGCAATTTGGTTGGGGATTGCACCGATTTAATCCAAATAGGGCTTAGGCGGTGAGATGAAAATCAAGGGTGTAGGGGTGTAGGAGTGTGGGGAGTGTGGGGAGTGTGGGGGGAAAGATTTCTTTACCATCCTCCCACACTTCCCACTCCCAACTCCCGTCCTGCACAGATAATCACACCAAATTACTATACTAGCGATCGCCCTGTGCCGAATTCTACCTGTTAGCAGTTAACATAAAACAGCTGTTGAACTGAGTCTACTGGGGCAGAATAGAAAGCATGTCCATTGAATCAAACTCACCCAAACCCCAAAACCCAGAACCTTTAACCGAAGAGGAACCAAACGATTTCGATCATGGCTTGATGGATAATCATGTCAATCCCGAAGCACTGACGGCACAACAAGCTTTAGCGGCGATTTCATCTTTGCAATCATCGCAAAATAATGCCGTTATGCAGCAAGCCCGTTCTCAGGTACTACAACGCTCTATTCCGCACTTTACAGTTAAACCCAGGGCATTAATCGTCACGGTAGCAGCGATCGCTATGACTTTGCTGGGAGTGATCATCAATAACTGGATAATTGGAATTTTGGGAACCTTGGTGACTTTGGTATTATCTCTAGCGATGCTCTTGCCTTGGTTGCAATATGTCCTCAAAGAATGGTTTACACCAGAAGACAGAACCTTGTTTGTTGGTTTTTTGGGATTAATCGCTGCATTGGTAGGCTTGATCAAATTTTCTGGTACAGGCGATCGCTTACTGATGTTTGGGCAAAAAATCAACTGGGAAGCTTCTGGTACATTAGCAGAATGGTTTGGAGCATTGGGGCAAATTTTAATTGCCATTATTGCTGTTTATGTAGCTTGGCGACAGTATGTAATTTCCAAAGACCTGACCATTCAACAAAATTTGCTGACAGTTCAACAAAATATCATTACTCAACAGCAGACCATAGATTCTTATTTCCAGGGCGTTTCTGACTTGGTGTTAGATGAAGAAGGCTTACTAGAGGACTGGCCCCAAGAAAGAGCGATCGCAGAAGGTCGCACAGCAGCCATTTTTAGTAGTGTTGATGGTAGTGGTAAAGCCAAAATTCTCCGCTTTTTATCCCGTTCTAAGCTACTCACACCCTTAAAACGCGATCGGCGCTTAGGTCGAGCCATTCTCAACGGTATGGGTGGTTATGAAGAAGACCGCCTAGAAGGTGTGCGTGTAATTGACTTAGGTGTAATGTTAGCCGCAGCCGACCTTTCCGCAACAGATTTACGCTGGACTGACTTGAGTGAAGCGAATTTAGTCCGTGTCAACCTGAGTGATTGCGACTTGGTAAAAGCCAACCTCTCGCGCACCATTTTGTATAATGCCAATCTTAGGGGCGCAGACCTCAATGGAGTACGTTTATTTTATGGCTCCCTAGAGAAAGCCTCACCCCGTAGCCGCTCAGAACCACCCAACTACGAAACTGGTGAACACACAGGCGCTGTTATTGAAAATGCCGACTTCACCAACGCCCAAAGAATTTCTGAAACTAACCGTTACTACTGCTGTGCTTGGGGTGGAGAAGCAACTAGAGCCACCATTCCCGGCGGTTGTGAAGGTATTCCCAACTTATTGGGGAGATAAATCAAGTCAAAAGTCAAAAGTTAAAAGTCAAAAATTCTCTATCTTTTGGCTTCTCCGTAGGGGTGTAGCACGGATTTCTCACCACACCTTTCAAAGCCTGTGCAGGGGAGCAGGGGAGAATGAAGGTACTCTCTCCCCTGCCCCTCCGCACCTCTGCCCCATCAAACGCCTGAAGCTTGTGAGAAATGCGGGTGTAGGTGTTCAAAACCCTCACACCCTCAAACCCTTACACCCATTCTTCACCGACAATCTTTGTTCCCTATTCTTATTGCACCAACTTACTGAGTCAAACTTCATCTCCTCCCTTATCTACCTTATCTCCCCTGTCCCCCCTTCCCCTACACCCCCAATACCTCCTCGCCCTCTGCCTCCCAAATCGCCTTGTCGTTCACAGACAAAACCTTGGCGTTGCCAAAACTGCATATTTACATCGGTGAGTTCAATGACAGATGAGCATTGTGGTTGGAAAAATTGACTGATCACAGCCCAAAATAAACTGCGTGTAATATCAAATACTGTTTTCCACCAATATTCCTGATTTGCGGGACGACCTTTTTCCTTGACGACTTCTGGTTCTACCCAAATACCATGCGCCCCTAAAAGGATCTGCGCCATCCATTTGGCTCTCGGAAAGTGACTTGGTGAACTAATTAACTTAACTTTATGTACTTTCCAGCGTTTGAGAATCGGAATGCCGTAATAGAAATTATCAAAGGTGGAATTGGCGCAATTTTCTAACCACACGTTTTCTAAATCTGCTGTTTCCCTTTCAAAAATCAGCTTTATACAAGGGTCGAGCGAACCACGAGAAATTAAAATTGGAATTTTGGGATTTTCTTTGGCTTGTTGGGCAACATAGATTTCACGGCGAATGCTACCACCAAGGACAAATAAAGCGTCCACTGGCTTGGAGGATGCCGGAACTAAGGTTATAGTGATGAAAATTAGCCAGCAGCCCAAAATTAAGCATAAAGTACGTAATATTTTTTGTAACAATTGCAACCATTGTCTGATTTTTCTTTGGTCAAGAATTGATGAAATACGAGTAAATTTATGTCTCATGTCATAGCTAAAAAAAGCTAAGTTAAATAATATCCAAAATGCCAGCAGTCCATTCAACAAAATGCTATCTTATAAAATTAATATAGGGTGTAAATATGACACGGTTAAAAGTGTCACAATACTTGTATAGGACTCGATAAGACTGCTAAGTTATTTAGCAGAAGTATGGCTACGACACTAATGGTAAGTAAGGCAAAATTATCAAGATAATTCCGAGGGGAAAATAATGAAGAAAGCTTAACTGAAAATAGATTATAAAAACTTAAAAGTCTCTGAAAAGTCTGATTGCTAAACTTTCAACAAAACAACCATTCCAGCTAATATACATGAACCAATCTGCGAAACGTTACTCGCCCCTCCAACTGGCCATGATTGGTGGAGCGATCGCCACAACCGCTACCGTGTCCGTATTCGGCCCTGCTTGGACTCGTTGCGTTCGTGCCGCCCTACAAGATAGCCCCAAAGCCTTAGTTGACCAAGTGTGGCAACTGGTAAATCGTGAGTATGTTGATGGTAATTTTAATCAACAAGATTGGCAAGCAACTAGGCAGAGCTTATTAAGTAAAGATTATGCTTCTAAACAAGAAGCCTACATCGCTATCCGCGAAGCTTTACAAAGATTGGGCGATCCATATACAAGATTTATGGACCCTAAACAGTATGAAGCTCTCACCAGTCAAACTTCTGGGGAAGTCTCTGGTATTGGTATTCGGATGGAAGTGAACGAAAAAACTCAACGGCTGACGGTTGTCGAAGCCATAGAGAATTCGCCAGCGTTGAAAGCAGGGATTAAAGCTGGGGATGAAATATTAGCAATTGATGGAAAACCCACTGTGAAGCTGAAGGTGGATGATGCTTCTAAACTAATTCGTGGTCAAGCAGGTACACCAATCACATTACGCTTGGAAAGAAGTGGACAAGGTGCTTTTGATTTGAAACTGACAAGAGCAACCATTGAAGTCCCGACTGTTAGTTATAACCTCAAGCAAGAAGGTAATCGCCGTGTAGGTTATATCCGCTTAAGAGAGTTTAGTGGTCACGCCGCCGATCAAATGCGTCGAGCCATTCGAGATTTAAATGGTAAGAAAGTTGATGCTTTTGTCTTAGATTTGCGTGGCAACCCTGGTGGTTTGTTGCAAGCTAGTATTGAGATTGCGCGGATGTGGATGGATAATGGTGCGATCGTCCGCACAGTTGACCGTCAAGGTAGCAGCGAACAAACCAGAGCAAATCGCACTGCTTTAACAAAACTCCCCTTGGCAATTTTAGTAGATGGTAACTCCGCTAGTGCCAGCGAAATTTTGACCGGGGCGCTCAAAGATAATAAACGCGCCGTAGTTATTGGTAGTCAAACCTTTGGTAAGGCTTTAGTCCAATCAGTACATGAACTATCTGATGGTTCTGGTTTAGCGGTGACTATTGCTCATTACTACACTCCACTGGGAACTGATATTAACCATAAGGGTATTACTCCCGATATCAAGATTGATTTAACGGAAGCACAAGAGCGTCAATTGGCATCTAACCCCGGTTTAATCGGCACTTCTAGCGATCCACAGTATGCAAGAGCGATCGCAGCTTTGTCTAGTAACAGTTTTGCTCAGTCTTCTGTGATTCAAAACATCCCGCCTGTGAGTGCGAGTGCTGAAACCTTGAAGTTCTAGTGATTTCAGGTTCATGTATGAGGGTTTGTTAATCTAAATTGCTGGAGTAAAAAAACTACCTGATGAAATCTACATAGAATTAGGGAATTGGGAATAATAATGAGTAATCTAATTGCCAAAATCCCTAATTTTTATGAATCATCAGTCAATTGATACAACCACCGCCGCCAGATTTTTGCCAATGGTTTCGGTGGTTGTTCCTATTTATAATGCTGAAGCAGATTTATCAGCGTTGATTGCTTGTTTGTCGGCGCAAACCTACCCCCAAGACCGAGTAGAATACTTGTTGGTAGACAATAACAGTAGCGATCGCACCTTAGCTTTACTCCAAGAAGCGGCGGCAAATTCAGTAATTAAAATTAGTGCTTTAAGCGAAAATCAAATTCAAAGTTCCTACGCTGCCAGAAATACAGGAATTCGCGCTGCAACCGGAGAAATTATTGCTTTTACCGATGCTGATTGTCATCCCCAACCCCAGTGGCTAGAATCACTCATTCAACCATTTGTTAATTCTGATGTGGTAATTGTTGCTGGCGAAATTACAGCACTTCCAGGTAATAGTTTATTAGAACAATACGCCGAACTTCAGGACGTTTTATCGCAAAAGCACACATTAGCTCATCCCTTTTGCGCCTATGGACAAACTGCCAATTTAGCAATTCGCCGTATCGCTTTAGAAAAAGCCGGCTTATTTCGTCCTTACTTAACTACTGGTGGTGATGCAGACATCTGCTGGCGGATTTTGCGGCAAAATCTTGGGCGTTTAGAGTTTGCACCCCAAGCAACTGTACAGCACCGCCATCGCTCTACACTTCAAGAACTGGCTAGTCAGTGGCGACGTTATGGACGTTCAAATCGCTATTTGCATGAATTACATGGGGTAGAACTGATGCCAGAATTGACGCTGGCAGAATATGGACATCGGTTAGGACGTTGGATATTTAAGGAAGTACCGCAGAATACGGTGAAGGCGATCGCAGGTAAAGCCTCTCTTGTAGATTTATTGAATACTCCTATTAGTGTCTTTGTTATTCAAGCTCGCGCGGCTGGGCAGAAAAACGCTAAATTACCAGAGAATGCCAAGATGATTGCTTGGTTGTAAAAATCAAAGGCAATTTTTTGCTGTAGTAAGTGGCTAAACCTTTCCACGGACAAGTTGTATGGGTGTCCCTTTATTTAAAATACTGCTTGTTATACCATTTCATGAAATCTGACACAGATGTAAACCCTAAAATCCTTGCTACATCTAATACCAAATTAAAAAATGATTGCGACAAATGGATGGCTCAAAAGCTTACCAATCAACCCTTACCCAATCCAAAATCTAAAATCTAAAATCCAAAATGGTATAAGTTTTTTAATTAACGCGATGTGCAACTTATTCTTGAAACCCCTCTCCAAACCTCTCCCCGTTGGCGTTAGCCTGCCGTTAGGCAAGCGGAGAGAGGCTTTGAATCTTGCTCCCCTTCCCTTGTAGGGAAGGGGTTGGGGGTTAGGTTTGAGAGAAAGTTGCACACGGCGTTAATTACCTTAGCGAGCCTGCGAGGGTCATTACGAATTGTGAATTGGTATGACATCTCGGAATTGAGGGTGAAGACGCACCAGCCACAGCAGCGCACTTCGCCAAGGAGCAAGAGACACAATACAATTCTGTTGGTAATCTAATCACATATCTTGCACTTAGCCCCGACAATCAGCGTCAGTGCTTTCTAAAAGTTCTCTAATACCAAGAAGCTTTAAGATTCTGCTCCTGTAAAATATGGATATATAAATTTATTTATATAAATAACTATGATGAATTCTTTGCCCCTTAATCGTGCTAATACTCTCAAAGCTGCTTTTCGTGTTTGTGATGTAGCTCCTTTGGTGAGTAATAGAGATATTGAACGTTATTATGTTGATTTATCAAAAGTTCGCAAGACAGAGGCAATTAATACTATTAAAACTCGTTTGGATTTTCTGGAACCAGCAGAATTTTGCAGCCTTTTATTTACTGGACATCGGGGATGCGGGAAAAGTACAGAATTAAGGAAAATTCAGCAAGAATGGGAATCTCAATATAAAGTTATTTATATTGAAGCTGACGCTGAATTAGATATATTAGACGCAGAGTACACAGATTTATATTTGGTAATTATTAAAAAAGTTGCTGAGGTTTTATACAAATCGCAATTAAACTTTGATGCCAAACTTTTAAATAATTTTGAGTTTTGGTTTAAAGAAATTACTCAAGAAACTGAACAAACAGTTGAAAGGTCAGTTGGTATCGAGGCGGAAGCAGAAGCAGGTATCAAGATTCCCTTTCTTTCAAAGCTTTTGGGTAAAATCCAAGCTCAAATTAAAGGTGCTGACACACAAAGAAAGACGGTTCGGCAGAATTTACAAAAAGATATTGGTCGTTTACAAGCTGATATAAATTTGTTATTAGGTGATGCTTTTGTCAAGCTTAAATCTAAATACCCGGAGTATGAAAAAGGATTTTTAATTATTTTTGATAATTTAGATCGGGTTCCTCCTAATGTAGCTAAACATTTGTTTTGTGATTACGCATTTCAATTACAAAGCCTACATTGTACGATTATCTATACAGCACCAATTTCTATAGTTTATTCGGAAAATAATTTGGCTAATACTTTCGATACGCCTAATATTGTGCCGATGGTGAACATATATGAATTTGCCAAAGATAAAACCGATCTAAATTATAATGATGATGGAATGACAGCAATTACGAGTTTAATTGAACAAAGAGTTGAAGTAGACGCAGTGTTTGAATCGCGTCAACTATTAATAGATTTAGCAAAAGCAAGTGGTGGACATATCCGTCAATTGATGCAAATAACATCAAAAGCATTGATTACAGCCGCAACTCGTGGGCATGAAAAAGTGACTGCGGATGATATAAGTTATGCGATTAAGCAAGAGCAGTTTAATTTTGAGCGGAGTATATCAACAGAATACTATTCTGCTTTGGCGGCGGTACATATCAACAAGGATGTTTCTAAAGATGATATCGGCAGGTTAATGCTGTTCAGTCTTTGGGTTTTTGAGTACAACGGCAAAAATCGCTGGAATTATGTTAATCCAGTTGTGAGGGAAATCGATGCTTTCCAAGAAGCAGTTAAATCAGCCACAAGTAATCCCTGAAATGGATTTAGATAAAGAAACTTTTGTGGAAATCAATCAGCAGTCATTAGCGGAATTGTTGACCTTTATTGACTTTGCAGATACGCAGTTAACGATTGGTTTTGTTGCTGTGAATTTTGCTGAAGATAGAGATAATTTAATTGAAATCCTCAAACACCATCCTCAATGTGATGAGATTCAGTTTGAAATTCTCAATTGTGCCGATCCTAATTTGCGTTTTTTAAGGGATGAGATTGTTCGTGATTTAAAGGAAATTCATTTAGAACCAGATAAAAAATTAGTTTTAATTGTTATCGGTTTAGAAAAGTCTATTGGCTTGTCTGGGGAATATCCGCCTGTACTGCAAGACTTGAACTTTGTGCGAGATGCTTTTAGTGATAGTGTTCCTCACCCTATACTGATATTTTTGCCAGATCATGCACTAACACGTTTGGCAAAGTATGCCCCAGATTTTTGGGCATGGAGAAAAGGAGTATTTTATTTTAAAACAGTCCAGTCTACTCAAGAGTCGGCTATTGAAAAAACTCTTCAGTCTGAGAGAATATTAGAAAGTTTAGATTTACCAGAAAGGCAAGAGCGGATTGATTTACTTGAACGCTTGCTAATGGAACAATCAACAAATGGACGTACCCGCATCAATATTTTGAGGGAGTTAGGGGTAGCTTATAGGAGTATTGGTGAGGTACAGAAAGCAGAATATTTTTTGCAAAAAGCTTTGAAGTTAACTGATGAAGGTGAAAAGTTAGCAGGAATCAAAGCCATTGTTCTGCATGAACTGGCAATTCTCTACGCCAACAAAGGGGATGTGGATCAAGCGATCGCTCTCTACAATCAAGTTCTTGAAATTGATGAAAGCATTGGCAATGTCCAAGGCAAAGCGGCGACGTTGCACCAACTGGCAGGTATCTACGCCAACAAAGGGGATGTGGATCAAGCGATCGCACTCTACAATCAGTCTTTGGAAATAACAGAACGCATTGGAAATGTCCAAGGCAAAGCGGCAACGTTGCACCAACTGGCAATTCTCTACGCCAACAAAGGGGAAGTGGATCAAGCGATCGCTCTCTACAATCAGTCTTTGGAAATTGAAGAAAGCATTGGAAATGTCCAAGGCAAAGCGGCGACGTTGCACCAACTGGCAGGTATCTACGCCAACAAAGGGGATGTGGATCAAGCGATCGCACTCTACAATCAGTCTTTGGAAATTCAAGAACGCATTGGAAATGTCCAAGGCAAAGCAATGACTCTGTGGTGGTTAGGAGATTTGGCAGAACAGCAGGGTGAATACACTAAAGCGATATCCTATTTGCAACCAGCTTTAGAGATTTTGCAGCGATTGAAGTCACCGGATGCTGAAGGTGTGAGGGCGAGTCTTGATAGGGTGATGGGTAATTCTTGAAGATTTTTGTCTCACGCAGAGGCGCATACTTCTCCTTCGGAGACGCTAACGCGAACGACTGCGCTCAGTAACCAGAGGCGCAGAGAAGAGGGTGAGTGTGTGGTTTAGGTAAATGAAAGTTGCTGTAATGAGTCTTGGATACTCGTGAATGAGTCTTTAATACTCGTGGGCGAGTCTTGGATACTCGTGGGCGAGTGTTTGATATTCACGCGAGAGTGTTTGATACTCACGGGAGAGTCTTTGATACTCACGCGAGAGTCTTTGATACTCATGGGCGAGTGTTTGATACTCGTGGGCGAGTCTTTGATACTCACGCGAGAGTCTTTGATACTCATGGGCGAGGGTTTGATATTCGCGCGAGAGTGTTTAATACTCGCGGGAGAGTCTTTGATACTCGTGGGCGAGTCTTTGATATTCGCGGATGAGTGTTTGATACTCGTGGGCGAGTCTTTGAACTTCATTAATCAGGCTTTGAACCCTATTAATGAGTAGTACATCTGTCCCGCCTCGGAATGAATTCCGAGTCTCATAGCGCAAGTCATCTGAAGATGACTCAACTAAAAATTTCTTCCAGTCCACGCTTTGTGGACTTTAGCTATCAGCCTGGAACTTTAGTTCTAGGCGGGATGTGGTTTCAGACTGGAAATTTTCGACTTGTGTGTACACGGTAGACCCTTTCCCTAGAAGGAAAGCTACCCTGTATACACATTTAGATGCTGTGTAGAATGTGGTTTGATACATGATTAAGGACTTTTCAAACATCCTCTTAGATTAAATCAGGATCTACATCGAGCGATCGCTTTCTCAAAATTATCTGTAATAGATTTTGATAGCAATTTAGGTGAGAGAATCAGGATCTACGCCAAGCGATGTCTACGATGATGCTCATCCTACGCACTTTACCACGAGTCTTTAATTTTTAATGTTCCAGATGATAGCATTAAATTGAGTGCAAATTAAGTGCATAATTACAGCAATGCTCAACATTATTCGAGATATTCACTCTCTCTCAAACTTCAAGCGCAACACATCTGACTTAATTAAGCAAATGAAGCAGACAGGAAAACCTGTAGTTTTAACTGTCAATGGTAAAGCCGAATTAGTTGTTCAAGATGCTCAATCATACCAAAAGCTTTTAGAACTTTTAGAACAGTTAGAAACAATAGCAGGAATTAAACAGGGACTAGAAGACATAGAAGCAGGAAATACGCGTCCATTAAGTGCATTTGAGCAAGAAATGCAGCAGAAATATGGTATTTCAAGTTAGAACCACCAAGACTGCGGACGCTCAAATTGAATCAGCATACTTATGGCTGAAAGAATATAACCCAGCTTATGCAGATCAGTGGTTTCGGGGGTTGATGAATGCAATAGCAACTCTTCAAGAAAAACCTCGTCGGTGCGCTTTAGCTGTAGAACATGAAATATTTTCTGAAGAAGTGCGTCAACTTCTTTATGGCAAGTCAAAAAATATCTACCGCATTCTTTTTACAATTCGTGATGATACTGTTTATATTTTGTACATGCGTCATACTTCACAAGCACTCTTAACATCTGATGAAGTGGATGAAGAATGAGAACAATTCGGGGATATGGTTTCCTGGTAATTGACAAGCATCTTAAATAATCACCAATCAGGTGAGAGAATCAGGATCTACGCCGAGCGATCGCAACCGTTCCGCTAGTAATTGTACTTGTTGTTGGGCTTGCTGGGCTTGTTGCTTTGCTTGCTGGGCTTGTTCTTCTGGTGTTAACAACCGTTCCCCTTGTTCGTTATACCAATACACCCACTCGCGGGGAATGCCTAAATAAGTTCCTCTTTCGATGCCAATTCCTAAACCAATTTCTGGCAACCAAACATGATTTCCATCATGCAATAATTCATAAGCATTATTCACTAATTTATAAACTTCTAAACGCGGTTTACGGCGACGCAGTGGGTTGTAAACTACATAATATAAAATTCCCAATTTTGCATACTCGGCTTTCTTAGTCGAATACTCACCGCGATAAGTTTGAGATACCACCTCAAATACTAATATTGGTAGTTTCTTCTCTTCCCAAAGCACATAACTGGGACGGAGGTATTCATCATAAAATCGCTCTACGCCCAAACTCAAAAATCCATCTGGGACTATAGCTGGTAAATCTGGGTCATAATAAATACCCATATCTACACCAAAAAACCAATCCATGCGTTCTGGCCAAGCCATTGCTAGAAGGGCTTTGAGTAAACCAGGAATTAAATCTTGTAATTCATTATCCACGGGGGTATCGTCAGAGTCTGGTAGTTCCTCAGATGAAGGCAAACAAGCTAACGGATTGTAATTTAGCATGATTGATTTCCCGTTCCTCTGTTATGAGTATATTTTTATTTTATATAGCAGGAGGCAGTGGTTCGGCTTCGCTCACCAAGCAGGCAGGAGGCAGGAGGTAAAAGTTTTACTATACCTAGCATTCAGGCTTTTTAAATTTCCTAACCTATACTTCGACTGCTATAAATTAAAGTATCAGGATCTACACCAAGCGAGCGATCGCACTGAAATATTTTTGTCTCACGCAGAAGTGCAAAACCACGAAGAATCAATCTTTAATTAGAAATTACGCATCTTGTTCAAATTGGTCGATGGCTTCGATATCATCAGAAATCTGAACGCATTGTTCTAATAAGGCAATATTGAGTTCAGGTAATATTTCACTTGAAGTAATCTGTTCATAACCGTGAGTATCTAAAAACTGAGTTGGTATTTCTTCGCGTAAATGATAAAGTTTGAGTTGATTGAATTGCCAAACCCAAACCTCAGCTACTCCTAAACGTTGGTAAATTTTTAACTTGTCCAGGCTACCACTAGTAATATTTACCTCTATAGCTAAGTCTGGGATATCTTTTTTCTCGCCAATGGCGTAGCATTCATCGGGTTCAACTCCAGCTTGTTTGAGTTGTTTTTTAACAGTAGAACTTCCCATTGGGCTGAAGCGGATTCTTTTTAAGTAGAGATAGCGTTCTATTAAAATTGCCAAACGTTTTTTAAGATTTTCATGCCTGATAGACGGTGACACAATTTCTAATATTCCATCTATATAAGTAACGCGGTAATGAGAGTTATCTTCTAGTTTTGCTAGTAATGCTTCATACATTTGCCAGTTTACGCCAGTAGTGATAAATTTTTCCTCTGGGTCATCAATTTGGGATAACTCTGGATCGTTTAAAAGTTCTGTCAGGCTACTGACCATAATTTGATTTCTCCTGGTAAGGTTTTGTTGGGGTCATGCCTGCACATATTTTAATTCACACCGCAGACAGGATTTTATGCTTTTATAATCTTTGTATCAACTACCTACGCGGAATGCAGCCAAAAAAGCGATCGCTATGCTTCAGTATCCTAATCTCGAACAGGCGCTAAAATATCACTTCGGTTATGATCAATTCCGTCCGGGACAGCGAAAAATTATCGAAGATGCGCTACAAAATCGGGATTTGCTGGTAGTTATGCCCACAGGTGGCGGTAAGTCTTTGTGCTTTCAGCTACCAGCGTTAATTAAGAAGGGATTGACGGTGGTGGTATCGCCGTTAATTGCGTTGATGCAAGACCAAGTAGAAGCACTGCGAAATAATAATATTAGCGCCACGTTTCTCAATAGTAGTTTGAATCCTTATCAAGTTCGCTCTCGTGAAGAAGCCATCCTGAATGGTAGGGTAAGATTACTCTATGTTGCCCCAGAACGGCTGATGAGTGAAAGGTTTTTGCCGTTTCTCGATTTAGTACATCACCAAGTTGGGATTTCTACCTTTGCAATTGATGAGGCGCACTGTGTTTCGGAATGGGGACATGATTTTCGTCCAGAATATCGCCAGTTGCGCTCGTTGCGATCGCGTTATCCCAATGTCCCGACGATTGCGTTGACAGCAACGGCAACTGAACGTGTGCGTTCTGATATTATTCAACAAATCGGGTTAAAGCAACCTAGTATTCACATTGCGAGTTTTAATCGGCAAAATCTGTATTACGAAGTCCGCCCGAAATCTAAATATGCTTACGCTGAATTATTAGAATTAATTCGAGAAATTGACGGTTCAGCGATTATTTATTGTCTGACTCGCAAAAAAGTTGATGAATTAACTTTTAAACTGCAAAATGATAAAGTTTCAGTTTTGCCTTATCATGCGGGATTAAGTGACGAAGAACGCAGCAATAATCAAACGCGATTTATTCGAGATGATGTGCGGGTGATGGTGGCGACTATCGCTTTTGGGATGGGAATTAATAAACCAGATGTCCGGCTAGTAATTCATTTTGATATTCCCCGCAATTTAGAAAGTTACTATCAAGAATCTGGGCGGGCAGGACGCGATGGTGAACCTTCACGCTGTACAATCTTTTTTAGTTTTGGTGATATTAAAACTATTGAGTGGAGTATTAACCAAAAAACAGATGCCCAAGAACAGTTGATTGCTAAACAACAACTGCGACAAATGATAGATTATGCTGAGGGGACAGATTGTCGGCGGACAATTCAACTAAGTTATTTTGGCGAAAGATTTCTCGGAAATTGCGCTAACTGCGACAATTGTCGTCATCCCAAACCCGTGGAAGATTGGACAATTGAAGCGATGAAGTTTTTATCTTGTGTGGCGCGTTGCAAAGAAAGATTTGGAATGCTGCATATTATTGATGTGTTGCGGGGGGCAAAAAATCAGAAGATTACTCAATACGAACACGACAAATTATCTACCTACGGTATCGGCAAAGATAGAAGTGTGGAAGAATGGCGAATTTTGGGGCGATCGCTGTTACATCAAGGTTTGCTAGAACAAACTAGTGATGGTTACTCTGTCTTAAAATTGAACGCCCACAGTTGGGAAGTGATGCGACGACAGCGCAAAGTGGAAATTGCTGTGTCTGCAACCCAAAAATTAAGTTTAATCGAAGAAAGTCCCAAAGCTGCTGAGGCTGAAGAATTATTACATAAATTGCGATCGCTGCGTAAGCAATTGGCTGATGAACAGTCTGTTCCACCTTACGTAATTTTTCATGACTCGACGTTAAAGTTGATGGCACAGGTACAGCCTAAAACCTTAGTTGAATTTGGTAAACTATCTGGTGTCGGGAGTCATAAACTTGCCCAATATGGCGAAAAATTCTTAGCAGAAATTCGGACTTACCGCGAGGCGAAAAGTTCAGCTAGTTTTGATGTTGATGTGATACCTTCAGTCAGCTTAATTTCTGGAACGGAATTACAAACACTGCATTTACATCAACAAGGTTTAAGTGTCGCGGAAATTGCCAAACAACGCAAACTCAGCCCAACGACAATTGTTAGCCATCTCGCAAGATTAATCGAGAAAAATCAGCCTGTAGACTTATACCAAATTGTACCGTTAGAACATCACCAAAAAATTTGGCAAGTACTAGAAGTTCTCGGTGATATTCCCCTCACCCCGCTAAAAGAACAACTGGGTACAGCCTATACCTTTGATGAAATTCGCTTAGTCAAAGAAAAATGGCGACAAGAAAAGCGTAAATAAATTTTTTGGCGATCGCATCAACACATATTATTCCATGTTTCTCTACAGAGCGATCGCCCGACAGCAGCAATCAGGATTTTAGGAAATTTCAGAACTAGATACAGGTTGAGTTGCTACTTTAGCTTCAGCTTCGGTTTTGTCAGTCAAAATCACAGACAACAGCTTTGGCAACATCAAACAAGCCACAGTATTTACCAATGTCAGCAATAAACCATCTGTAAAGCTCATGTATATGCCCCTTTTTGCAAAATTTTGTTTGCTATTTACCTAGTGTGAAACATATTTTGTCAAATGAACTACATTAGTCCTTTTGATTTTCTTCTCATCTCCATAAGCTAGTTCAATATTTAGTTTTGTAAAATTTTGCCAGAATGATATTCCACGATCAGATTCTCCTCTGCTGAAGTAAAAATTTATCTGCGTTCATCCTCTTGAATCGGCGGTTAAATTTATATTGCTGTACTTCACCAGTATGGTAATAGTTATATATAAGTGTGAATTTGTGGATGTTAGATACGGATTAAGCAGTAAAATCCAAAAATATTAAAATAAATTGTAATTAGAGTAATTTTAAGTAGTAGGACTAAATTAAACCTAACTTAAAAATACCGGGTTTCGACACTTCGACAAGCTCAGTGCATCGCTGCGCTCAACCCTCTTATTCTCAAGGATCGAGCATTGAGCGTTCGCGTAGCGTCTCCCTTGGGGAGAAGTCGAAATGCGTCTTCTAAATAATTGTGTCTACTTACTTATCTGTTCATCAAGCACTTAAAGTATAAGTTCGATAATATGACTCAAGCACAAATCGAATCCAAATTATACAGTTTCGATGAATTTATCAAATGGTATCCTGAAAATTCAGAAGTTCGGTACGAACTGCATGATGGAGTAATTATCGAAATGCCAAAGCCAAAGGGAAAACATTCAAATCTCACAGGTTCCCTAATCGAGCAACTATTGATAATTATTAGACAGATAGGCTTTAGTGGAGTTTGGTTTATTCCCAGAGAATCGATTATCAAACCTAAACGAGAAAAATCAGGTTATGAGCCAGATATCATCGTTTTAAATAAACAAATTCTTGGGGATGAACCCTGATGGGAAAGCGAATCAATTATTCAAAATCCTGATTCTGTCAAATTAATTGTTGAGGTAGTTTCTACTAATTGGCGTGATGATTATTACGATAAATTTCGGGATTATGAGGAAATGGGGATTGAGGAATATTGGATTATTGATTATACCGCACTAGGGGCGAGAAAATTCATTGGTAATCCGAAGCAACCCACAATTTTTGTTTGTAACTTGGTTGATAAAGAGTATCAGATGACTACCTTTACAGGAAATATGACTATTGTTTCTCCTACCTTGCCTCAATTTAATTTAACCGCACAGCAAATTTTTGATTTAGCTTCGTAGTAGAGCGTTAACTAAGAATGTATGACTTTATCAAGTTATGTCGCGGAAAACCTTTTTTATCGCTCAACTGCTTATTTGCTAGTTGCATCCTCAAAAATATCAGGGATTTTGTTGTTGTAAAGATGATTGACGACTGCTACCTTAGCAAAACCTAGTGTATATACTTAAAAGTAGAAGTTTTACATTTATTTGGGTGGATTGTGAGAAACCCTAAGCTACTTGCTTTATTTTTAAGCTTATCTCTAGCGACAACACCACAATTGGCATCTGCCCAAACTCCTGTTGATAAGCCATTTCAACAAGGCAATACTGCCCAAGAAACTGGTGAATATTCTAAAGCGGAAGCAATTTGGCGTGTCATTCTGGCAATTGATTCCTATAATGCTGGTGCATACTACAACCTGGGCAACTTGCTATCTGACCAGAAAAAACCGGATGAGGCAATAGCAGCATACCAAAAAGCTATTCAACTTGATCCAAACTATGCGGCGGTATACAACAATCTGGGCGTTGAACTGTCTAACCAGAAGAAACTGGATGAGGCAATAGCAGCATATCAGAAAGCTATTCAACTTGATCCAAACTATGCAGTAGTATACAACAATCTGGGCGTTGCGCTATCTAACCAGAAGAAACTGGATGAGGCAGTAGCAGCATATCAGAAAGCTATTCAACTTGATCCCAACTATGCAGCAGCATACAACAATCTGGGCGTTGCGCTATCTAACCAGAAGCAACTGGATGAGGCAGTAGCAGCATATCAAAAAGCTATTCAACTTGATCCCAACTATGCAGCAGCATACAACAATCTAGGCGTATCATATTCACATGTATTGAGTATAATCTCACGTGTAAGCGTGATAAGCTCATCATATCAGCGTTTCAATTTAATAAAAGATAAATCTCGAACTCCTACCACTGCTGATACATTAGCTCATACTAGTTTAGGTTTAGCTTTACAGCAGCAAGGGAAATTAACAGAGGCGATCGCAGAATTTAAACAAGCTATTTCCTTAGATCCAAATTACGCAATTGCTCAAAATAACCTTAAGGAAGCAGAACGGCTGTTAGCAATACAGAAAAATTCACAACACTCTATTAAAAGCACAAAATTCTTTTGTGGTCAAAGCAATGGTGTACCAATTACGTTTGCTCGTTCCTCGGATGGACAGAAAGTACCAATAATTAAATGGGTTTCTCAAAACTACTCCTCATCAGAGTTGTCAGCTGAACGCCGATGTACAGAGGTATCTCGCAGATTTCAAAGGAACTATGATAACAATACGCTAAAGTTTATCAAGGCTGGAATCTTTAAAGGTGAACCAGTTTTATGTGCTGTTGTTAGCGTCAATGCTCCTTGTACAGATAGTACTTTATTATTCACTCTCAAGCGAGGTATTGATCCAAATAAAGTATTGAGGCAGTTACTTGATGTGACAAAGCTTGCTGCTAGCCGTCCTCTTGAGCTTAATTTAGATAGCCAAGGTGCTTACTTAGTAGATATCAAAACTTATATAGATCCACAACCAGAAGTAGTAAATGATCGCCAGTGGCTACCTAGTTCTCAAGAAGAACCATTAGTTGGAGTGTTACGTTCTGTGGTGCGGATTGTTGCCGAAATTCCCACTGGCAATAATATTGGTGCTGGTTGGGTGGTGAAACGTGAAGGAAACACAGCCTGGGTTCTCACCAATCGTCATGTAGTTACAGATGCACAAGGCACAAAACGCGCCAGTGAAAGAATCGAGTTGGAGTTTTATAGTCAACCGCCTCCTGGTAAGTTTCCTCCTCGGTACAAAGCCCAAATTGTGCAAATTACAAAGCCCAACGATAAATTAGATTTAGCTTTACTTAAAGTTACAGACATACCAGAAGATATTCAAAAACTAACAATATCTTCTGGCAATGTGCGGCGTACTACCGAAGTAATCGTAATTGGCCATCCCAGCAATGGCGGTGATTGGACTACTGAATCAGGCAGAATTAGCAATGTAATTTCTCAAGAAAACAAGCTGCAAATTACAGCCACTCTTGCAGAAGGCAATTCTGGAGGGCCAATCATTGATAAAGAGACATATGAGGTAATTGGCTTTATGGTGCAGATTACTGATTCTAGTTCACGAAGAGAAAATGCTGCTAGAACTCAGTTTCAATCCTCAACGCTGTCCCCGTCCACAGGCGGTTTTGGTTTTGCCTACAGTATGAATGCAGTAATTAAAAAACTTCGTGAATGGGGCATACCTGAATGAAGTGATTAGAAATAAATATAACTATGTTATGAAAAAAGTTGTTGTTTAGACACAATTTGTTGTCGTTAGGACACAAATCTATATCATTACAAAACCATAATTTAATAATCAATGAAAAATAACAGCGATAATTATGAAATATAAATTTTTATTCCCTAGTTTATTTATTTTCAGCCTTAGTACCCTTCCAGCCCAAGCTTGCCCCTCTGGCAACCCTGAAACCACTGACTACATTCGCCGTGATAACAACCGTTGCGAAGGCATACAAACAAGAGATGTAACTTCTGGTATTAGATTAATTTCCATTGCCACTCGTGGCATTACTAACTATCCTGACCTTATAACTCTGCAAATTCCTCGCGTGGGCAACAGCAACACTACTCCAGAAGTCAAATTACAATCCTTGAGTAAAAATTATCTTTTAGATAACTTATCTTTAAAACGAACTCAAGGTCTTTTTACCTTTCCCTTAAAACCTGATGTTTTAAACGCAGCCGCAGTTCCCCCCAACAGTCTACGCGCCCTTGCTTCAGTCAATTCAATTTATCTACCAGTTACCATTGGGAAGCCTTCTGGGCGATATGAATTTGTGTTTTATACTTCTCGTCGGGCAACATTTCCTACCTTTGCAATTTTGCGTAAAGGTAAAGTTATTTACAAAAGCCCTCGAAATAATTACCAAAATGGTGAAGTTGTATTTACTTGGCACGCTCTCAAAGCCCCTGCTGGTCGTTATCAAATCCATGTCATAGCGCAACAAGAACGTATTGGCAGAAAAGATGAGCCATTTGAACGGCGTTATGATTTTGACCACAATCCCAACTGGCTGAAATAAATCATGGTATTTAGGCAAAAGACTAGCAAATTACTGCGAATTATCAAAAATTTAATTATTGTTTTGGTACGTTCTGTTTATACAGTTATTAAATTCATTTTCCAAGTTTTGAACCAGTTGGGTAAATATTTAGCTGGTAAAAGATTATTTGTGATTGTACTGTTGTTATTAATAATTTTTGGTATTGTTAGTCTTTTTATTCTGATTCCTGGCACTCATGTTTTTGAAGGTAATCTCGTTGTAAAAGAAGTGAGTTTTACCTATAATGACCAGCAACCCAAGCTATTTTTACAATCTGTTAGGCGAATTAAAAAGCTAGAAACAGAAGGTATTCAAACATTAACTTTCACAGGCAAATTCACTAGCCAATCTTCGCCAAAACTAAATCAGTTAAATACGCTCAAAATTAATTTAACTGATAGTCAGAGTAAGTTAATTATTACCCCAATTAACTCGCCAATAACCAGTGAAATAGATTTAAATGAACTCCGACTACAACCAAATACTAAAGTCGAAGGCTTAACTTATGACTTTTATCGTCAAAGAATAGCTTTTTCTCTTAAACCTCAAGCTACACCAGAGTTAGACAGTCAGCCGAATATTTTAAATCTTTATTTAGGAGAGCAACCAGTAAAAATTAGTTTACAAGGCTATAAATTACCAGAAGTAAAGTTACCAGAAATTCAAGATTCACAAACACCATTAGAATTTACTTTAAATCCCGATATTAAAGAATTAAATTTGAAAATTAGTCAAGATAATACTATTTACCTGACTGCATCAGAATTACCAGAAGATGATGAACAATGGTTTCGGAGCAAAATCACTACCAAAGATGTTATTTTTGAGCGTTTAGAAAGAAGTGGTGATATTAGAGATGATTTAGCAATTTCTACGATCATCGAAGGCAAAGTCCAAATGGCAGAACAGGAACGAGAAATTAAACAAGGTCAATTTCTCATGGCAGCAAAACCTGATATGCCTTTAGATATAAGATTAATACGCCATATTCAGATTTTGCCTAAAAAAGGTTTAGAAGTTCGTTTCGTTGGTAAAACTCAACAAATTAACATTGGGTTAGATAAAAATTTTCCAGTATCCAGTATCAAAGGTAGTTTTTTAGATGGTATCTTACCTCGTGATACAATTATTGCTGTGTTTTCTTTTACGGCTGGTATGATTACCTCTTTGTTAACTTATATAATTGAAAATGCTTCTAAACCAGATTCAAAATAAAGTTATTATCTATCTGTGATAAAACATCTAATTTTACACAATTCCTAAACTTTTCTTGAATAAATGGAACCCCAATTTCTTTTAGAAATTGGGGTTCTCAGTCTTATGGTGCAGAGATTAATTAATAACTAGAACATTTGGAACAAAAATGGGGACTGAATCTACAATATTGACTGCCTGTTACTGCATAAACCGTACAATAGGGGAAACTAGTAATTGCAACTGTAGCTTTTGTTGAGGTGGGCGCTGTTGTAGATGCTTGATTAGACCTGATTTTAGCTAGAATCCCAGACAGAAACTTAGGTAATGCCAAACAAGCAGTCGCATTGATTAGAGTGAGGCATATTGCATCTGTGAAATCTATAGGTAATCACCCCCATTGAAAAGTTAGGTGGTCACTGTTTTTGATGTTCGCCATCAAAAATTAAGCAATCATTGGTGAATGTATTGCTTAAAGTTTATATAACTTCACTCTAACATAAATTTTTATCAATACAATCGTTGGACTGACGAAATAACTGACACAATCCGCGATCTAGAAATTGAGGAGAGTATTGTAGTGTGGATAGCAGAATAAACTAGAACTTAAAAATTACTACAATTTAGGTAATGTGTTATGTCCAAGACCCAATCTGCATCTTCCATATTATTAAACATCAGTGAGAGAGAAAGGCTGGCATTTCAAGGTTCTGTAGATTACTCAAAAGTAAATTTACTCTCGGAGATTTGGCCTTTAGCTGCAAAAGAATTTGGGAATATTGTGGCGTTGCGAAATCCCCATTCCAAACCAGAAACAGTTGTTACATATACTCAGTTAGCGGAACAAATTCAACAATTTGCGGCAGGTTTGCAAGCTTTAGAAGTCCAAGCAGGCGATCGCATTTCCTTAATTGCTGATAATAGTCCTCGCTGGTTTATTGCTGACCAAGGTATTATTACGGCTGGCGGTGTGGATGCGGTGCGTAGTTCGCAAGCCGAGAAAGAAGAACTGCTGTTTATTATTGCCAATAGCGGCAGTACAATTTTGGTAGTTGAAGATTTAAAAACCTTAAATAGATTACGCGATCGCCTATATGACTTACCAATTCGCGTCATTATCTTACTCTCTGACGAAACGCCACCAACAGACGACGCACTCAAAATCCTGAATTTCAACCAGTTACAAGAAATCGGGGTAAATCGGACATTAGTGCGACCGCAACAGTCTCCTGATGACTTAGCAACGTTAATTTATACATCTGGAACCACCGGAAAGCCCAAAGGTGTAATGCTGTCCCACAGCAATTTAATGCACCAGGTGAAATATTTGCGGGCGATCGTCCAACCACACCCAGGTGATGTTGTGTTGAGTATTTTACCAACCTGGCACAGTTACGAACGTAGTGGTGAATACTTTTTGTTATCACAAGGTTGCACTCAAGTTTACACAAACTTGCGTTCTGTCAAACGCGACTTGAGAGAATTTAAACCAAATTATATGATTGCCGTCCCCCGGTTGTGGGAATCGATTTATGAAGGTGTCCAGAAGCAGTTTCGAGAACAACCAGCCAACAAGCAACGCCTGATCAACTTCTTAGTAGGGACAAGCGAAAAGTATATCAAAGCGCAACGCATTGCCCAAGGCTTGAGTTTAGATCATATTCAGGCTTCCAGCGTAGAAAGAATTTTGGCTAAAATTCAAGCCTTGGCATTGTTACCGTTGCATCTTTTGGGAGAAAAGATTGTTTATGCCAAGGTAAGAGAAGCCACAGGCGGACAAATCAAGCATGTGATTAGTGGTGGTGGCGCATTACCAAGGCACATTGATAACTTTTTTGAAATTATTGGTGTAGATATTTTACAAGGTTACGGTTTAACCGAAACTTCTCCCGTGACGAATGCGCGTCGTCCTTGGCGAAATTTCCGTGGTTCATCCGGTCAACCAATTCCAGGTACAGAAGTAAAAATTGTAGATCCTGAAAATCGCCAGCCTCTCCCAAAAGGACAACGAGGTTTAGTGCTGTTGCGGGGGCCACAAATCATGCAAGGGTATTACCAAAATCCCGAAGCAACCGCCAAAGTGATTGATGCTGAAGGTTGGTTTGATAGCGGTGATTTGGGTTGGGTCACACCAGAAAATGACTTGGTGCTGACTGGCAGAGCCAAAGATACAATTGTTTTGACCAACGGGGAAAACATCGAACCACAACCAATTGAAGATGCGTGTTTGCGATCGCCTTATGTTGACCAAATCATGCTCGTAGGGCAAGATCAGCGCAGTATTGGTGCCTTAATTGTCCCCAACCTGGAAGCCTTAGCAAAATGGGCTGAAAGTCAGAACGTGCAAATAAATCTACCAACTCAACTCAGCACTCAGGACGGGCTAAACGCCTCGCTACCGCTAACAGCACTCAGCACTGGTGTTGACCTAGAGAGTAAAATAATCCAGGATTTGTTTCGCCAAGAATTGAATCGGGAAGTTCAGAATCGTCCAGGTTATCGTTTAGACGATCGCATTGGGCCATTCAGGCTGATTCTAGAACCGTTTTCTATTGAAAATGGCTTGATGACCCAAACACTAAAAATCCGGCGACACGTTGTTGCAGAACGCTACCGCGACCTGATTAACGAAATGTTTGCCTGATAAAGCAGAATTCAGAGTCAAGAATTCAGAATTCAGAATTGATGAAAAACAGTTACATTCTGAGTTCTGACTACTGACACCCTGATTTCTTTGTTGATAATTTCCAATGCAAACTTTATAGAGTGAACGCGAAATATGGATCTTTCCAACCCCCAACTACTTTTGAAGCGCATCGTCAATGTCAAAGTGATTGTAACTCCTTTGTGGAAAGAGGAAGTACAACAGCAATTACAAGCCCAGATCAATCAACTTGATCAGCAATTGCAGCAACTAGACCTCGAAGGACAAAGAGCGATCGCAGCCATTCAAAAGCAAAGTATCCAACCACCTAGCCCCCAAACTCTGCAACAAATCGACAACATCCAACTGCAAGTTAATCAAAAGAAAAGCGAATTCCTAGAGCAGAAAAACCAAATGCTGCAAAACCTTCAGCAAGTACAACTGCTGGAGTTAGATCAAGAAGTTAACCAATTTCAAATGGAAGGATTTTTCCGTGTCGAAAAAGGTGATAACTTAATTAGCAAAATGCAAGTTGAAATCGTCATCCGTGACGGCATTATTGAAGATATTCGCGGAGATATCTAAATAAAGTGTGAAATATGAAGTATGAAATCTGAAAATTTTATACTTCATACTTCACACTTCAGACTTTTACTTTGGCGACTCCCAGATTTACATTGTATCTGGGAGCCAGCCCAGATAATTTCCCAGACAGGCGGAGAACTAACTAAAAGCGATCGGCCAAAAGTATTCATTTCCACCCGATATTTAATCGCCGTTACAGCAGCACTGTTTTGGGGAATATGTGTAATTGTCACTAAAGCTTGATTATGTTGCGGATAAATCACTTCAACCTTACGTGTTCCTTTCACTTCCTCCACATCTTCAATCGCATTTAACGCCAGAGTTTTGGGGTCACTCCCTTGCAGAGCCGAATTAAGACTTGTTAATGGTATAGATTTATAGTTAACTCGCTCTGGATAAACCAGATGATTTTCAGAATGTTGTATCACTGAAAATTGTTCTTTTTCGGGATTTTCAGTATTAATAACTGTTGCCGGAGGTTGATGTTGAGTGATATAAACACTAGTAGCAGCAGTAATAAAAATACTGAGTAATAAAATCCTCAGAAACTTCCACTTGCCTGACAGCATAAGCTTACAAAAATTTCCTACAGAACTAATTGTTAATTCTGAATTTTAAATTCAAGTTAAACCATTGATCCTATACACGTCCCTAAGAACAAAATCCTGATAAGTAAGTTTACATAATTATCTAGAAGACGCATTTCGACTTCGCTCAAGTTGTCAAAAAGCAATACAGACGGACTCTTATTGCACCTGAAAGTTCCTGTAAACATTTATCCACAAATACTAAAAGATTAATTCCTGTAGGGTGTGTGAGGCGCAGACTGTGTAGCTCATTCATCACCAAAACTATATACCAGCGCCTCACGCACCATCATCTGGCTACTTACAGCACTTTTGAAGCAAGCGAGGTACACCGTGAGTATTAAGTAATGAGTAATAAATAAATTTCTGACTCGTTACTCATTACTTAATACTCATTACTTTTTCCAATCAGTTGCTGTACCTCATAAACATCGAATCTGCTGTAAGATTTACTAACCTATCTATCTCCGCAAATTTGCGATAATATGACGCTAAATTCAGTGACTCATCTTTATGACCTCGAATTTTGCGCTTTTAAAGCGGATATATAATGTTTTTGACCCGTTCCGACCTTTACCCGCAGGAGATCCGGCTTATGTTGATTGTTCAGAAGTGCGGGGCGACGGCGATATATTAGTAGAAATCGGCAGAGAGATTTTATACTCAGACAGAATGACCTCGCAACTGTATGCAGGTCATCGAGGTGCGGGGAAGTCTACAGAACTGCTGCGTTTACAGAAATTTTTAGATGACGAAGGTTGCTTTGTAGTTTATTTTCCCGCCGATGAAGAAGATATTGACCCAGAAGATGCTCAATATACTGATATTTTGTTAGCTTGTACCCGCCACTTAGTAGAAGCATTAAAAGATAGCACTCCTCCAACTGTTTTGTTGAATTGGTTACAAGAACGTTGGCAAGATTTAAAAGATTTAGCACTAACTAAAGTTTCTTTAGAAAGTCTAAGTATCGAAGCTCAGATTTCTCAATTTGCTAAATTAACAGCAAATTTGCGAACAGAACCCACTCAACGCCAAAAAATTCGAGAACAGATTAACCCCCATACAGTTACTTTAATTGCGGCGTTAAATGAGTTTATTCAAGATGCTAAAAAGCACTTACCTTCAGGATATTCTCAACTAGTATTAATTGCTGATAACTTAGACCGAATTGTACCCATACCGCAAGAAGATGGACGCAGCAATCACGACCAAATTTTTCTTGACCGGAGCGAACAACTCCAAGCTTTAGATTGTCATTTACTGTACACAGTACCAATTTCTTTACTATATTCTAATCGCGCCGCCGACCTCGCTAATACCTATGGTAGTACTCAGGTATTGCCCATGATTATGGTGCAAACACCTGATAATCAATCATACCAAAGGGGTATTAATAAAGTTATAGAAATTTTACAAAAACGCCTGAATTTGATAGACCCTAGTTTATCTATTGTTGATATGTTTGAGGAGCGAGGAGCATTAGAAAGACTATGCTTAATGAGTGGAGGTCATGTGAGAAATTTATTATTATTAATGAAGGAGGCGATTAAATACACTAACTCTTTACCCATTCCGACTAGAGCTTTACTGCGTTCTGTTAGCGAGTTGCGGAATACTTATCGCAATACAGTTTTTGCTAATCAATGGGAAGCACTAGCAACTGTGCATTATTCTAAAGAGATAGTAAATGATTCACTGTATCGAGATTTATTATTTAATCGCTGTATTTTAGAATATCGTTATTTAAATGGAGATGGAGAAAGTCAAGTTTGGTATGATATTCATCCTCTGATTAAGGGAATTAAAGAATTTCAAGACACCTTTAATCGATTGTATCCGGGATAGATGAATGCAACACTGTTAAATATTTTTACCCCACCCTAACCCTCCCCTTGTAAAGCAGGGCTGTTTCGTTCCCTAAAAGTCTCTAATTTACAAGCGTATCAAGCAAAAAAATCAGGTGATTCAAAAATTTTATTTACTCATGAGCCTGGCGATCGCACTTAAATTTACTGGTTAAAGCAGTAATTTGTCGATTACCAACTCCCTAAAATTTTTGGATGATACTCTTGACAAAATCCTGATCAAAGCGAATGAAACAGCCCTGGGATTAAGGGGGGTAATTAGACTTATGTTTGCACCGCAGCCTTTCCAAGAAGGGATTAATAGGATTAAAACCAGAACATAGAATTTTTAAAACATGCTCTGAAACTATCAAGCATCAAACAGTTAAAACTATGTCACTAGAACTAACTGATTGGGATCAGGATTTACCATCACAAGCAGAAGAAGAATATCAAGCCTTAGTGCGTACGCTTAATTTTACAGAAGGATTTGGCTTATTATTTGTGCGTTGCTCTCCGGCTGGGGGTGAGCAGTTAATTACCAAGGTACAAACAGATATTAGTAATAAAAATATTCAAGTTTTGCGACTTGAGAAAGCAGTAAATAATTTATATGAAATTATTGATAATTTAGATAATAAACCCGTAATAAATATTCTATTTATTACAGGTTTAGAACATTCATTTTATGAATATGAAGAATGCAAAAGCTTACATGGTTGGCAGAGTAAAGATATTTATACATACAGTTGGAAAGGTGTACCGCCTGTTTTAATTAACCTGAACCAACAACGAGAACGCTTAAAGGAAAACTTTAATATCTGTTTTGTGTTCTTGCTACCGATATTTGCAATTAAATATTTCATTCAACGTGCGCCAGACTTTTTTGATTGGCGTTCTGGTTTGTTTGAATTTCCTTTGGATTCTGAAACTTTAGAACAAGAATCATCGCGGGTTATTCAGGAGGCAGATTATGAGAAATATCTCACTCTCACGCCAGAGGAAAGAACAAAGGAAATACTCAGAATTCAAGAATTAATTGCAGAAGATAATCAAACACATGAACGACAATGTGAATTACTGTTTAAGCTCGGAAGATTGCATTCTGCTGTACAAGGTTATAAAGAAGCGATCGCCTCTTTAGACAAAGCTTTGGAAATTAAACCTGATGACCACCTAGCTTGGAACTGGTATGGCTACATACTGAATAATTTAGGACGCTATGAAGAAGCAATCGCCTCTTTAGACAAAGCTTTAGAAATTAAACCTGATGACCACCTAGCTTGGAACAATCGGGGCTATGCGTTACGTAATTTAGGACGCTATGAAGAAGCGATCACCTCTTTAGACAAAGCTTTAGAAATTAAACCTGATGACCACCTAGCTTGGTACAATCGGGGGATTGCGCTAGAGAACTTAGGACGCAATGAGGAAGCGATCGCATCTTTAGAAAAAGCTTTAGAAATTAAACTAGATTACCACCTAGCTTGGAACTGGTGTGGCTACATACTGAATAATTTAGGACGCTATGAAGAAGCAATCGCCTCTTTAGAAAAAGCTTTAGAAATTAAACCTGATGACCACCTAGCTTGGAACAATCGGGGCTATGCGTTACGTAATTTAGGACGTTATGAAGAAGCGATCGCCTCTTTAGACAAAGCTTTAGAAATTAAACCTGATCACCACGATGCTTGGCACAATCTGGGGATTGCGCTAGAGAACTTAGGACGCAATGAGGAAGCGATCGCATCTTTAGAAAAAGCTTTAGAAATTAAACCAGATTACCACTATGCTTGGAACTGGTATGGCTACATACTGAATAATTTAGGACGGTATGAAGAATCTATCATTTCCTATGAACAAACATTAAAAATTAAACCGGATGACCACTATGCTTGGTTTGGTAGAGGACAAGCTTTACGGAATTTAGGACACAATGAAGAAGCGATCGCCTCATACAATAAAGCTTTAGAAATTAAACCTGATTTACACGAAGCTTGGCACAATCGGGGGATTGCACTCAAGAATTTAGGGCGCTATGAAGAAGCACTTACTAGTATTGATAAGTCTTTTGAATTTAAATCTGATGACTATTATTCTTGGAAGTGGCGAGGTATAGTACTTTCTGCGTTAGACAAATATGAAGAAGCACTCACTAGCCTAGATAAAGCTTTGGAATTTGAAATTAATGATGACTTCCATTATGCTTGGAACTACCGAGGGTATGTGCTAGAGAATTTAGGACGCAATGAGGAAGCGATCGCATCTTTAGACAAAGCTTTAGAAATTAAACCTGATTTACACGAAGCTTGGCACAATCGGGGGATTGCACTACGGAATTTAGGACGCTATGAAGAAGCGATCGCCTCATATAACAAAGCTTTAGAAATTAAACCTGATTACCACGAAGCTTGGTACAACAAAGCTGGCTGTTATGCAATTCAAGGTAATATTGAGCAGACATTAGAAAATCTACAACAAGCAATTAATCTCAATCCTGACGAATATCGAGAAATGGCAAAAACTGACTCTGATTTTGATAATATTCGACATGATAAAAGTTTTCAAGCATTAATTCAAGGTTAGCTACTGAGCAGTTAAAAAATATGTCAGACACAATCGATATTGAACAAGCTATATTAGAAAGTCTCCGAAGTCTCTCCCATGACAAGCAACAAGAAGTGTTAGATTTCGTAGAATTTCTTGTGCAGAAAACTGCCAATCAAAAGCATTTAGTGAATGAAGCTGTATCCAAACCACAAAAACGTTTATCTCTCCAAGAAATTGCTAGGCTACCAATAGCAGAACGGCACAAAATCCTAGAACCTTTTATTGCAGCCACAGCCGAAGATTTTTTAACTGACACTGAATTAACTGAGTTTTCGGTTTTAGACGGCGAAGATTGGGAGATAGAAGATGACTAATCCCAAAAAAGGTGAAATTTGGCTAGTACAACTCGATCCCACCAGAGGACAGGAAATCCAAAAAACTCGCCCTGCTGTTGTGATTAGTTCTGATATTTTCAGTTCTATAGCCATGCGAATTATTATTCCGGTAGCAACATGGCAACCTAAATTCCAAAATCGCCCTTTCATGATTCCCATTCAGCAAACTGATGAAAATGGCTTAGATACAAACTCAGCAGGTAATGTTTTGCAAGTCCGTAGTGTAACAACTCAGCGATTTGTTCGGTGTTTAGGAAAAGTATCAGCAGCCGTTATGGAAGAATTACTGATTGCCTTATTTCTTTGTGTTGATTACGATCCTGAAAACAAAAACTGAAATTAAAAGCAACTATCATTTATTTTATTAAGTAAAGATACAGCCATCCAAAGAAAAATTTTAGAATTAATAGAGGCGATTCTTGTTAATAAGTTTCCTAATTTGAGCAGGGAGGAGATAAAGGCAATGTTAAGTTTGGAATTAATTAGAGGTACAAGAGTATATCAAGAGTTAAAAGAAGAAGCTAGAGAAGAAGTTAAACAAGAAGTCAAAGAAGAACTCAAGGCAGAAGCTAGGGAAGAAGTTAAACAAGAAGTAAAGGCAGAAGTTAGAGAAGAAGTCAAGCAAGAACTCAAACAAGAAGTTAAGCAAGAACTCAAGGCAGAAGTTAAAACAGAAATGATTGCCAAGCTGCTGCAACGTGGAATGAGTGTAGAAGAAGTAGCGGAGATATTAGAGTTAGATGTGGAAGTTATTAGAAATGTAGCAGGTGAGCAATCATAAAGCTGGTCAATAAGAGGACAAGGGGTATGGTGTAGGGTGCAGGGGGAATTGAGGAAGCCCCGACTCCCTCATTGGTGCGCGACTTCAGACCATTGGTGCAACCCCGGTCAGTTTCCCAAAGCTCGGCTGTGCGCTGCAACAATAGGCGAGAATTAATAATTTTCAGCACCGTCCAGATATTGTTGACTGCGCGGTGACATAAAATAGAAAGTCTAAAACTCTCTAGCCAAGATACAATTCGATCTGGCAAAAGCTGTTAAAGTCCATAAATTATTTATCGATTCTGAAACCACCATATATGAGCATTCACGAAATATTCATGCCGGCGCTTAGTTCCACCATGACCGAAGGTAAAATTGTTTCTTGGGTAAAATCGCCAGGGGATAAAGTGGAAAAGGGCGAGACAGTGGTGGTTGTCGAGTCAGATAAGGCAGACATGGATGTAGAAACCTTTTATGAAGGTTATCTAGCTCACATCATTGTAGATGCTGGTGGCACTGCGGCTGTAGGTAGTGCGATCGCTTATGTAGCTGAAACTGAAGCAGAAATTGAAGCCGCAAAATCTCTCGCTAATTCCGGTAGCACTGCGGCGACGACTCCTGCGCCTGAAAAAGTACCAGCAACAGCCTCTGTCGGCGCACCCACAGCCGCTCAAAACGGTAACGGCTCGAACCACAAAGAAGGTAGACTCGTCGCTTCCCCCCGCGCCCGCAAGTTAGCAAAAGAATTAAAAGTTGATTTAACTAGCCTCAAAGGTAGTGGCCCCTACGGTCGTATTGTGGCTGAGGATGTGGAAGCTGTAGTAGGTAAGGCTAAACCAGCAGCCCCCGTAACCCCTGCACCAACTGTTGCACCAGTTCAACCAGCAGCACCAGCCCCAGCAGCACCCGCACCAGTTCCCGCCGCCGCCAGCAGTGCAGTTTCTGGTCAAGTTGTACCTTTCACGACTCTGCAAAATGCTGTAGTACGGGGTATGGTTGCGAGTTTAGCTGTACCTGTTTTCCGTGTCGGCTACACCATTACCACCGATGGTTTAGATAAGCTTTACAAACAAATTAAATCAAAAGGCGTGACCATGACTGCGCTACTGGCGAAAGCTGTTGCAGTCACATTACAAAAACATCCCTTAATCAACGCCAGCTATTCTGAGCAAGGAATTGTCTACCATTCTGATATTAATATTTCTGTCGCTGTGGCAATGGATGACGGAGGATTGATAACACCTGTATTGCGGAATGCAGACATGATAGATATTTATTCTCTCTCACGCAATTGGAAATCTTTAGTAGACCGCGCTCGCGCCAAACAATTACAACCAGATGAATACAACAGTGGTACGTTTACCCTGTCTAACTTGGGGATGTTTGGTGTCGATACTTTTGATGCAATTTTACCACCAGGACAAGGTTCAATTCTGGCGATCGGTGCGGCTCGTCCCCAACTAGTTGCTACTGCTGATGGTTTGTTTGGTGTACGCCAACAAATGCAGGTTAATATCACCTGTGACCACCGCATTATTTATGGCGCTCACGCCGCCGCCTTCCTGCAAGACTTGGCGAAGTTGATTGAAACTAACGCCCAATCTTTAACACTGTAACTTATGACAGCAGGCAGAAGAATTTGAGATTTGTGCCTGAATTTATGATCCTCTGACCGATAACACTGAATTAATAAAATCAAAAATAGAGACTTGGATTATTGAATAATTCAGGTCTCTGTTTTTATGTTAACGGTTAGAAATAATACTGGACGCATAGTATTTATAGCAACTATATTATGGGAGACATCTACAGATAGTTTGGCTGCTTGATTCGCAAAAAACAGCCAAAAAAGGAGTTTATATGGCTTATCGCTACAAAATATTGTCGATTGATGGCGGTGGTATTCGCGGTATCATCCCAGGAATTATTCTGGCGGAAATTGAAAAACGTGCAGGTAAACCAATTTGTCAGTTATTTAATTTAATTGCTGGAACCTCTACAGGGGGGATTTTATCTGCTGGTTTAACCAAGCCTCATCCCCATCATCCCAATCAACCACATTTTAAGGCGGAAGATTTAAATAATATCTATCGCAAAGAAGGAAAGCGGATTTTTGCTGAATCTACACTAGCAAAAACTTTCAAACTTGATGATATTGTCAAGGCCAAATATTCTTCCAAAGGCAGAGACGAAGTTTTAACAGAATATTTGCAAGATACTGCCCTCAAGAAAGCACTAACTGACTTGTTTATTACTAGCTATGATATTGAATTACGGATGCCGATTTTCTTTGTCAATAATGTCAAAAACCAAAAATTAGGCGAAAACTTCCGCAAAATTTGTGATGGTTACACTATGAAGCAAGCAGGAATGGCTACTTCTGCTGCACCAACTTATTTCAAACCTTATAAAATTGATACTGTCGGCGAGAAAAGCGGTTACTATGCTTTAGTGGATGGTGGTGTATTTGCCAATAATCCTACATCTTTGGCAATTATGGAAGCTTTAATTTCATCTGCTAGACCTGATCCCCAAAACCCTGACAAAAAACCCCTGACTATCAATGATATTCTCGTAGTTTCATTAGGTACAGGCTCTCTGCTTCGTCAATATAATTACAATCAAGCTGTAAATTGGGGTTTGGTTCAGTGGGTACAACCGTTGCTGAGTATTACTTTGGATGGTAGTAGTGAGTCGGTAGCTTGTCAATTAGAGCAGATGTTACCACAAGCTGACGGTTATCCTAAACAATACTATCGTTTCCAAGGACAGTTAACTGAAGCTAATGACGATATGGATGATACTAGTCCAGAAAATATTGCTCGATTAATAACATTAGCACAACAGATTATTAAGCAACGAGATTCAGAATTAGATGAACTTTGTCAGCAGCTAAAATCAGGCATTAATCTACAAGAACAGCCAGAAAAATCTCTGGTTGTCGGGAGATAGCCTTTCAGAATCTAAAACTTCATCGCCATACCACATTATTCTGTAGAGACGCAATAAATTGCGTCTTTATTATTTCAGGACTTACGCACCAAAATTGTCTATATCTTTATTTGACTGCTATCTTCAACACGAGATTTTTAATTATAAAAATTTGTTGAATCGTAATTATACGATTTTCATTAAAAATGAAGAGTTTTTCATATTCTTTTTATGATTTTACTTTAAACTTACTTAGATATGAACGAATAATAATACCAAATTATGCTTTTTATATGTTGAATAAAATATCGTAATTGTATCCTTTGTTTTGTGAGAAATTAATCGCAAAATTGACTCATGAAACGGCTAGTAAGGAACAAATTAAATTATGTCTCTCAAAAAAATTACTTGTAGTGTTCTTCTTTTGACATCTGCGATCGCATCTGTGGCTTATGCTGGTTCTGCCCATGCTATTAGCTTGACTTACACCGCAGGTGCTTACAGAACACCCAAAGTTACAAATGAAGGTGCGTTCTCGGAAAGTGTTAACAACAGTAATTTTGTCACTGTTGATTTCAATAATGTCAATGACAAAAATTTTAAAGGCAACGATCTAGTCGAGTACACATTCTCTCAAGGTAGCTATGCGACCAGCCCTGGAAGTACAGGTATTTTTAATGATCAATGGGCTCCGGCTGGTGTAAATGGTGAAGTCAACCAAAGCAAATATTTAGCAGTATTTGCAAATAACTCTGTCAGCATCAAAGCCAAAAGTGGTGGCGTTTTCAACTATTTTGGTTTGGATGCAGGTGCTTTAAGTGGTGGTAACACTTTTGAACTACTTAAAGGCGGGGTAACAGTAGCGAAATGGAACTTCGAGCAGTTGAATAAGATTGCTACCGTTGTTGGTATCAATATGAATAACCAAAAGAACGGCTTCTTTGAGTTTTTCTCTGACGGTAAAGACGATAACTTTGACGAAATCAGACTTTCTCAAGTTGGGGGTGGTGGTTTTGAATCTGATAACCACACATTTCACCTGGGTAAAGGTAAGTTTTCTCAAGCTCAAGCTACTCCTGAGCCTAGTGTTACTTTAGGGATGTTAGCCGTAGGTGGTATGTTCTTGTACCAACGCCGCAGACAAAAATTACAAAATAGCTAGTCAGCCTAGATTTGAAATTTGTTGATATGGGCTAAGTGGAGTTGTAATTGTATCTACAATAACTTCAACTAGAATAAAAGGATTTCTGCAAAGACCATAATTTATGATTATTTCTCCAGTACGCTTTTGAGTATCTGGAGATATTCGTAAGTAGTTAAACATAATTAATTACACAAAGTCATTGCGAATGGAGCGAAGCGAAATGAAGCAATCGCAAGGGCTGGGATTGCTTCGCTTCGCTCGCAATGACTGTAATTAATTTTGCGTGGTTACTTATTTATCCATATTTTGCTATTTGAGAGAAAAACTGGGTGCTAGATTCAACAATATGGCGTATTTAGAGGGATTTGACTAAATATTTCACCATTCTGACTCTTAGATTTTGGCTCCTGAATTCTTAACTATGGGTATATCGTCAATATAGTAATTAATACAGATAACTCAATCAATAATTATGGTGTCATTAATATAAGTTATCAATCCTGGTATACTTACGTTTAAGTTAACATGATATTTTTGTGATTTCTGCCGATAAATTATATCTTCAGGTAATTGATTATATACTCAGTTGGATTATATAAATTATGTAATGTGGCTATATTTGGTTAAAAATTAAAATAGTTGAAATTATTCTTCAACGACATATTTTCCGGGAATTTCCCCAAATATGGATATTATAGATTGTGCATTAAATAACATCTAGTAATTTGTGAACTGGCATAATTACTATGTTGTTAAGATAGTTAAAGGCTAGTTGTCCAAGAGTTGTTATTAGTAATTTCACCCAGACATACTTAAATTAGTTTTATTTGCAAGTGATAAATTGTACAAAATAATGATTCTAAACTTTCTAAAATATGCAATTTTAAATGCGATTTATCTTGAAGAATTTGTCTTAAAATCACTCCACGGGTATAAGGCAGAATCATGGTTAACTCTTGCAACACCAACCGGGAAATATTATGGCGACAGGTTTGGGGATTAGCTGCTTTATTAGTAGCTATGATCCTCTGTTGGATGGCGTACGCTTTTTATCAACCAAGGATATTGCAAAATTTAGACTTGGTTGAATTAGCGGGTTGGTTGGGAATTGTGCAAGGGTTAATCGTTGCGGTGGTTGAACCTTTGAATGGGGGAATTTCCGATCGCCTCCAGCAACGTTTGGGTAGTCGCTTACCAATGATTAGTACGGGAGTGCTGTTAGCTGGGGTGATTTTTGTCAGTGTTTCGTTGTTGGCTGACTACAATTTACCCGCAGGTATGCGGTGGATCATTCCCGTACTGATGACAGCTTGGGTAATGGCGATGATTATTTTTCGCGGCCCGGCGATCGCACTTTTAACTCAGTTTGTCCCGACAACCGCATTACCCCAAGTTAATGCCATCTTAGTACTGATATTTGGTACAGTGGGAGCGATCGCACCTTTATTACACACCTTACTTGATAGTATGGGTGCGTCAATTACCTTTATGTTAGGTGCGATCGCTTTAGTTTTGGGTGCATATATTCTGCAATTATTCACTCCCAAACATACTTTGATTGCTGCAATTCAGCCAGATAAATCGACGACTGCGCCTTCTGTATTATTACTCCTAATTTTTATCATCGGTTTAGCGACAGGATTTGAAATTAACTTGTTATTTAGCATTTTTCCCCAAAAGTTGCAAACTCAGCTACCTGGATTGTCAGTAGAATTTGTTGCTTCGGAAATACTCTTAGTTTCTGCGATCGCATCTGTACCTTTAGGTGACTGGACAGCAGATTTAGGTGCAAACAAGTCAATGTTGCTGGGTGTGGGAACAATGACGGGTTTGATGGGGTTAACAGTATTAAATGATAGTTCGATTCTGGCGATCGCTTTAATTTTGACTTTTGGGATAAGTTTAAGTTTAGTCTTGATGAGCATCATTCCCTTGGTGTTAGGGAAACTAGCTGTAACTCAGGCTGGCTTGGGTATAGGTTTATATTTGGGTGGGAGTGCTGGCGGAACTGCGATCGTTTCACTCTTAATCAAGCAAATTGGTATAACATCCGTCGCTGCATTTTTGTTGGCGGAAGTCGCCTGTGTGGCAGTAGCTTTGTGTATTCTTTTGTGTAAGAAAGTTTCTCATATCAAATCTCTGTAAGCCTCCACTAAATAATTATTATTGAATGACTTGGCGCTCTTGGCGTTCTTGGCGGTTCGTCAAAAAATTAAGTGCATCTTCATGGAGAATTGGTATTAAGTCAGCTACTCATGAGAAAATCTCACAACCAAACATCAAAAAGGGACTCTTGACTAGGTAGTAGAATTTTTACTCAGCACTCAGCACTCTCAAACTAGGATTGGGGAATAAAACATTGAAATGGCTTTCTATTATAGGTATTGGCGAAGATGGGTTACAGGGTTTAAGTGCGATCGCCCGTTCTATAATTGCCCAAGCTGAAGTTATTATCGGAGGCGATCGGCATTTGGCGATGCTTCCCAGTGATGATCAGCGCCAGAAAATTCCTTGGACTTCTCCGTTTAGTGCATCAGTCGCCGAAATTATCAGCCGTCGTGGTCAGCAAATCTGCATTTTAGCCAGTGGCGATCCTATGTGTTACGGCGTGGGTGTGACTTTAACTCGACACATTCCCATTTCAGAAATCACAATTATTCCCGCACCTTCAGCCTTTAGCCTCGCCTGCGCCAGACTGGGATGGTCATTAACAGAAGTCGAAACTATCAGTTTGTGTGGTCGTCCCGCAAGTTTGCTTCAGGCTTATATTTATCCCCAAGCCAAGTTATTAATTTTGAGCGCCGACAAGGAAACACCGCAAATTGTGGCAGAAATCCTGAAAAATCGGGGCTATGGTCAAAGTAAAATGATTGTTCTAGAACGTTTAGGTGGCATTCATGAACGAATAATTGCAAGTACAGCCGCCGCTTGGAGTGAAACAGAAATTGCTGACTTAAATACCATCGCCGTTGAATGTCTGGCTGACATTGACGTTACAGCCTTACCAAGATTACCAGGATTGCCAGATCATGCCTTTCACCATGACGGACAATTAACCAAACGAGAAGTCAGGGCAATTACTTTATCAACATTAGCACCCTTACCAGGGGAACTTTTGTGGGATGTCGGCGCGGGTTGTGGTTCCATTTCCATTGAATGGATGCGGACTCATCCCCGGTGTCGAGCGATCGCCATTGAACAAAATTCATCTAGACTGCAATATATTGCCGATAACGCCGCCGCTTTGGGTACACCAAACCTAGAAGTTATTGCAGGGAAATCACCCCCAGCTTTGCAAAACTTACCCACACCAGACGCGATTTTTATTGGTGGTGGCGTGACAGCAGCCGGATTGTTTGATATTTGCTGGACAGCACTACCTTCTGGCGGTCGTTTAGTCGCCAATGTTGTCACCATCGAAGGCGAGCAAACCTTATTTCAATGGTATGAAAAAGTTGGTGGCAGTTTTACCCGCATCGCCATTCAACGAGCAGAACCCATTGGTAAATTTTTAGGCTGGCGAGCAATGGCTCCTGTGACTCAATGGATTGCTATCAAATAGAAAAAACCTGCTACAAATAAAAGGGAGAATATGAGAAAAGCGTACACAGTCTAATACCATTGTGGATTTTGGATTTTAGATTTTGCGAAAAGTTGCGTGGGCGGGTTCCCCGACTTGAGCAAACTTTTCAAGACAGATTTTGGATTAGGTAAGGGTTGATCGGTAAGCTTTTGAGCCATCCATCTGTCGCAATCATTTTTTGATTTAGTATAATTTTATACAGCGTTTCTCCAAAACTGATAACTAGCCTCCAGCCTCTAGACCCTCCTTTATACTTAGTTATGAAATTTGTCTCATCGGGACTGCCTTCTGCTATAGTTACAATTTTTATCGGTTAATATGGCGATCGCATATTCAAAAATCCCAAAACTGCCCGATTATGTTGTGTGGGTGTATCTTAACTCTTAATTATGCTGAGTAGTGTTGACCGATTATTATTTGTGCGCCGAGTCCCGATTTTTAAAGAATTGCGGGATGATTTTATCGTGCGGCTAACTTCAGTCATGCACGAGTTGTCATTTCCGGCAAACTATACAATTTTTAGACAGGGTGAAGAAGGGCGATCGCTTTATATAGTGGTATCAGGTAGAGTTAAAGTCCACATTGGTAATAAATTTCTCGCAGAAGTAGAACAGGGAAAATACTTTGGCGAGATGGCAGTATTTGATACACAGCCCCGTTCTGCCACTGCGACCACCATCGAACCTTGTGAATGCTTAGAACTCACACAAGAACAACTTTATGACGCAATTGAAGAAACTCCCGAAATTGCCGTCAACATCATTCGTGAGTTATCACGGCTCATCCGCAGACTGAATGAGAGTGTTGAAGTAACTCATTCATAGTCTTCTACAATTGGGATTAATACACTTGAATTATTATTCATGCTACGTAAATTTACTAGTCGGGATGAATTGATAACGTATCTGCGCGAACAATTTCCCCAAGCCGCAGAACGTGACAACCATATTAGTAATACTATTGGCGGACGCAAAGCAGCCCAAAAAGCATTACAAAAAGTAGACCCAGCCGCCTACAGCAAAACCCGTAACTTTTTTACAGGCGCAGTTACAAAACTTTCACCATACATTCGCTATGGGGTGTTAAGTCTAGCCGAAATCCGCGAATATGTACTTGATAACGTCAAACATCCAGAAGATGCTACCAAACTAATTAACGAATTAGGCTGGCGTGATTATTGGCAGCGATTGTATGTCAAGCTAGGTGATGGCATCTGGCAAGACCAAGAAGAATATAAAACAGGTTACACAGTCTCAGAATACGTCCCAGAACTACCCCAAGACATTCAAGCAGGTAGTACAGGGCGAGTTTGTATCGACAGTTTCAGCCAAGAATTGCGAGAAACTGGCTACTTACACAACCACGGGCGGATGTGGTTAGCGGCTTACATCGTTCATTGGCGGCGTATTCGTTGGCAAGCCGGGGCTAAATGGTTTTTGCAACATCTTTTAGATGGTGATCCTGCCAGTAATAATATGTCTTGGCAATGGGTAGCCAGCACATTTAGCCATAAACCATATTTTTTCAACCGCGAGAATTTAGAACGCTATACCAAAGGTGTCTATTGTCAAAAATGCCCACTGTACGGACATTGTGACTTTGAAGGTAGCTACGAAGAATTAGAACAGAAGTTATTTCCCAAAGGGGAATTTACCAAAAAGCCAAATAGCCAAAGTTGGCAGCATGGCAAAAAAGGGAAAAAATAAAGCCTATAAACCCCTCAGACTTGAAGTCTGGGGCTATACAAACACTTCTTTTACACCCCTACACCCATTTTCAAGGCAGTTCTCATGAATAAACCAATTATCTGGATACACGGCGACTGTCTCAGCCCATCCAACCCCGCATTTCAAGAATACCCTGATGCCCCAGCAATTTGGGTATGGGACGATGCTTTAATCGAAGAATGGCAATTAAGCCTGAAACGCATCGCCTTTATTTATGAATGCTTGCTAGAGTTGCCAGTAGAAATTCGTCGCGGCAATGTTGCCCAAGAAATTTTAGCCTTTGCTAAAGAACACAATGCTAATTTTGTGGTGACAGCCGAAAGCCCAAGTCCGAGATTTGATGATATCTGCGATGACATAGAACGTTCTGTGAAATTAGAAGTATTAGCCGTAGAACCATTTTTTGAGTATGACGGCTATATCGATTTAAAGCGTTTTTCCCGCTATTGGAAAGTAGCGGAAAAGTACGTTTTTGATTGATGCGGCAAGTGCTGAGTGCTTTACACTGAGCGTAGTCGAAGTGTGAGTGCTGAGTAAAACATTCTTCCTCTACCCCTACTCCCTACTCCCTACTCCCCACTCCCTACTTCTAAGGCGACAACCGCTCAATTTTCCAACTGCCATCATCTAAAAGAGTATAAAGCAAGCGATCGTGTAGTCGGCTAGGACGACCTTGCCAAAACTCAATTTCGGAAGGAATGACCCTTAAACCCCCCCAATGAGGCGGACGAGGAACTTCTTGATTTTCATATTTACTCTGAAACAGTTCCATTCGCTTTTCTAGCAGTTCTCGACTTTCGATAACTTCGCTTTGATGAGAAACCCAAGCACCTAAGCGACTATTAGGTGGACGACTTTCAAAATACTTGTCTGACTCTGCTTCCGAAACTTTTTCTACATGACCACAAATTCGTACTTGGCGTTCTAATTCTGCCCACCAAAAAACCAAAGCTGCTTGAGGATTTTCTGCGAGTTCTTGTCCTTTGTGACTGTCGTAATTAGTAAAAAAAACAAAACCTCGTTCATCAAAATCTTTGAGTAACACCATTCTCGCCGCAGGTTTAGCATCAGGTGTGGCAGTAGCTAAAGTCATGGCATTGGGTTCTGGCAATTGCGCTGCTAATGACTGCTCAAACCATTTTTTAAATTGTATAAATGGGTTAGGGTCAACTTCAGTTTCAGTTAAGTCTTGTAATGTGTAGTCTTTGCGGAGGTCAGCTATGGTGGTATTCATCGTTATGTATTTCCTCTATAACAGATACACTTATACAGGGCTTAGTTAAAAATATCTATAAATCATGGCTGGTATCAATGCCAGTTGCCCAAATTTCTTTCCGAACCGTCTCAAGCATTAAATCCAATGCGCCGTTCAGCCTCTCTGCAAACTCTGTTATTCTACGGTTTGAGCGGCCCGATTATCGCTCTCAATGTTGGGCTGCTATCAATACTTTTCAACTATTTTAAGCATCCCATCACGATTGTTAGTGTTGCGGCGATTTTAGCTTTTTTACTGAATTACCCAGTGAAGTTTTTTGAACGCGCCCGCATCACTCGGACACAGGCAGTCATCATAGTGTTGTTGGTGACATTGACATTGTTTGTCATTTTGGGTGTGACTTTAGTCCCAATCGTGATTGACCAAACAATTCAACTGTTAAATAAAATTCCTGATTGGTTAACTGCAAGTCAAACCAACTTAGAACAACTAGAAGCATTTGCCCAAAAGCGCCGTTTACCTTTAGATTTACGAGTACTGAGTAATCAAATTAATGCCAGTATACAAAACATAGTCCAGCAGTTAGCATCTGGAGCGGTGGGTGTAGCTGGGACTTTGCTATCGGGCTTATTAAATATTGTACTGGTGGTTGTACTGGCATTTTATATGCTTTTGTATGGCGATCGCGTCTGGCTCGGTTTAATCAATCTTTTGCCATCTCACATTGGCGTACCTTTGACGATATCTCTACAGCTAAATTTTCAAAGATTTTTCTTGAGTCAATTGCTACTTGGCTTATTCATGATAGTGACTCTCACCCCGATTTTTCTTGTGATGAAAGCGCCTTTTGCCTTATTGTTTGCCATAGTTATCGGCATATCAGAACTGATTCCCTTTATTGGGGCAACCTTGGGCATTAGTTTGGTGACAATTTTAGTAATGCTGCAAAACGGTTGGTTAGGAGTGCAAGTTGCGATCGCTGCAATGATTATGCAACAAATTAAAGATAATCTCTTAGCACCCAAATTACTCGGTGACTTTATCGGTCTCAACCCCATTTGGATTTTTATTTCTATTTTGATTGGATTTGAAATTGCGGGATTGTTAGGTACACTTGTGGCTGTTCCCATCGCTGGCACTATTAAAGGCACATTTGATGCCATCAAAACCAACAAAGGAGGTAATTTCGTCTCACCTTTCACCATTTCCCACGACCCGCCAGAAGACCGGATAAATTAGGGAGTGGGGAGTGGGGAGTAGGGAGTAGCGCCTCGACTTCTCCTGACGGAGACGCTGCGCGAACGCTCGGCGAGTAGGGGCAGGGGACAAGGGAGACAAGGGGGACAAGGGGCAGGGGAAGAATGTTTTACTCAGCACGTACACTTCGGCTACGCTCAGTGTACAGCACTCTGAACTAATGACAAATGACAAATGACTATTAAGTTATCTTGCTGAAACACCAGTATAAAAACCTAATGATATATTAGTTTGTCCATAAATAATTAAATTAACTAGAGTATCTTGCTGGGATTTGTTTCACCGACCTCAAATCACACCTTCCATAATTCGGAAATCAGAATGGATGCTTCCGAGCTATTAGAGACAATAACACTCCTCATTGACCAAGCTGAACGGGGGGAAATAGACCCTTGGGATGTCAAGGTGATAGAGGTAATTGACCGTTATTTAGAATTTATGGCACCGGAGGCGACAACAAAAGGCTATGAAGCCGATTTATCTCAATCTGGCCAAGCTTTTTTGTCGGCATCAATGCTGGTGTTATTCAAAGCAAATACCTTGATGCAATGGTCAACAGCTGGAGATGTCGCAGAAATTTTAGAAGATGACGGCATAACTGATTTGGAAAACGGCTTCTCTCATCAGCGTCGATTGCCATTAGAGTTACAGCTACGCCGCCGTCCCTCGGCTATGCCACCGCCTAAGCGACGTGTCACCCTGCAAGAATTAATTGAACAATTGCAGCTGATGGCAAATCAGCTAAAACTCGTCCAAAAAGTTGATAAGCCAGCGCGGGTGAAGCGCCAGCCTAGTGTCCGTACAATGCGGCAGGCGCTAGAATTAGCTCACCAAGAAAATCTCACAGAAGTTGCTCAAGAACTGGAGGAGTTACTGCGTAATGCTGCCCAAGAATTATTTCAAGAACAAAGTTATGTCACCCTGGAACAGCTTGTACAATTATGGTCTCAAAACCAGCAACCACAACAAAATAATGCTCACCATGAGTCAGAACACAGCCACTTAGTTGGTGTGTTTTGGGCTTTACTGTTGTTATCGGCTCAATCTAAAGTCGAACTATTTCAAGCGGAATTTTACCAAGAAATCCAAATTCGGCTGATTACAGATGCAGTTAACATACCAAAATCCGTAGAACAACCAATAAACTAAATTACTAGTTCAGATTAAAAATAATTATGTAAGTTACACAGAGATACCAAAGCTATTTTTTTAAGTTTTAGCAAATTTAGAATATTAGCGATCGCTTGCGGCGGGTTAAGCCTGTAGCCTATCTCTCGCTATGGTTGCAATAACCAGTAAATTACTGTTATCCCTGATTCTAGGAGTTGCTTAGAACAGAGATTAAAACTGATGATTAAGTATTACTCGTTGAAAGTAAACTGGCTTGTGGTTGAGGAACAAATTTTATGAAAGCGATGATTCTCGCGGCGGGTAAGGGTACTCGCGTTCGTCCCATTACCTACACGACTCCCAAACCAATGATTCCTATCTTGCAAAAGCCAGTGATGGAATTTTTACTGGAACTTTTGCGTCAACATGGTTTTGACCAAATTATGGTCAATGTTAGCCATTTAGCTGAAGAAATTGAAAACTATTTCCGCGACGGTCAACGGTTTGGCGTACAAATTGCCTATTCTTTTGAAGGTAAAATTGATGACGGTAAACTGGTGGGGGAAGCCATTGGTTCGGCGGGAGGAATGAGGCGGATTCAAGATTTCTCGCCGTTTTTTGACGATACTTTTGTAGTATTATGCGGTGATGCTTTAATTGACTTGGATTTAACAGCAGCTGTGAAGTGGCATAAATCTAAAGGGTCTATAGCCACAATCATTTCTAAATCTGTTCCCCTAGAAGAAGTTTCTAGTTACGGTGTTGTCGTTACTGATGAAGAGGGACGTGTCAAAGCTTTCCAAGAAAAACCTTCAGTAGAAGAAGCCCTCAGCACCAATATCAACACAGGGATTTACATTTTTGAGCCAGAAGTATTTAAATACATTCCCTCTGGGGTTGAATATGACATCGGTAGTCAGTTATTCCCCAAATTAGTCGAAATTGGTGCGCCTTTCTACGCGATTCCGATGGATTTTGAATGGGTAGATATTGGTAAAGTCCCAGACTACTGGCGAGCAATTCGCGGTGTATTACTAGGTGAAATTAAAAACGTCCAAATTCCCGGTCATGAAGTCGCCCCTGGCATCTACACTGGTTTAAATGTGGCAATCAATTGGGACAAGGTAGATATCACTGGCCCAGTTTACATTGGTGGAATGACCAGAATTGAAGATGGAGCGAAAATCGTTGGGCCAGCGATGATCGGCCCGAATTGTTGGATATGCAGTGGCGCAACTGTAGATAACAGCGTCATCTTTGAATGGTCACGTTTGGGGCCTGGTGTCCGTCTCGTTGACAAGTTGGTGTTTGGTCGTTATTGCGTGGATAAAACAGGCGCATCTATTGATGTGCAAGCTGCTGCTTTAGACTGGCTAATTACTGATGCGCGTCAAGCACCACCAGTCCACACACCTCTAGAACGACAAGCGATTGAAGAATTGCTGGGGACAAGCACCAGCTAGGGGCTAGAGGCTAGAGGCTAGGGGCTGGTAACTTTGGATTAATCCCAAAAAAATTCCCCTAATCTCTAGTAGTCTGCCAAGGAAACTTTGCGTTGTGGTCAGCAGAGGAGCAGAGGGGCAGGGGGAAAAGACTTACTGCAAGTTTCTCCCCTGCTCCCCTGCACAAGAGCTTACCTCCACGTAGCAATTTTGGGTTGGTACACTACTAGTCCCTAGTCTCTGATCCCTAACCTTTAGCTGTTCAGATAGGTGTATCTTCTGAGACTTTGCTCGTAGGTTTGCAATAACCTTTGGGATTCTGCCAAGGTAATGCGTTTTTCTTCTAGTGCTTTCTCGCAGCGTTGGCGGATATTTTCCACCATATCTTCGGAGTCATACTGCACATAACTGACTACCTCGCTCATAGTATCGCCTTTGACGACGTGTTGAATTTGGTAGCCTTTGGGTGTGAGTTGAATGTGAACGGCGTTGGTATCACCAAACAAGTTGTGCAGGTTGCCCATGATTTCTTGATACGCACCATTGAGGAACATTCCCAAGTAATAGGGTTCGCCTGGTTGGAAGGTGTGCAGTTCTAAAACAGATTTGACATCACGCAGGTCAATAAAGCGGTCAATTTTACCGTCACTGTCGCAGGTGAGGTCTGCCAAAATTCCCCGTCTTGTTGGTTCTTCATCAAGGCGGTGGATAGGCATAATGGGAAATAACTGGTCGATCGCCCAACAATCTGGTGCTGATTGAAACACTGATAAGTTGGAGTAGTAGATGGAAGCCATGATTTTTTCTAGGTCTTCCAGCTCGTCGGGTACGTAATCTTGCTGTCTAGTAATGTCTAAAATCTTTTGACAACAAGCCCAATAGAGACGCTCGGCTTTGGCTCTTTCCCGTAGACGCAAAATGCCTAAGTTAAAGCGGCTGATGGCTTCTTCTTTAAATTGGGTTGCGTCGTGGAAAAACTCTTGGTAATTTTCTTTGTTAATTGATTGATAAGTTTCCCACAAGTAATTGATAATTGGTGATTCTCCCTCTTGTGGGGGTTCGGGGGGATGGAGGGGGACATCGCTGGTACTGAGAATGTCAAAAATCAGTACCGATTGGTGAGATGCGATCGCCCGTCCACTTTCACTAATCAGTGTTGGTACGGGGATTTGTCTTTCCGCACAGGTATCTTTTAACTCTGCAACAATATCGTTGGCATAGTTCTGCATGTTGTAGTTTTTCGAGGCGTAGAAGTTGGTTTGAGAACCGTCATAATCTACACCCAAGCCACCACCAACATCGAGATATTTCATGTCTGCTCCCAACATCGCCAACTCTACATAAATGCGGCTGGCTTCTTGGATGGCATCTTTAATTACATTGATGGCAGAAATTTGCGAACCGATGTGGAAATGTAATAACTGCAAAGACTCGATTAACTCGGCTTCGCGTAATTTATCCACAGCTTCGATAATTTCGGGCATGGTTAAACCAAACTTGGCGCGATCGCCACTGGAAGTTCCCCAGCGTCCCATTCCTTGGGTGCTGAGTTTGGCACGCACTCCCAAAATTGGTTTAATCCCTAACTGGCGATTAGCCGCAATTACCAAATCAACTTCTTCAATCTGCTCTAAAACAATAATTGGGGTTTGGCCTAGTCTTTGGGCTAACATTGCCGTTTCGATGTATTCCCGGTCTTTATAGCCGTTGCAAACGAGCAATGCGCCTGGGGTATCCAATAAAGCCAGGGCAATCATTAATTCTGGCTTGGAACCGGCTTCTAATCCAAATTGATGGGGTTTACCAAATTTGACTAAATCTTCAATCAAATGCCGTTGTTGGTTGCATTTGACAGGAAACACCCCACGATAAACACCAGGGTAGTTATAACGAGCGATCGCTTTGGCAAAACAAGCATTTAACCGCTCAATGCGGTCTTCTAAAATGTCAGAAAAGCGAATCAGCAAGGGTAGCCCCAAATTCCTTTGCTTTAAGGCGTTGACCAGTTCAAACAAGTCAAGAGAACCCCCGCGATCGCCTTTGGGAGAAACAGTCACATGACCAGCAGCATTAATTGAAAAATAAGGTTGTCCCCATCCTTCAATGCGGTATAGTGCTTCGCTATCCTCGATTTTCCAAGCGCGAGGTAAATCGCCGGCGGTAGTGCTTGGTGGTAATAACTTTTTTTGTTTGTGATTTTTCACTTCAGATTTATGACCATTTGACGGTAGTTGTACCACCTCATCAGATGTAGCAGTTGACTCAACACCCATTTCTGACCTCTGTGTTTCACCCACGAATAAACAATTTAACGCATTCATCTGGTAATGGATACGCACCTAGTGATGATTTCTGAGATAAACTCTGATTGGTCAATTGTCATTCGTCAATATTGTCATTTGTCATTGGTCATTCGTTTTTAGACTATTGACAAAGGACAAAAGACCAAGGACAAAAGAAAATTGACAAGATAAAAACTTTATTAAGTTTTGGGAGACAGCTTTGGAACGCACATTTTTAGCAATTAAGCCTGATGGCGTACAACGTAAACTAGTTGGCGAAATTATCCGTCGGTTTGAAACTAAGGGTTTTACCCTGGTGGGGTTGAAGTTTCTCCAAGTAAGTAAAGAATTGGCGGAACAACATTATGGTGTTCACCGGGAACGCCCCTTTTTCGGTAGCTTAGTCGAATTTATCACTTCTGGCCCAGTTGTAGCGATGGTCTGGGAAGGTGATGGTGTGATTGCGGCGGCGAGAAAAATCATCGGTGCTACCAATCCCTTAACCGCAGAACCAGGTACAATTCGCGGCGACTTTGGGATCAATATTGGACGCAACTTAATTCACGGTTCCGATGCTCCCGAAACTGCACAGCAGGAAGTTGCTTTGTGGTTTAAAGATGAAGAGTTAGTTAATTGGCAACCACATATTTTCCCTTGGTTGCACGAATAATTTTGGGGAGTAGGGAGTGGGGAGTGGGGAGTGGGGAGTAGGAAAACACGGCATTTCTGCCGCCTGCCTCCGGTTGGTGAATCTCGACTTCGCTCGATTACCGCGTAGCCGAACCACTGCCTCCTGACTCCTGCCTCCTTATTTCGAGACTTCGGTTTTTTCCGGTTCAGCTTGGGGTAATGGGGCGGGATTCCGTTTAGAAAAGCCCCAAGCTAAAATCAGGGCGATCGCAGTGATCATTAACCATTCTGGTGGCACTAAATCATCGTTGATCACTTTTAAGAGCAAACGCAAACCTACGAACGCCACAGTTACATAACCTGCATCTTCGAGGTTGGCATATTCATCTAACCACCGAATAAACAAGCCAGCCATAAATCGCAGTGTAATAATTCCGATGGTGGCACCTGTTAAGACTAACCATCTTTCTTGGGAAACTGCGATCGCGGTTGTCACGCTATCCAATGAAAATGCCAAGTCTGTAAATGCAATTACAGGTATGGCTTGTAAAACAGTTTTAAACCTCGGCCCATGATGGTGAGAGTCTTCTGTTTCTTCTGAGGTAAAGTGTTGGAATACCAGCCACAGCAAGTAAGCCGCACCTAACAGTTCAAATTGCCAGAAATTTTGTACCCAGGTAGCAGTCAAAATCAGGGAAATCCGCAACACGTAGGCAATTACTAAACCAAAGTTCAGCGCCTTACGTTCGAGTTCTTTGTCTTCTAATCCCTGCGCGATCGCAGCGAGGGCGATCGCATTGTCAGCCGAAAGCACTGCCTCTAAAAACACCAGAATTAACAGGACTATAGGGGCTTCGACGCTGAAGTGAAAGTGGAGATAATCAAATATGCTGTCTAGCATTCCGGGGTTCTCAAGCTAAAAATAAAAACTAACAGAATTTTTTCTATAAAAAGCGCAATCAATCGCTACTCTTATCCAGCTTAACTTGTAAAAGCTGCATAATTGTGGCGATCGCATCTAAGTATTTTACATTCTTATTTCAATGTAGTATTGAGAATACAGAAATTCGGCAGCGATCGCTAGAAGCTGGATGGAAGATATGGCAATTCTATTTGAGATATCAAACGAGGGACAAGCTAGACAAGGGAGATAGATAACAGGTTGGCGTAAATAAACAAACCACTCTTCGGCTACGCTCAGTACAAGTACGCTCAGTGACCATAAAGAATTGCTAAAAGTCTTGTGGTATCAAGATTATTTCTTTTGCCTTTTGCCTTTTGCCTTTTTACTTGTTGTAATAGTCTGACAGGCTGCATAAACTCATAACCCCAAACCTATTGATTGAGTGAAGGGATAAAACCCACACACTAAACACTCACATTCAAAGGAAAACAGTTATGAAAACACATCTTTTACTCAGCCTTGCTTGTTCTATCTCTTTATTAGGTACAGTTACCTTACCTACTTATGCTCAACCAGTTCCCACTGTGCAACCACAAGCAATCAGTTCTGAAATTACCATTCCTCAAGATACTGCAATTATTGTGGCTTTTCCTGCACCTGTTACCATCGATGTTGGGCAGAAGAAAGATTATCCTCTGACTCTTCCTTTGGCTAGTGCCATTAAAGATGCTCAAGGCAATATCATCGCGCCTGAAAATACCCCAGTCAGTATAGTTTTAAAACCCAAAGAAGGCGGGGCGAAGATTATAGCACAGTCTTTAGTGATTAACGGCAAAATTGTTACCATCAAAGCCTCTAGTCAAGTGATTCCTGGTACTACCATTACCTATGTGCGAGCTAATGATAAGGCAGTTGAAAATGGTTCGGTTTGGGGGAGAATTGGCGGCAGTACTTTAGGCTTTATCAGCCAAGGAGATCCTGAGCAATTTGATCGAGGAGCTATGTTAGGCAGTGCTGTAGGATTGTTGACAGGTTTACGTTCCGCAGAAAACACCCGGATTGTACAAATTCCCCAAAGTAGTGTTTATGTCCTATCCCTTGAAGCTCCTATTAGTTTAACTCCTCGTTAGTAACAGAAAAAATCATTCCCAAAGTTTTACGCTGGCTGCAAGATGGCTAAATGAAAATTATGTCGATTTTCTACTATCAAGTATTTTTGTTGTAACGGTTGCCACTGCTGCCATAATTGGTAACGATGTTCTGCTAATAAGTTAGCTAAAGTAGGCAGATGAGTGTTAAATTCTGACTTAAAAATTTCTGTCAGCCAATCTCCCATCACCACGCTATCTTGAATGCTTCCTAAAATATCTTGTATGCTTTTTATTTCCGCAATGTAGCCTGTGTAAGCGTCTGTATATAATTCAGCAAATAATTCCATTTGATAACGCAAGCGTTTTGCTTGTTTGCGTAAATCATGAATCGTCTCACCTTTACTAGTTAAATGTTGTTCTATTTTTTCAGCTTGCCAATCACTGCGAATCTTCAATTCTGACTCGGTAACTTGAGTTCCCACTAACCACCCTGGATGGAGGAAGAAAATACTGACTTCTGGTAAGAGTAAATCTGGTAATACTTGCTGAATTGGCAGAGAACCTAAAGAGTGGTAATGAGGTTTTTCTAACCAGTCTTCTAATGTTTGTTTAAAAGATTTATATGGCTCATCTTTGAGTGTATTCAACACATCAGCTAATGCAACTTCTCGCTGTTTTGCTAAAGCCTGAAAAGCTTTATGTAGAGATTTTTGTTCCTTATGTGGTAGTTTTGGTTGATAAAGCTGTTCTAAACTTTCTTTGAGTACGTCTAAGTCTCTGAGGCTACCTAGCCGACGAGCAATTTTACCAATATTTTTATCACTTGCTGGCTTTGGCAAATCTAGTACAATATCAAACCGACTGACTGCGGTACGGAGACGGCGCATCCCTACACGCATTTGATGTAATGCTTCAGGATCTTCATCTTTTTTAACAGTTTTTTCGTACTTTAAAGTTTTATTAAAATGCTTTTGAATTGCTTGGTAGGCGTATTCGCCTAGTGTTTTGACTGTGGGTTTGGTGGCTAGTTTCATAATTAATAGCAACTAGTTACTGATTAGGGTTATTGCATACTAGCATCAGTTTAAAAAAACCATCTATCTCCAGATAGTTTTTTAAACTTGATAACTATAATGATGAGTATTAATATTAGCATTATTTTGAGATGAATCTAAAAATAAAGTGAGTTTATAGAGATTTTTGTCTAATACTGATTAAAATGGCTGTCATTATCTTGGATAGTTACTGGAATCACAAAAAATATTCATCATAAAAATGCCAAACTCACAGATCATCAAGCAAGTTATTCTCACATTTACTGAAAGTTTTCGAGAATACAGAACGGATATTTCAGGAGTAATGTTAACGCCTGATAAACATTTATGGTTAGGCTCAGATGAAACTTCTACCTTGGAAAGACTAACTTTGAGTGAAGAAAATAAATTTGCCGAACACCAACAATATAAAGTCTCAGATTTTCTTAAATTACCTGCTTCAGAAGACGAAGAAATTGATATTGAAGGATTGGCGTATACAGATTATTATTTATGGTTAGTTGGTTCCCATAGTTACAAACGCAAAAAACCCAAACCTGACAAGTCTGATCAAAAAAATGTTTCGAGACTGGCAAAAATTGAAACCGAACCTAATCGTTATATCTTAGGCAGAATTCCTTTGATAGATGGCAAATTAGTTTCTGCTTGTCAACACCCACAAGACGCAAATTTACAGTTAACTTCGGCAAAATTAGAAATCACAAAACAAGGCAATTTACTAATGTCTGCTTTAGTAAATGACCCTCATTTGGGGGCATTTATTCAAGCTGCAATTCCCGGTAAAGACAATGGTTTTGATATTGAAGGGTTAGCTATTTATCAAAATAAGCTTTTTTTAGGGTTGCGTGGCCCTGTATTACGAGGTTGGGCAATAGTTCTGGAAATTGAACTACAAAACTCCAGTCCTGGATTGCTGAAACTCATGCCGATTGGTGAAGAAAAGAAAGAATACAAAAAATATTTCCTTTGGCTGAATGGGTTAGGAATTCGTGATTTGTGTCTGGATGGGGAAGATTTATTAATTTTAGCTGGGCCAACAATGGATTTAGATGGCCCAGTGCAAGTTTATCGTTGGCAAAATGCTGTGAAGTCTTCAGAAAATCTGCTCAACTATCCACAGCTTGTGCAAGAAATTCCTTATGGAAATCGCAATGATCATGCTGAGGGAATGACTTTATTTCAAGATATTTTAGGAGCGCCTTCGCTGTTAGTGGTTTATGATTCTCCGGCTGAGACTAGGTTAATTGACGATCGCAGCGTCACCGCCGATATATTCTCCTTAAGTTAAAGGTTAGTAGAAATTGCTTGCACAGGACAAGTCGGAATACACTGTTCACAAACAATGCAGCGCGATCGCGTAAATGTTAATTTATATGTTTCTGGATGCAAACTCAGTGCTTCTGTGGGACATACCCCAGTACACAAGCCACAGTCAACACAGATATCTTCATCAATAGCAATTTCTCCCAAACTGGAAGATACACCAATGTGACGCGATCGCATCCATTCAATTGCTGCATCTAACTGATCAATATCTCCAGAAAGTTCCACCACCAATTTACCGATTTGATTGGGGGCGACTTGGGCGCGGATAATATTGGCAGCTACATTAAAATCTTTTGCCAGTACATAGGTTACAGGCATTTGAATAGCACGCTTGGGAAATGTTAAAGTAACTCGTTTTTTCACAGGTTTAAGCAGGTAGAGGCGGACAGATAAAAAGAAAGCGATAAACTAAAAAGTGGCAATAGTTAATAAGTATGAATAAATTTGCTATGACTACAGAAGCATCCGTTAATACTCCCACCAAGCCAGAATCTAAATTTGGGCAGCGTTTAAGAAACTTCTTAATTGTAATAGTAGCGATCGCCCTGAGTGTTGCCCTTGTTTTAGGGTTAAGAACTGAAACTAATTCCATTTCTGTGGCTGAGTTGGCGAAAAACTCCACACCCCTAGATGTTGCTGTGAGTAACGGTAAACCATCCATCGTGGAGTTTTACGCTGACTGGTGTACTGTTTGCCAAAAAATGGCACCAGATATGGCAGAACTAGAACAGCAGTATGCCGACAAAGCTAATTTTGTCATGCTGAACGTAGATAACACCAAATGGTTGCCAGAAATGTTGAAATATCGCGTAGATGGTATTCCCCATTTTATATTTTTAACTAAAGATGGAGAAAGTACGGCCCAGGCGATCGGTGATATACCCCGTAATATCATGGCTAATAATGTCGAGGCGTTAGTGGCTGGTACACCCTTACCTTATGCCCAAGCTAGTGGTAAAACTTCTAAAGTTTCCACCTCAGTTGCACCAAAACCGCAAGATGATCCCCGCAGTCATGGTAGCCAAGTCGTGAATTAATTGTTTTAAACATATAGGAATACGGTTTGATTCCTGAATCTAGTTATGTACCCAGGGAGTAGGAAAGAAGCCTGACCTATCTTTGTCTACAAAAACAAATGCACCAGTAAAATACCCTGGGTGGGGTATCTTCCTGGTGCAACAAGCAAATTTCGACAAACAGGGGAGTAATTAAGAACAGTTGTTCGCTATTTTTGTAGATGGATATTGTACCGATTTGAGCAACCTACATTTTATTGGCTCAACCGCCTGCAACAGCAGGTACAATACTCACTTCATCACCATCTTTCAACGATGTAGCTATTCCCTCTAAAAAGCGGATATCTTCACTATTCACATACAAATTTAAAAAGCGTCGTGGTTGTCCTGCTTCATCACACAGTCGCTCTTTGATACCAGGACAATGTTTTTCTAAAGAATCGAACAACTCAGCGACACTGCTACCTGTGCATTCGATGGTAGCTTGACTATTTGTGAATTTTTGGAGAGCAGTTGGAATTAAAACAGTAACAGCCATATTGGAAGTGTGAAGTGTGAAGTATGAAGTGGGAAATTTAGGTTTGTTGTTTTTTACCTTTAAACTAGAACTTGTTGCCATTCTAGGCGGTCTAGGGTACGAGAACGTTCTAGGGCGCGTTCAAAACTATCGAGTTTGGCATCAATTGTCAATGGTTCGCCAACGTAACCTTGAATTGCTTCTTGAGTTTTCAAACCATTGCCAGTGATATAAACAACGGTAGTTTCATCTGGATCAATTTTGCCAGCTTCTACCAATTTTTTCAGCACAGCGATGGTTGTACCACCTGCTGTTTCTGTAAAGATACCTTCGGTTTCTGCCAGCAACTTGATGCCTTCGATAATTTCTGCATCGGTGACTGATTCAATATTACCGCCTGTTTTCTTCGCAATTTCGACAGCATAGACACCATCTGCTGGATTACCAATTGCGATCGATTTAGCAATTGTATTTGGTTTCACTGGCTTGATAAAGTCGCGGTCTTCTTTAAATGCTTGAGCGATGGGCGAACAACCTTCAGCTTGTGCGCCACTAAACCGCACATTTTTATCTTCTACTAAGCCAACTTCGACAAATTCTTTGAAGCCTTTATAGATTTTGGTAAACAGCGAACCAGAAGCCAGAGGCGCAACTATATGATCTGGTAATTGCCAACCCAGTTGTTCAGCGACTTCAAAGCCGAGAGTTTTGGAACCTTCAGAGTAGTAAGGACGCAGATTAATATTTACAAAACCCCAACCATGTGTATTTGCAACTTCTGAACAGAGGCGGTTTACTTGATCGTAGTTGCCTTTAACAGCCATGAGTGTAGGGCTGTAAATCAAGCTACCTAAAACTTTACCTGCTTCTAAGTCAGAGGGGATGAATACGCAGCAGTCTAAACCAGCATGAGCCGCGATCGCAGCTGTAGAATTTGCTAAGTTACCAGTACTAGCACAAGATACTGTAGTAAAGCCTAGTTCCCTAGCGCGAGACAAAGCAACTGAAACTACCCGATCCTTAAAGCTGAGGGTAGGCATGTTGACGGCATCATTTTTAATGTAAAGCTTATTCAGACCCAGGCGACGGGCAAGACGTTGGGAACGCACCAAAGGAGTCATCCCAGTTCCCACATCAATTACATTGTCAGTTGCAACAGGTAAAAATTGACGATAGCGCCAAATTGAATTTGGCCCGGCTTGAATTTTTTCGCGGCTCACACTCAGGCGAATATTGTTGTAGTTGTATTTCACTTCCAACGGCCCAAAGCAAAACTCACAAACATGACTAGCTTGGAGTTCGTATTCTGCACCACATTCTTTACACTTCAACGCTTCTAATGTGGCTGTGGTGGTTTGGGTATGTTTGGAGATTGCCTGAGTCATAGCGATCGCTTTCCCTGTTTTGTCCGTCAACTGTCGCTTGATAGTAACACGAGTAAAAATACCAGTCAAACATACCCGATAAAAATAGTCGGATATTTGTCTACGCACAAAAATTCCTTGAAAAAATAAAAATATCTTTCTGATTGTTGATGAACACTCAGTATTACGGTAATACCTTATTAATTAAGTATAAAAAAATGTATTTTTTTTAATTAAGATATCGTTGATAATACTGGGTAAATTTAAGTATGAATTTTTGGTATACCAGTATTTCGACTGTTTTTTTATTGCAGATGCTTGATTTAAGGTTGTTATTGTTACGCAATATTTGTGTAAGAAGTAATAGCCAAAGTGTCAGTAAATCAAGCAAAATGTAAGTAAAATCTGTCACTTATATTTAATTAGTATTACATCACTATTGGAATGGAAGAATTCAATTCCAGCATTTATATCAACTCTTATCGAAATTAATCAGACTGCACCGTATTTAGCAACTACACCCAATGAAATCTCGTTACCCAACTCACAAGACTAAAAACGGCAAATTATACAATACTGTAGTAGCAACAGTATTGTTAGCTAACGGGTTTTTCTTGGTCTCCCCAGTGTTAGCTCAAACTACGCCAACCGCAGCTGGTACATCTATCGATAACCAAGCTACAGCCACCTACGAAGATCCCAATAATCCAAATATACCCATCAATGCCACTTCTAACACCGTTACTATCTCCATAGCAGAAGTAGCTGGTATTTTGGTTCAAGCTGGTACACCTGTAGATAACAACGGTGGAACTATTCAAACAGGCGATCTGATATATTTTCCTTTTACTATCACCAACATCGGTAACGACCCGACTCGGTTCCAAATTCCCACCCAGGCTGGTATTACAGGGCCAGGTACACAAGGCACACTACAATACAGCACTGATGGAACAACATGGACAGATGTTCCTACTGGTGGCTTCACTACAGCTTCCATACCAGTTAATGGCACGATACAAGTACGAGTCCCAGTCACAGTAAATTCAGGAGTAACACCTGGACAAACCATTAAAGTGACTTTAGGGGAAACTAACCCTGCTGAGACTAACTCTAACTCTCCACGAGCCGGATCGATTAATGATGCTAGAGATATTTACACTGTGGACAATGCAGATGGCACACAAGGAGAAGTTACAGGTGTACCTGCTAACGGTGTAGTAGAAGGCAGTGCGGCAGCCACAATCACTATTGCTCCGAAGTACTATTCTTTGGCTACCATACTCAAAACTCGCGGTACTTATAGCAATAGCAATACGCCAACTGATATTACAGACGATACTATCAACTACAGCTTGAGTTTACAAGTTAGGTCTACTGATAACACAGGTCAAAACATCACTCCCTCAGCTTTAGCTGGTTCTGTTATACCTGGTCTTACTGGCACCAATATCTTAGTTTCCGATGCTATTCCTTTTGGGACACAATTAGCAGCAATACCAACTGCTCCCACTGGTTGGACTGTAGTTTACTCTACTACTCCTGTAACTACATCTGCTAACGCTGCTACCTGGACAACCACAGCGCCAGCAGATTTATCTACTGTCACCCGCATCGGTTTTGCAAAAACTACTGTAGATGGCAACACATCTACTTATCTTGCTGCTGCGGATGCACAATCAACCAACTTCTCTATTCAGGTAAAAGTTAAAACAGGACAGACTGCACCTCTAACCATTGCCAACATCGCGCAAGTCTTCGGTAAAACACCAGAGACAAATGCTCCTGTATTTGACGAGTCTGGTGATATCAATCCCAGCAACTTTGATGGGACTCCGAATAACATGACACCCTCACGAAACGTAGATACAGATGGGGATAATGTACCAGATAAGTTACCAGATGTCGTACCTGATGGTTATATTACTGATCCAAAAACTGACCCCACTGATCTAAACAACACCGGAACTGATACCAATGGTAATAATACTGGTTCAGGCACTGATGGTGAAGCCAACGTATTTACAATCAGCCTTAACTCACTTGTCAACGGGCCGAATGGTTTTCCTGACGCAGTAGGCCCGAATAATAATAATGATGATTTTACAAACAAGTCTTCCAATGTTCCGGCTGGCTTAACTCCTGGTTCAACATTTAATCCAAACGCAGTTACTTTTACTAACACTATTCTCAATACAGGTAGTTTGGTAGCCAATATATCTTTACTACCTACACCACCAGCTACCCCAAGTCACTTGCCTAACGGTACAACCGTAACGATAACTGTTGGCTCTTCATCCGCTACTTATACATACAACGGCACAGTCTTTACATTTACAAGTGGCACTGGTTTTGCGGCAGGCAACCCTATCAGTGCTACTAACCCATTACAAATTAGCGCATTGGCAACAAATACTCAATCTAGCTATACCGTCACTGTTGATTTGCCTGCTGGTACTCCACTTTCAACTGATCCTGGTTTGGAACGCGGCTTCCCTGTACCAATCACGGCATTTATTGACGCTAATGGTGATGGTGTGTCTAACAACAACGAAGTGGCAAACATCACTATTGATCGTGTCTACACTGGTTTCTTGCAACTAATTAAACAGTCACGGATTTTACAAGGAACTGGGCCAGCAGTTCAAGGTACGGATGGTACTTTGAGTACAACACCGAAAAAACCTGCACCGGGAAATATTGTTGAGTACGTGATTCAATACAAAAATATTTCTGAACCACAGCCAGCAAATGGTAACAATAATGTAATTTTAAATGCTACCAAAGTGGTAATTACGGAAGATGGTACTTTAGCTCCTAATAATTGGGCGGTAGACAATGCACCTACCAATAACGTAATTGATACAAGCCATGTTCTTGGCTCAGTTCAGGCAGCAGGAACAATTCAATTCTTCGGTGGTACTCTTGCTAATACTGTTGGTAGTGAACAAAGTGGTACTACTGCGGCTACAGATATCACCAAGTATGTAAATACTCTCTCTGCCCCAGTTACACCTGGTCAAACAGGAACATTTATCTTTCAACGTAAGGTTAATTAACAGTAATTTATCAGGGTGATGAACATGAAACAAATTTTTATGGCTGGGATAGGAGCAAGTTTATTGCTGACCACAGCCTCTTTTATAACTAATTTATCAGGGGTATTTCATTGGCAAAAATTTAACATTGCCGTTGCTCAAACTCCACAAAAAACACAGGCTTTAAAGTTAGTTTTGGCAGCAGAAAAGCAGGTTTTATTTAAAGATCAGCAAGGTAAGCAAAAGGTAAATTGGCAAGCATTAAAAGGGCAAGCAGTAGTACAATCGGGAGATATATTACGGTATACCTTGACTGGGCAAAATACAAGCGATCGCCCACTAAAAAATCTTACACTCAATCAACCCATTCCCAAGGGAATGATTTATATTTTAAAATCTGCCAATTTTACTGGTGATGCCAAAATTACCTACAGCATTGACGGCGGACGTAGTTTTGTTGAAAATCCCACATTAAAAGTTACTCTACCAAACGGCAAATTAGAAACCAAACCAGCACCTGCAACTGCTTACACTCACATCCGGGTAAACATTCCCTTGGTAGCAGCAAAAACTACAGTTAAATTAACTTATCAAAATCAGGTACGCTAACTGATAATTTTTGTTCCGCTTTTGGGCAAGATTTATTTACTAGTCATCTGTCATTATCGGTCTATTTTTACTACTTCATTTGACTGGATAATTACCAACAAGTCATTGACAGGCTTCTTTTAAACGACAACAAATTCAACTTATCAATAAATGTTTTTATTAACAAGTATTATGGCGTTTATGAGGAGATTAATTCAATGAGTCATCCTTGTAAAAAAAAACAGATAACCTTTGGTATTAACTGGAACCAAGGTTTAACAAAAATAGTTTTTTTGATTAGTTTTTTGCATACTAACGCACCCATAGTAGTAACCGCGCAAGATACTCGCGTGGTTAATCTCACTAACCAAGCTACTTATACTTATACTTATCAAGATAATGGTCAAAATATTCCATATCAAGGAATTACTAGTCAACTTCAAGTTAGTCCTATCCCATTAGTTGACCCATCAGGAAGGATTTTAGGTTGTGGGGGTACACCCCTAGCAGACTACACGGGTTTTTCTGTAGGTATATATGAACCTAACCCCTCTGACCCTACAGGAACAGAATTAGGGCAATTACTTTCTTTAACCCGTACCGAAATTCCTGATATTCCGAGTAACAATATTCCTGGTGGTAAATCACCCAATAGCGAGAATAGTAATCCCTTTTCGATTACTAATAATCCAGCCGGTTTCTATAATTTTTTACTTGACCCCAATCGAGGCCAAACTGATCCGGGGAGACAATATATTTTAGTTATTAATCCTCCAGCTAATTCTATATACCAACAACGGCGGATTAAAATTGAAATCATCGATCGCACAGGTACAGGTAATAACAGTATTGTGCGTTATGCTGCTACCTCTTTAGATGGTCAACCAATCCGAATTACAGGCGAAACCAGAGTAGAAGATAGCGTTGTTGTTGTACCCAATGCAGAGGTAGTGGGGCTAGATTTATTAGCTTTTGCCTTGACCACTAATATGTGTCAAGCACAGCAATTACAGATTATTAAAACAGGCGATCGCGCCACGGCGGAACCAGGGGATACAGTTATTTACCGTATATCAGTGAAAAACTTATCTGATACTACTTTAAATAACTTAGTTGTCACTGATACCTTGCCTTTAGGCTTTAATTTCATTAACAAATCTGTGCGTGGTGAGTTAAATGGTCAAGCAGTTAACATTACTACAGAGCGCAATGGTAATACAGTTACCTTCCGCACAGATGTCACAATTCCATCTCAAACAGTTGTCAATATTGCCTACGCTGCCCAACTCACACCTGATGCAGTGCGGGGGACTGGCCGCAATAGTGCGATCGCTCGTGTACTTAGAACTGACAACAACCTAGCTGCCAAGGATGGCCCTGCAACTCACCAATTAGTCATTCGTCCAGGGATTGTGGCTGACTGCGGCACAATTATCGGTCGTGTGTTTGAAGATAAAAACTTTGACGGCGAACAGCAAAATGGCGAACCAGGAATTCCCAATGCCGTAATTTTTCTAGAAAACGGTAATCGCATCACCACAGATCCCAATGGTTTGTTTTCTGTCGCCAATGTTTTGCCAGGAAGCCATACAGGAGTACTCGACCTCAGCAGCATTCCCGGCTACACTCTAGCCCCCAACCACAAATTCCGCGAACGTAATACGCAATCTCGCTGGGTACGTCTGGAACCTGGCGGCTTAGTCAGAATGAACTTTGCTGTCACCCCCAGCAAGCAGGAGTAAATAAAGTATGAAACCTCAAGTGCATGGTGTAACTACCTTGAATCTCAGGCTGATGGGTGCTGTAGCAAGTGCAATCAGCGTTGTTTTGTATCCAGCTGTCGTTAAAGCCCAAACATCCACGCCAGAAACAGAAAAGAGTCAGTTTCCCTCAGCTTCTACCTTAGCCACAGCAGATAATCAAACTTCTGTGGATGTGTCCAAAGAAGTTGATGAACTTTCTCAGCCAAATCCTGCAACCCAAGACAATCATATTCATAGTTCGTTAATATCTGACAACGAACTAACTGCGGTTGAACCTCCTTTAGTAACAACCGGCATACAACCATTTCAACCTGCTACTGATATTCAAATTCCTAAAAAGTTACGTAAAATTGCGGCATCTGTAGAGAATCAAAACACAACTATCAAAATTCTTAACCCCTCTACTGATAGTGTGGTGGATATTCCGGCGACGAACGTGAGTGTGCAGTTTTCGAGTGATAGTCAAATAGAATTGCGCGTTAACGGCCTACTGGTAGATGCTTCATTAATTGGACGGACAGAAACGGATAGTCAGACCAATTTAGTCACACAGACATGGTATGGTGTCTCACTCCAAGCCGGAGAAAATATCATCTCTGCACAAGAAGTAGGTAAACCAGAATTATCTGTAAAAGTACGGGTAGTAGTGCGGAGTACACCAAAAAAGCTCACACTAGAAACCCTAGAAGCCCGTATTCCGGCTGATGGACGTTCAACTGCAACTATCCGTGGTGAATTAATCGATGAAAATGGCAATCGCTCTAACCGCGATGCTGTTGTGACCGTAATACCAACGGCGGGAGAATTAATCGGAAAGGACTTCAAACCTGATGAACCAGGATTTCAGGTAGAAGCGAAAGCTGGGGAGTTTACCGCCAGATTGCGGTCTGATTTAAAAGCCCAAACCGTCCGCATTCGCGCCACAACCAATGATTTAGAAGCCTTTACCCAACTGCAATTTGAAACAGCCTTGCGTCCAAGTTTATTAACTGGTGTGATTGATGTCCGTTTGGGTGCAAGAGGTACAGATTACTACAGTAGTTTTCGAGATTTTGTCCGTCCTGACAAAGATACCAGCACGCAATTAGATTTTCACTCAGCGATATTTGCCACAGGTGCAATCGGCGAATGGTTGTTTACAGGTGCATATAATAGTTCCCGCACTCTCAACGAAGATTGTAACTGCGACAATCGCCTATTTAGAAACTATCAATTTAACGAGCAGAACTATCCTGTTTATGGCGATAGTTCTCGCACCGACGTTGTTACACCCTCAATTGATAGTGTATTTTTGCGGTTTGAACGCACCTCAAAAATTCCTAATGCGGCTCCTGATTATTTCATGTGGGGTGATTATGACACAGAAGAGTTTGCCCGGACATCCCAGCAATTTACTTCTATTACTCGTCAACTCCACGGCTTTAAAACTAACTATAATTTTGGAAATTTTCAATTTACAGGCTTTTATGGTAACAATATCGAAGGCTTTCAACGAGATACTATTGCGCCTGATGGAACCAGTGGTTATTACTTCCTTTCCAGAAGGTTAGTCATCGCTGGTAGTGAAAATGTCTTTTTGGAATTAGAAGAACTCAACCGTCCTGGTACTGTATTAGAGCGGAAACAACTCAGTCGTGGCCCAGACTACGAAATTGATTACGATCGCGGTACTTTAATTTTTCGTGAACCGATTCTTCGTACAGATATAGATAGTACTGGACAAGTCTTAGTCCGACGCATTGTAGTGAGCTATCAATATGACAGTCAAGACTCTGACAGTAATATCTATGCAGGTAGATTACAGTATCATTTTTCCCGCACTTTGAATCAAGAAAGTTGGTTAGGTGCAACTTTTATCCAAGAAAATCAAGGAATGCGGGACTTTCAACTGTATGGTGCAGATACGCTGATTTCTTTAGGTGGTAATGGCAAGCTAATTGCTGAATATGCTCATTCATCGAATGATTCGGAGGTGATTGGTAAAGTCAGTGGTGCAGCTTACCGCTTAGAAGCCGAGGGACAAATTAGCAAGACTATTCAAGGACGTGCTTATTATCGATTTGCTGATACAGGCTTTGCCAATAATGCCACCATCAGTTTTGTACCTGGACAAACTCGCTATGGTGGACAAATCACAGCGAGACTTTCGCAAACAACGAATTTCCGGGCGCAATATGACCACGAAGATAACTTTGGAATTGCACCCCAACCGCTAGATACTTTTGAAGAACTATTTGCACAACGTTCGGAAGCTACACCAGGAAGTAAAGTTGATAACTCCTTGACAACAATTTCTGCCGGGATTCAACAACGTTTAGGTAAGGCTACCGTTGACGTTGATTGGATTCATCGCCATCGAGAAGATCGGATTCCGGTGAATGCTTTAACGAGTGATTCCCATCAATTGCGATCGCGTTTGACTTTTCCCATCGCCAAAAACCTGACCTTCGCCGCCCAAAATGAACTCACACTCTCTTCCAGTGCCGATACTGTTTATCCAGACCGTACCATCTTGGGCTTGAATTGGGCTGCTATCCCTGGTGTGAATGTCAGTCTTGCCCAACAGTTTTACAGTAGCGGTCAACAAAGCGGCAATTCCATCACCAGTTTAAGTATCAATGGCGAGCATAAACTCGGCACAGACACAACTTTGACTGCTCGTTACTCAATTTTAGGAGGTGCTAACCAACTCACAACTCAAGGTGCTATTGGCCTAAATAACCGTTGGAAAATTGCTCCTGGTTTACGGCTGAATCTGGCTTACGAACATGTATTTGGCAGTTTCTTTAACCGCACCGGCGCAGGACAACAATACGCCCAACCTTTCACAGTCGGCCAAGCCGCTTCATCTATAGGTTTTGAGAGTGGCGATAGCTACAGTGTGGGTTTAGAATACAGTGATAACCCTGAGTTTCAAGCCAGTGCGCGTTATGAGCATCGCACTTCTGCTAGTGGTTCTAATACAGTAATTTCAGCAGCAGCCACAGGGAAAATTTCGCCAGCACTCACAGCCTTAGCACGTTATCAACAGGCAAACTCAGCCAATCAAAAACTCACGGGTTTGGGTGATACAGTGAACCTCAAACTAGGTTTAGCTTACCGTGACCCCAGCAATGATCAATTTAATGCTTTGCTACGCTATGAATACCGAGAAAATCCAGCCGTGATTCCTGACACGATTTTGTTAGGTAGTGGTACAGGCTCTACAGACCATACTTTTGCTCTGGAAGCTATTTATGCACCCAATTGGCAATGGGAATTTTACGGTAAATATGCTTTGCGGAACAGTACATCTTACTTAGCTAACGATTTAGTTGGGACTAGTAGCGTGAATTTGGGGCAATTGCGAGCTACTTACCGCTTGGGATACAAGATGGATTTAGTAGGAGAAGCGCGTTGGATTGGGCAAGGTAATTATAGTGAAACAGGCTTTGTTGTCGAAACTGGTTATTATTTGTCGCCTAACCTGCGTTTAGCTGCTGGATATGCTTTTGGCAGAGTTGATGACCGAGATTTTTCCGGCGTGCGTTCTGCTGGCGGCCCTTATTTGGGTTTAACTTTGAAACTCAACGAATTATTTGAAGGTTTTGGACAGCAGAAAATCCCACCACCACAGCGTTAGAAACTTGACATTGTTGGCTCTCTAGATAATAGAAGTTTTGCGGATTTTAATAACCATGATTTGACATAATTCTCAGTAAAAATACTGCTTACGATCTAGTCGTTTAGTAAGTCACAATGAAGCGGCTGATAATTCGGATTTTGTTTCTGTTGGATAAGCGATCGCTCCAATTTTTTGGGCATGTTAACACTAGTCAAATCATACTATCCGTAATTAGTAAAATAACTCGAAACTTTCAAGTAAAAACTCCCAGGGATTTTAATTAAAAATACAATAAATTTTATGTAATTATACTTAGCAATATCCACGACATCATTTTTATTAATTGTCCCAAGCAAATCAATTTAGAGACGCGAAACTACACGTCTCGATCATTCCCAGATATGAAAAACCACTATGATCAGAAATTTATTACTTAGCAAGCAATATTTAGCAACTAAAAAAATTTCTTTTAATCGTTGTAGAACATCACTAGGGAACTTGGCTGTTTCACTGTGCGCTCTGGGTCTGTGGATACAACCTGTTCAGGCGGAAGGTAGCCGTACACTGTATCCCAGTGGTGCTACGGGTAATCGAGCTAACCTAGAGTGGCGTACTGATTTATGGGGGGGACTAATTAAGCGACGAACCATCCTAAAGGTCTACGCCGAAAAAGACGAATACATTCTTTTAGGCTCTAGTGCTGTCAGAGTGAATAATGGCGATATTGTCGTTTTTCAACCAGGAAACAATGTCACTGGTAGTATTGGGAGCGAAACTATTCCCTCAACACCAGATTTTAAATGTTCTACTCAAACAGGACAGGGTTTTATCTCATCTCGTACCCAGGAATTAGCAGGCCCGAAATCGATTTCTGGTACAGGTAATACAACTGGATATACGCCCTGCTACTACCAAGCACCATCCACCGGAATATACGACATCATATTTTACGGCCCCGTGGGAGATAACATATCCAATAATGCTCCTACTGGTCAGATTAACTTGAGCAGTGGCAGTAATTTTAACGCTAGTCAGGGAAGCACTGTTGCTGCATGGGATGTCACTGTACGCAGTAGTGACCAAAACTCTACAACAGACATAAACGCCAGATTATTTACTTACTATCTTGCTTTATTTACGGGTGGTAACGGCAGAACTCTCAATTTCCCAGTCTATCCAGTCACTACAGATGGCTACCGCTACAAAATAGAACTGAGAGGTACAGATCCAGATGGGTTTTTACTTTATGGTAATCAAATAGGATTTTATGATAGTGATGGGAAAACGCCACTTTATCACAATATTCTTGCACAAGAGAGTGTACTGACAACGAGAGAAGGTGGTACTAACTTATCTCGTCCTCAATTCCCTACATTTTTTAATCAGTTATCAAATGATACGGTACTTTCATATCTTGATCGCTACCGAGCCGATGGCACATTTGATGGTACTGGTATTCCTGCCATCCCAACCGACCCCAGCGTAGATAGTTTAAGCTTTACAGGTACACTGGCAGGAAATACCAGTTCTCTAGGCACAGGTGGTACTTTCTCTTTTAATACCAACGTACCGGGTAACTACGAAATCATTATCAGTCGGGACGGGGTAAATTTTGACCCTACTAACAGTCAAAACCGTGTACTGAGGGGGGTAATGATTAGCTCTGGTTCACAGTCTGTTACTTGGAACGGTAAAGATAATAGCGGGGATAATTTTCCTATAGGTACTGGCTATCAAGCCCAAGTGAAAATTCATGGAGGTGAATATCATTTTCCCTTACTAGATGCAGAGAATAATTTTTCTGGTGGCCCTACTCTTAGGCTGTTAAATCCACCTGGGCCTCTTCGTTTGGGCAGTTTGACCCAAGCATTTTATGACGACCGAGGATATACCACTGTTGGTGGTACAAATGTTGGTATACCAGGTACAGTACTCTGTGGTATTAATCCACCAAACCCAGCTTTTAGTAATCCTATTTCTGGGTTTGACAGTACAAACAATGATAGAAAATTTGGTCAGTCGGGGAACGCTGGTAATGCTGGAAGCAAATGTAACGGTTCTTTTGGGGATACTAAGGGACTTGATTTGTGGACATATTTTCCTAGTAATGCTGCAAACGCTCAATTAACTATTGTTGACTTTGGTGCAACTATCTCAGGTACTTTATATCAAGATAGCGATCGCGGGGATGATTTTGATACTGGCGAACCAACTTTACCTGCTGGGATTAATGTCAAACTACTCAAAGCCAGTGATAACTCTGTTGTCACTGTAACTAGCACAAAAGCAGATGGAACTTACAGCTTTACTGGTGTGGTAGATGGTAGTTATAAAATTCAAGTTGATACGGCCAATAGCAACATTCCTGTAGGATTTTCTTTGGGTACACCTAATGACCTAGCAGTTACTGTTTCTGGAAGCGCAATCACCAATCAAAACTTTGGCTTTGATGTTTATCAAGTCTCGCCTCAAGCCGGTAAAATTATTATTAATGAAGTGTTATATAACGAAACAGGATCAGGTAGCAGTGCTAGTACAAACGATGAGTTTATCGAACTTTATAATGCTTCCTCTTCAACTGTTGATTTAAGTGGTTTCAAATTAGCAGATGGTAATCTCATTGTTAATAGTGTTGAGACTACAGCAAATAGCTTTAATTACACATTTCCCAATGGGACAACTTTAAAACCAGGAGAATACGCCGTTATTTGGATAGGTTCTCAAAACTCCAACACTCAAGCTTCAGATGCAGCGTTTCAAGATTGGCTAGGGGTTTCAACTCGACTGACTAACGGCGGTGATGATGTCTGGTTGTACGATAGCCAGAATCAAATTATTGATTATGTTGCTTATGGTTCTGGTAATGCAATTAGCACACCTCCGCCTAGTTCTCTTAATCTTTGGGACAGTACTTATCAATCAAACATTGATAATGCTGCTGATGCTCAATCGATTAGCTTAACCAGAAATGGTAATGATACCAACACCAGTGCTTGTTGGGAAAGAACAATTAGCACCGATGCCAGCAGCAGATGTCCTAGTTATCTACCAACTAGAGATACGGATAATGTGGGTACTAGAGTCACCAGCGTCGGTGTTAATAATAATGGTAGTCCCAAGATAGTTTTAGTAAAACGCATTACCCGCATTAATAGTACCGATTTAAACGATAGTGTAGATGGTGCGGGTACTGATGATAATGATTCTAAGTGGCCGAGTGGTTATTTGCGAGGCAAGATCAGTGCTACTGATGTCAAGCCAGGAGATGAGGTAGAGTACACTATTTATTTCCTCTCTAACGGTAGTGGTAGTGCTACTAATGTGAAATTCTGTGATTTAGTTCCAGGGAATACTACTTTTATTTCTACAGCATTTAATGGTTTATCTCCTAATGATGGTGTTTCAGGCGGAAACCAAGGTATTGCAATGGCTGTTGGTTCTACTACACCAACTGTTTATTTTAGTAATGCCGCAGATTCAGATCGAGGAGCCTTTTACACAGCGAATGATTCATCTACGCCTACAAGTTGTGGAAGTAATACGAATGGGGCTGTAGTAGTGAATGTTACAAATTCTAGTCTAACAAGCTTACCTGCGGCGACTGGACAAGGTACACCGACTAATTCTTATGGTTTTATTAGGTTCCGTGCCAAGATAAACTGACAGAATTTATACAGAAAGTTTATCTGTAGTAACTGGGTATCAGGGTGTAAGGGTGTAGGTGTTCAAAATTCTTACACTCATTCTTACAGCAGATTATACCATTTTGGATTTTAGATTTTGGATTTTGGATTGGGAAATTGCTTACTGGTGAGCTTTTCAGTAACCCATTTGTCGCAATCATTTTTCAAATTGGTATTAGATGTTTATGAGGTACAGCAACTGATTGAAAAAAGTAATGAGTCAGAAATTTACTTATTACTCACTACTTATTACTCACTACTTATTACTCACTACTTATTACTCATTACTTAATACTCATGGTGTACCTCACCTACTTCACAAGTGCTGTAGCAGACAACTTTTGTGTTTAAGTCCTATACTCTATTGTGTGTTAAGTAGAGTATGTCAGCAGTTTTTACAGGGTATGACAGAACCAATTAAGATTCTTTTACAAACCACAATTCCCCCTACTGAAAATGACTGGAGCATTTTTAGATTCTCAATGCTCCGGGATTATTTAGCATCTATTCAAGATGAGGCGGGTAATTTTTTATTTACAGTTGTAGCACGCGATCGCATTTCCGATGCAGAAGGCAATGATCCCATTTTAGGGAGTCTTGACCAATCTGATTTTGATGAACTTTGGTTATTTGCTTTAGATGTTGGTGATGGTTTAACAGCCAAAGATATTGCTGGAATTAACGCTTTTCGCCGACGCGGAGGCGGGGTTTTAACTACACGCGATCATCAAGATATGGGCTGTTCTATGTGCGATTTAATTGATATTGGCGAGATTCATTATTTCAACAGCAAAAATCCCGACCCTGATCAATCTCGTTGGTGTCGAGATGACCCATATACAATTTATATTTCATGGCCCAATTATCATTCAGGGGCGAATGGCGACTATCAAAAAATTACTGTTGTTGAACCAATTCACGAACTATTAAAAAACCCCAATTCACCATCAGGCAAGATTGAATTTTTCCCCGCCCATCCCCACGAAGGCGGTATTGGTATACCTCCTAGTCATTCTCAGGCGCAGGTAATTGCTTTAGGAAAAAGCTTAGTTACAGGTCGTGATTTTAATTTAATTGTGGCAGTTGATCATTACCAAGATGCACAAGGTAATAACTTAGGACGTACAGTAGCTACTTCCAGTTTTCATCATTTTGTGGATTATAACTGGGATATTACCAAAGGCTGTCCTAGTTTTGTTGATGAACCGCCTGGAGATGGGATGAAAAAAGAGCCACAGGCTGTAGAAGATATTAAAACTTATGTTCGTAATCTTGCCTTGTGGCTGGCAAAAAAAGTCTGATGTCTGAAGTCTAAAGTCTGAAATGAAGAAATTTTGGCGTTGCATAAATGCGGCATGGATTAAGCCTTTTTATCAAGGTTAACTATCCATTTTTCGCGCCTTTGAGCCTTTGCGCGAAACAAAAAACATGCCTCTAATCAGCAACGCCGAAATTTTTATAGTCAGGCTTTTAGCAATTTAGTGAGAATGAAGTATGAAGTATGGTGTATGAAATTTCATACTTCACACTTCACACTTCATACTTCTAATTACGCTTCATCTAAAGCCGCGATACCGGGAAGAACTTTGCCTTCGAGTAATTCTAAGCTTGCGCCGCCACCGGTAGAAATATGGCTCATTTGATCAGCCAAACCTACTTTTTCCACAGCTGCAACAGAGTCACCACCACCGATAATGGTAGTTGTACCTGTTTTGCTGATATCTGCAAGAGTACGTGCGATCGCTTCTGTACCGACAGCAAATTTATCAAACTCAAACACACCCATAGGCCCGTTCCAAATTACAGTCTTGCAATCAGCCAAAGCTTCTTGGAAGACTTTCACAGAGTCAGGGCCAATATCCAAGCCCATACCATCAGCAGGGATATTCTCAATGCTGACGGTGGTTGCATTGGCATCGGGAGCAAATTTATCAGCCGAGACAATATCTGTAGGTAGCAAGAAGGTAACGCCTTTTTCCTTAGCTGCTGCTTCCAAAGATTTTGCTAGTTCCAGCTTGTCTTCTTCTACCAGAGACTTGCCAACATTCAAACCACGGGCTTTGTAGAAGGTGAAAATCATCCCACCGCCAATGATTAGCTTGTCGCACTTCTCTAGGAGAGTTTCGATTACGCCAATTTTGCTAGATACCTTGGAACCACCAACAATTGCAGCCAAAGGACGTTGGGGATTTTCAATTGCATTTTGTAGATATTGCAATTCCTTCTCCACCAAATATCCAGCCACAGAAGGACTCAGGAATTGAGTCACCCCTTCAGTAGAAGCATGGGCGCGGTGTGCAGTACCAAAAGCATCATTTACATAAAAGTCAGCATTCGCGGCTAGTTTTTTCGCAAATTCTGGATCGTTTTTCTCTTCTTCTTTGTAAAAGCGGACATTTTCTAGTAAAAGCACTTGCCCATTTTGCAAAGCGCCAACTGCTTGAGCAACTTCATCACCGATAGAGTCATCAGTCTTGACAACTTCTTGACCCAACAACTCAGACAAACGCTTGGCCACTGGTGTTAAACGCAGTTTGTCGTCTACGCCTTTGGGACGACCAAAATGGCTGACCAGAATTACCTTAGCACCCTTGTTTGTTAAATCTTGGATGGTTGGCAGCGCAGCGCGGATACGAGTATCATCGGTAATGTTACCTTGATCATCAACAGGCACATTAAAGTCCACCCGCACTAAGGCACGTTTACCAGAAATATCAGCCGCCGATAAACTTGCTAAACTTTTTTTGGACACAGCCAAACCCTCCTGATTGCCTTTTTGTTATCGTTTTGAAAGTATAACCATCAAGATTTTACCGGAGTCTGGGGTGCGGAGGAGAGATATGTTTAAGACAGTATTATTTCCAATCGATCAAAGTCGGGAAGCACGAGAAGCTGCTGATGTAGTGGCTAATGTTGTGCAGAAGTACGGTAGCCGCTTGGTTTTGCTATCTGTGGTTGAGGAAACCGCCACAGAGACACAAGCACCAAGTCCTGATCCGATGGTGTCGCCAGAGGTAGTTGCCAAACTGCTAGAAAATGCCCAAGCTTTATTCTTACAGCAAGGTATTCAGTCTGAAATTCTAGAAAGACAGGGAAAACCAGCTTTTACTATTTGTGATGTGGCTGATGAAATCGGTGCGGATTTAATTATTATGGGCTGTCGGGGACTGGGCTTAACGGATGAAGGTGCAACTGATAGTGTGACAACAAGAGTAATTAATCTTTCTCCTTGTCCAGTGTTGATTGTGCCTTAGTTGAGTGCGATCGCTGCGATGACCATCATATCAAAGTGCGATCGCCTCACATATCCCCCTTGCCAGACCACAAGAATCTGTGTTACCAAAATAAATAGGCAAAATATTAACAATCATCCCGTTGTTTTCCCCATAGTTCTGGGAAAATAACCCCTAAAAATACTTGAGATGCGGCTGCTGAACCCATGTCTCTGCAATCAATTTAAAACTAGGGTCTTTTTCAGACTCTCATGGAGTTTTCATGCAGCCCAAAAATCTTCAACGCCTCCTGCGTGCTTTAGCACGACAAGGTTTGAATGTCAATTATTTTAATGGTGTTTATTCTGTTCGTTTAACTAATTCTCCTGATGCACCAGTAGCTGAAGTCTTATTACCAGAAGGCTTTCCCATTGAAGCTAAAGCCCTGAAGCAACTAGCTAATTTAGCAAATGTGCGTCATCCCAATGGCGGATGCGTTTGTCGTGCCTGTGCCACACCTGATTTTCATCCTGGTGATGCGGGTATTGCCATTGGTTCTGTAGTTGAAACGGTTGGTCAAGTCATCCCTGATGCTGTCGGTTCTGACATTAACTGTGGAATGCGGTTACACGTTGCCGATTTGACCATTGACAAATTTCTTGCTCAACGGGACTCCTTTGTAGAACGGATGAAGGGGGATTATTTCTTTGGTACAAGAGATGTCACCATGACCGCCCACACCATGAAAGCATTATTTCAGTATGGTGTTCTTGGTTGGTTAGATACCATGTTTGATCAGCCGACGGGTAGTTTTGTCAAATCAGACTTGGAGCAGATTTCCCAGGAAAGCGAATCTATATTTTTAGGTGGTGCAATGGAGGGCGACTGGAAGTTAGCACCAGAAGAATTAATTCCTGATACTGGACTGGTAAGGGATGGAGGACTGGCAACGATTGGTTCTGGCAACCATTTTGTTGAAGTACAACAAGTGGAAAAAATCGAAAATCGCTCCCTGGCTTATGCTTGGGGAATCAGAGAAGGACAATTAGCCTTTATGATTCACTCTGGTTCACGCAATGTCGGTAAGTACATTGGGGGAATGTGGCGAGACCGAACGAAAGCAACTTGGCCGAAAGGTCTCAAGTATCCAGAATCCCAGATTTTTCCTTTATCAGTGCATTCCCATCCAGAATTAGTTGCTAGTTATCTCCAAGCTGAAGCGACGGCTGCTAATTATGGCTTTATCAATCGCCTATTATTAGCAGAACTGCTACGTCTGCGGTTGCGAGAAGTTTATGGTGATGTGGAAGCACCTTTAGTTTACGACTTACCCCACAATATCACCTTAGCTGAAGGTAAAGGATGGGTAACGCGCAAAGGTGCTTGTCCCGCCCATTCAGGACAACCTGTGATTATTCCCGGTTCAATGGGGGCTGACTCTTATCTGATGGTGGGCAAAGGCAATGCAGCTTTTTGTAATTCAGCTTCGCATGGCGCTGGTAGAATTCGGAGTCGATTTGATTTGAGTCGCCAAGGTGCATCTCAAACTGAGTCAGAACTGGGCTTAACCGGAGTAGACTGTATTACCTTGCGTGCAGAACGGCGAATTGAAGAAGCACCAGCAGCTTATAAGCCAATTCAGTCGGTGATTGATGTACAGGTAGAAGCGCAAATGGTAGATGTCGTAGCCAGATTAAGTCCGGTGTTGACATTTAAAGCGTAAGTGCGATCGCCTAATTCTATAGCCTCTTTCCACTTCGGGAAGAGGTTATAAAAATAAGTTGCACATCGAGTTCATCAAGCAAAGTTTTATCTTTCTATTTCAGCTACACTCAAACCTGTTAAATTAGCTACTTGTTCTACTGTCATCCCAGTCTCAAGTAAGTTACGTGCAGTTTGTAATAGCTGAGATTCTGCCTTCTCGGCTCGTTGACGTTCTTTTTCTTCAGGAGTGGGTAATAATTCTCCAGCCAAACTTGCCCAGCGTAACCAAATAGCATCAATACCTTTATAATTTCCTTGCCACAATTGCAAGGCTAAACCTAAAAATTGACTCACTAACTGGTTTTGAGCGTTGGTTTCGATGGGTTGATAAACACCTTTTTCGTTAGAAAAACCAGCTAAATCATCGGGGTGAAAAGGGTCGTACCAAAAATATTCCGGGACACGCATTTGATTTTGATAAATCAGTTTTTTCTCATTTTTGTCAGCTATGGCTGTACTGTCAGAAAGTAACTCAATTACTAAATCTGGGGCTTTCCCTTCTTCCCAAACTACCCAACTGCGACGTTCACCCTTTGGAACTCCCAACACAACAAAAAAGTCCGGCCCTTTAAAATCTTTGTTTCGTACCTGTGCCAGACTGTAATAAACAAACATATTTCCGCCCACAAACCCATCATCCCGTTGTTCCAACCAAGGAATTAAAGCATCTATGAGTAAATCCATTTGGGCTTTATGGCGGGCGCTTTCCATTGGTACACCATCATCATAGGGAAGTTCTGCTTGGGTAGGCGGAATTTGAATATCTGGTGCAGCTAGAGTGGTGTCTGACATAGCTTTTCACCGATGAGTAATGGTTGCGGGTATTTTTATATTAATAGGACTTACGCAGTGAGATGAAAAATCAAGGGTTTGGGGAGAGGTGAAGGGAAAACATCAATTCAAAAGTCAAAAGTTAAAAGTCAAAAATTCTCTGACTTTTGGATTTTGACTTCCGGGGTGTATCTAAAACCCTTAAATCCCATATCCTTGCACCCAATCTCCACAGAAAACCTTTGTACGTAAGTCCTATAAAACTAACTTTGACACTGGGGACAAAAATGACTAGAACGGCCAGCTAATCGAATTCGCTGAATCACGTTGTGACAAACTCGGCAAGGTTCCCCAGTGCGATTGTAAACCCAGGCGACACCACCATAGTTACCGTTGATCCCCTTGACGTTGAGGAAGTTACTAAAGGTTGTACCGCCAGCCGCAATACTAGTTTCTAAGACTTCAATGATGACTTTGCGTAACTGTTCAATTTGCTGGGGTTGCAAATCTGTACACAAGGTTTCTGGTAACACGCCACATTTAAATAACGCTTCATCAGCATAGATGTTACCTAATCCGGCGACGACAGATTGATCTAATAATGCGGTTTTAATCGGACGGCGGCGGTTTTTGAGTTTAGCAGCCAGATACTCAACGGTGAATTCTGGTGCAAATGGGTCGGCTGCTAATTTAGCTAAACCAGTCATGACAATTTCTATCGGCATTTTTGGGGGAACCCACCACATTTGACCGAAGGTGCGTTGGTCAACAAAGCGCAATTCCTGTTGATCCCCAAAAAATAGTCTGACTCTTGTGTGTTTGTGCAGTGGTTCATCACGGTGCAGCCATAATAATTGACCAGTCATCCGCAGATGTACCCCAAGGTAGCCAGCACCAGGAGATAATTCAGCGAGAAGATATTTCCCCCGACGATGCCAAGTCATAATGGCACGACCTTGGATTCCTTGAATAAACTCATCAACAGAAAACGGGTAGGCGATGGTGCGATTGAGCAACACATCTCCACCCGTAATGTTTTGATTCAGGGTCAATTGATTAAGACCCCGGCGGACTGTTTCAACTTCAGGCAGTTCAGGCATTGGAACTGATAAGTAAGCAAATTATTTAGGGATCATCGAAAAGGATCAGGGACATAATCCCTTGCCTATTCCGGTTGGGAAAGATGAGAGGAAGTACTGTACGCACTTAGGGGTAAATATCTATTGTCTCGAACAGAAACCGTAAATACCCGCAGGGCAGTTGCTCTGACTTAGAGTAGGCTGAGAGGAAGCATGAGAGAACTGAAACTTTAGGCTTCATTCTACATACTTAAAGCTTCCCTTCATCATCCCATTAAAGAATCCCCTTTGAGCTTTGCTACTTATTTTTTAGCTTTAGCCGGAGGTGCTACTTCGATTAGTTCATCTAAGGCAAAGTTATTGGTGTTGATACCAGAGTAGTTTACCTTCTCAAAACGGACGATTACTGGGTATTTAATGCCGCTTTGATCGATAGAAGCCACGGTGCCGACATCTTGGAACCAGTAGGATTCTGGGCGGAGAATACGTACTTTAGAACCACGTTGAACCATGATTATCTTCCCTTTTAGTTATCAATTGCCGATATATAGGGCTATTTGATTTCACTCTACAACCTGAAGGTCGCTGCTAGAGGGTTTGTTAAGTTATTTATCTGATTTCATGGGGCAGGGGGCAGTGGGTTCGACCTCGCGGTAATCGAGCGAAGTCGAGATTCACCCACCAGGCAGGAGGCTAAAGGATAAAATTTCATACTTTAGACTTCACACTTCATACTTTTTTGCCTGATATCTTCCTGACGTTAGGTTCTCAGAAAAATCCTGATACCTAGAATGGGGGTCAGACCCTCCTTGACAAAGCGCACATGATGAAATAACTTCGTTCTCGTTCTCCAAAACACACAAAAGGAAAACTTTATGTTCGAGTTAAAACAAATACGCTACCCTCGTTACCCCTGCCAATGCGGAGATCATCATCTATATAAGTGATGTCTAACCAGCCTTGTTGGTTTTCGCTGTTAATTGGAACATCTATTCCCGAAAACTTTTTACCTGATTCAATTTGGTGAATAAAATTCTCTGGTGAAGTGTAGCCAATTAAACGTTGCAAACCTACAATAGAACGATTAAATTTTACTTGGACGCGACGACCGGAAACTGGCTCAAATTTAGCTGCTACGCTGACCAATCCTTCAAGATAAGGTAAGCCGTAAATTTCAGCGATGTTGTAAACACTGGTAGTTTCTACCCGAATACACTGATAAATTTGACCAAGTTTACAAAAAGGTAAACGATCTAGGTTTAAAAGCGCCTTACTAGTGGTATAAAGTAATTGCCAATCGCCATTGAGCAAGTTACTTGCTTCTAATGGGCGTGGTGTTGGGTTAAAGTCTTCTAAATTAGCGATCGCAGCTAAGATAGCTTGTTTTTGTGGCTCAGTAGCCAGTAAACCACGATTGGTTGGTGCGATCGCATTGATTAAAGCCGCCTTGCCCATCATTGTTTATTACCCCAAATCAAAAATGTGTAAAATTCATCCACCTTAAGTCGAATTATTGTTGCCCTATGTATCAAGCTCTCAAAAGTTTTAAGAATTTATTCCTATCTGTCCTACCACTATTAAATAAAATATTTTTGCTAACTTACGGATTTCAGCAGGCAAGACTTGAATCAATAAATAACTAAATTATTACGTTTCAAGTGATAGACTGCTTAATGTCTAGTTACATTAACATTTTGTTTCTTCGTCGATATGTTGAATTCTCCCTTACGTGAAGAACCCCGCAACCAACGCGCAGCCGTAATTCCATTAAAACAAGAATCCTCCCTCTTAGATTGGCTGCAATCTCATGGCCGTTTAATAGCGCGTGATGTGCATGAACCTGATTTTTCCGAAGAAGAAAACGAAGAAATTTCAGATTTTCTCGGTGGAGAAGATGGCATTGGTGACTATCTTGATGATGATGATGACGATATAGCTATTGACGAAGATTAGCCTGCTGGCTAGGGACTTGGTGATAGCTTTCGTCCCTGTAATTAAATTTTGTAGTGTGGAGTGAAGGGAACATCCTGTGGACGCTAAATTGTCTCCTAACCAAGGATTAAACATTTTTTCTGGTATCGGTCTCGCTTCTGCCTTAGCCACTGGGCTGGGTTTAGCAGCAGTAACTTGTGATTTGATGGGCAATAGATTGCCTTGGCAAAACACATCACTCACGATGCCTTTATTGTTGTGTGCGGTGATTTCGGCTGCTGTGGGTTATGTGGTAGTACCTCTACTACAAGCACTCAAAACTGGACAAATTATCCGCGAAGATGGCCCACAAGCCCATCTCAAAAAAGCAGGCACACCAACAATGGGCGGGATATTCTTCATCCCGGTAGCAGCGATCGTTGCCTGTATAATGTCTAATTTTGCCACAGAAGTTATTGCTGTCTCCGCATTAACCCTGAGCTATGGCTTTATTGGTTGGATTGATGACTGGCAAATTCTCCGCCGTAAGTCCAACAAGGGGATTTCTCCCAAAATGAAATTAGCTTTGCAAATTGGGTTTGCAGTGCTGTTTTGTATATGGTTAATCTTTAATCAGCCTTCTAATATTACAAATATTGCTTTGCCTTGGGTGAGCTTTGCACTACCTTTAGGTTTCCTGTTTTGGCCGTTGGCAGGGTTTGTGCTAGTAGCAGAGAGTAATGCAACTAATTTAACTGATGGAATTGATGGTTTAGCAGGTGGAACTGTGGCGATCGCACTTTTGGCTTTAGGTGCTGTAGTCGCCCCAACTTCCCCAGGATTGATGGTTTTCTGTGCGGCTTTAAGTGGTAGTTGCTTAGGTTTCTTGGCACATAACCGCAACCCAGCCCGCGTATTTATGGGTGATACTGGTTCTCTGGCGTTAGGTGGTGCGTTAGCTGCTGTGGCGCTGTTAACCAACAGCTTGGTAGCATTATTTATCCTCAGTGGGATCTTCTTTGTTGAAACCTTGTCTGTAATGGCGCAAGTAGCTTATTACAAAGCGACTAAAGGCCCAGATGGCAAAGGTAAACGCTTGTTAAGAATGGCTCCTTTACATCATCATTTAGAGTTGGGTGGCTGGTCAGAATTACAAGTTGTGGCTGTATTTTATGTGATAGCTGCAATGTTAGCTGTAATTTGTTTAGCGATCGCACCTTTCTAAATTTATTTAAAAAACTGATTTAAAAAAAGAACCCTCGAAATTTCGAGGGTTCTTTTTTTATAGCGAAGGAGGACAAGGAGGACAAGGGAGACAAGGATAACAGCGTTTTTCACTCCAATAAAATACATTCATCTAGTCTCTAGCCTCTAGCCTCTATCACCTGTCACCTGTTACCTAACAGAAAAAGCTTCGCTAAATCGCCGAGTTACAGGTTCGATCAGGAAAGTTAAAATTGATTTTTTGCGCGTGACAATTTCTCCTGTAGCTACCATACCGGGTGTAAATACTACTTCTTTACCCCGTACATTTAGGGAATGTTTATTCATTTGAATTCTGGTGGGGAAAACCAAACCTAAGTCCTTATCAACCACGGCATTGGGACTAACTTGTACGACTGTGCCATCAATAGTGCCGAATTCCTGGAAAGGGAAAGTAGCCATTTTAACCTTTGCTTTCATTCCTGGACGAATAAAGCCAATATCACGGTTGAGGACTTTCACCTCTAGTTCTAATTCTTCGCCATCTGGCAAGATTGACAGTAATTCTTCCCCTGATTGTACGGGGCCTTTAGTCGCCTTAATTCTGTAGATTGTCCCAGCCACAGGTGCTTTGATGGTTTCTCCATCTTGTTGCTTTTTCGCCTGGGCTAATTGACCAGAGACGGTGGTTAATTCTTCTTTGCGCTTGTTCATTTGAGTCAAAATTTCGCTTTGACGCTCAGATGTGACACGTTGTGCTTGATTACGCGCCCCTTGAAAAGCTTCTTCGGCTTGACGGACTTCTTGGACTTGGGCTGCAATGTCTTTTTCGAGGGAGACAACGCGATCCTGTGCTTCTGAGACTCTGTTACTCGCGTTGGTTACTTCATCTTCTGATCTGGTGACATCTGTGGTAGCACGATTTAATCGTTCTTGCGCTTCTAAGTAATCAACTCTAGGGACAGCACCAGGAGTAATCAAGGTGCGGAGTTTGGTTTCTCGATTTTTGGCAATTGTTAATGCTTCTTTGACTGTGGCGCGGATATTTTGAGCATTAGCAAGATTAGCTTTAGAGTTAACTAATGCAGTTTTGGCAGTTTCTAAATTTTCTCGCAATCTTGTTAGGCGGACTTTTGCTTGGTCGAGGAGGGCGCGTTGGCGGTTGGCTTCGGCTTCGGCGGTGGCTTGACGTGCTTGATAATCGCGCAGACGTGCTATTAACAGTTCATCTTGCAATTTCTCACCAGTGCTTTGACCGCCGATGCGTTCTACATCCAAACGCTCTAAGTCATCTTTAATCAACTGGCTAGATTCTGTCAGGCGGTTTACGTCTGTTTTTTGGAAATCGGGGTCGCGTTGAATTAATACTTGATTTTTGGTGACGCGATCGCCTTCTTTCACCTTCACTGCTAAAATCATCCCATTCCCCAGCGATGTCAAAGGTCTGACTTGGGTGGAAGCAATTAATTCCCCTTGAGCGATGGCTACTTCATCAATTTCCGAGAAATTCGCCCAGGCGATCGTGCCGAATAACGCTAAACTAATGGTTCCGGCTAATAATCTAGTATAAAGCGGGGGCAATTCTTGAACTGCCTTACCTAACTCATAAGACAATTGATCCTCTGGCTTGGCGAATCGCTGTTTTGTTTGACGCGCTTGAGCAGCATTGGCAAATAGGGGAGAAGTCATAAGATTTTTAAATTTAATTAGGAGGGGCTAGGGGCTAGGGACTAGAGGCTAGGGGCTTGGAGTTAGGGTTTAGGAATTGAGGACTTGGGGAGGAACTAAGGATCGCATTAAACTAAGCTCTAACCTGTAACCTCTAACCTCTAACCTCTAACCTCCACCCCCTGATTCAAACTGCTAAATAGCGTCGTAAAAAATTTTCCAAAGTTTCCAACTGAAAATTGAAAATCTTCTCTAAATTAGCTATTTCATCTTTTTTACAGAAAAATTCATTAGATAGCAATGTCCGATAAGTCCCCAAGGCTGTTTGCGCTTGCGGACTGAACAAACCAATAATATGTCTTAAGCCATCCACTAAGAAAACTGGTGGGTTGATGACTATCGGTTCTTTATTAAAAATTCGACCAAAAATTTGCGGAATATCTTCCCGTTGCAAAATTTCTGGCCCCCCAACTGGCAATATTTGGTTATGCGCCTGTGTAAGTTTGACAGAATCAACTATCATTTTTGCTAAATCATCTGTACTCACAACTGAGCTACGGTTTTTGCGATCGCCAATTAGTAAATACAATCCTGTTTCTCGAAACTGTTCTGCCAGTGGCAGCAAATTAGATGCTAGTCCAGATGGACGTAAAATTGTGTAATTTAAGCCACTATCTACCAAATATCTTTCGACTGCGCGTTTAGCTTTAAACACAGGCGCATCTTCATAGCCGCGATCTACTCCCAACACAGACACAAACACAAAATGCTGAACTTGGTTAGCTTTTGCTTGGTCAATTAGTTCTATGTTGGCGCGATAGTCTAGTGAGAGAGCATCACCATCAGAACCATGAGTGCTGATAATATATGTGACACCTTGAGTTGCTTTTTCTATATCTCTAGTTTGGCGCAAGTCACCAATAAAAATTTCTGCGCCCCGATGTTCTAACTCACTATAATGTGAGGTCAGCCGCACAAACGCCCTGACTGATTGTTCTTGTTGGCGTAGCAGTCGCACAACACGACGACCAATTCCCCCCGTTGCTCCTGTTACTAAAAACATATAAATACCTAAAAATTAATATACTTAGAGAATATTGGGAAAGTATTTAGGACTTACGCATCAAAACGAAAAATCAAGGGTTGTGGCGAGGGTTCAAGGGTATAGGGGTGTACTTATTCAAAATCCTTACACCGTTCGGCTGACGCTCACGGCAAAGCCCCAAACCCTTTCACCCTTACACCCAATCTCCACAGATAATCTTTGTGCGTAAGTCCTGGTTAAATATCCTAGCTTTTTTGCCATCATTCTCCAGCGACAAAAAACCACCCTGAATGTAGCACTTCTCAATCATTCTCCTCAACTTCCAAGAAGTTGAGAATCTGAATCTCTAGATTGTTTGGCTGCTAAACTAGAGAATCTCCACCTGATTGATTAAGAGTTAACCGTAAAACTGACAGACCTAAAATTATTAAAAATAATATTAATCCAATTGTACAAGCATAGCTAATGTCTAAATTACTAAAAGCTTGTTCATATAAATAATAAACAATGGTTTTAGAACTATTGAGTGGCCCGCCTTGAGTCATGATATATACTTCTTCAAAAACTTTTGTGGCGGAAATAGCTGAAATTACTGCTACTAAAGCTAAATAAGGTCTCATTAAAGGTATCGTAATATCCCAATGTTTTTTAATACCATCTGAACCATCAATAGCGGCGGCTTCATAAACATCAGCCGGGATTGATTGTAACCCAGCTAAATAAATTACCATGTAGTAGCCCAAGCCTTTCCACATAGTTACAGCCATCACACTGGCTAGAGAAATTGGTAAAATCCCCAAAATTTTATCTGGACTAGTTAACCAAGGAATTCCTTCGGGGAAAATTCCTAAAGTTTTGAGTAACTGATTCAGTAAACCGTTTTCGGCGTATAACCATTTCCAGGCGATACCTGCAACTACCATTGAAATTACTACTGGTGTATAATATGCGGCTCTAAACCAACTAACACCCCGCAGTTTTTGATTGACTAAAATTGCTAAACCCAGGGGAGTAATTACGAGAATGGGAACTACACCCACTAGATAAAGAAAGGTGTTTTCTAAAGTTTTCCAAAACACTGCGTCTTTCCACAACCGCAGAAAATTCCCAAAACCTATCCATTGTGGTGGCTGAGAAATATCTTCGTAGCTGGTGAAACTGAGGTAAAAGGCTTGTAATGCAGGCCAAAAGACAGTTAACCCCAAAAGTACTAACGCTGGTAGCAAAAACAAGTATGGTGTAAGTTTTTGTTGGATGAGAATCCAATTTTTAGATGTCAGTTGACTCATAACTGTGTGAGTTCGACAGCAAGGCTAACTCATATTACACGAACAGATGCAGTTAGAGAGCGATCGCACGATCTTCGATTTGGGAATTGCTGTCTCAATCATTTTTTAGTTTATCTCAGTATTTCTTAGCTGTTCTCTGTATCAATCACTTAAATTTATTAATTTAAAAAATAATAATATTTGTATTTATCAGAGTAACAGCATAAATTAAATTCATCAACAAAAACACAGACAGCAATCACCCAGAGAGGTAAATCATGAAGCCAGTAGTTAATCAAAAATTGGCAACACAACAAATTACAACTGAAGAATTAACTCCCGGTCAACGCCTTGCAGATAAACTCGCATCTCATGTAGGTTCTTGGAAATTTCTGATTTGTCAAAGCACAGTTTTAGCCGGATGGGTTGGTTTAAACTTAGCACCAGGAGTTCCTCACTGGGATGAGTCACCATTCATTCTGCTGAACTTGGTGTTTTCTTTCGCTTCAGCTTACACTGCACCAATTGTATTAATGAGTCAAAACCGCCAGTCTGATACTGACCGAAGAAACGCCGACATTGACCATCAGGTAAACTTACGCGCCGGACAAAATATTGAACTACTCCATGAAAAACTGGATAAATTGCATACACAACAAATTGCTGAGTTGACTGAAATCGTGAAAGAACAGCAACAAATGTTGCGGGAAATGAAAGTACATTTAAGTGTTTCCAAGGAGGTTAAAGATAATCGCGTTACTTTAGCACCAGGACTCGTTGTACAAATTAACGAAAAATTTCCGAAAACAGCACCTTTTACTCCAGTTAGTAAACAGGACAAGTTCGTTGATGATCATACCAAAGTTATTGATCAATACATTCGTCGATAACAATGAATGACCTAAAATTTCATTTTTTCAACAGAGTGAGAGTCTAAATTTTAAATATCTTGAGCCAGTTCCAGACTAAAATCTTGACTCTTCCACTCTTCAGTTACAATCAGCCTTCGCAGCCTTTTTATCTTCAGTTACTTATTGAGATAAATTCATTTGGGATGCTACATCTCTACACTTACTTAAAGTAGTTAATTCCCAAAATATGCAGAAATCAATGTGCAGATCAAGGAGAGATAGACATGAATGGAATTATTAACAGTATTCCCACTGGTATCACAGCTTTTACCGCTACAAATTTGGATGATTTAGTTATCCTGACGCTGTTATTCTCGCAAGTGAATGCAAGTTTCCGTTGTCGACACATTGTGATTGGTCAATATCTAGGTTTTAGTACATTAGTAATTGCTAGTTTAGTTGGTTTTTTAGGAGGTTTAATTCTACCTTCTGAGTGGATGGGTTTTCTTGGTTTTGCACCCATTGTTATTGGCTTACATCGTCTATTGAATCCAGATCAAGATTCATCTGAAACAACCGCATCAGAACCAGAATTAACTAAATCTTCTCCCTTAACTAACTGGTTATCTCCCCAAGCTTTTAGTGTTGCTGCTATTACTATTGCGAATGGTAGTGATAATGTCAGCATTTATATGCCATTGTTTGCTAATGCAGATTTCTCTAGTTTACTAGTGATTATTGCAGTCTTTTTATCGCTTGTTGGTGTTTGGTGCTACGGCACATATAAACTTACCTGCCAACCTGCTATCTGTAATTTAATTTCGCAATATGGTAACAACATTGTTCCCTTTGTGTTGATTGGTTTAGGTGTGTTTATCGTTTTAGATAGTGCTTCATTACCTCCCATTGCGTTAGTTGTTAGCTGTTTAGTTTTAACAGGCTTAGTCAAACTATATGGCATCAATGCACAAGTAGAAACATCTAGTGATGTTGACTGGAGAATATAGTTAGCAATTATGGTTCAGCCAGCAAAGCAATTGATCATCTTTTGAAATTGAAAGAAAATCCTGCGGATTCCTAATGTAGCTTTGTTGGTAAAACCCCAGACTTCTAGTCTGAGGGGTTTATTTATAGAATTTGTTTTATTTAAAAAAATTAGGTAATAACCCAGGTGCTAACCAGACTGCATATCCCAGAAATGCAAAGAAAGAAGTAATTAAAGCAGTAATAATATAACCAATACAAATCAATAAGCCATCAGCTTCGAGAGTCGCAATTGCTAATAGTAATATGCCAATAGTCGGAATCGGATTTGTTAAAGGTAATGGTAGCATTAGCAATATTGTTAACCAAGAAATACATAACCCATTCAGTCGCCAAGTTAAGGGATTACTGGCGATGCGCTTTAAGCGTGGACGGGTAATTTTTTCGACTATTTTTGTGAGACGTTGGAGATTTTTTAAGATAAGTTGGGCAAATGGACGCGGAAATTGATATCTGGCGATTTGTTTTGGTAGCCAAGGCGATCGCCTGCCAAAAACCATCTGTATAGAAACCAGCAAGCAAGCAGCACCAAAAGGCCCAGCTAACCCTGGAGGCATGGGAAACAAAAAAGGTAAAACTAATAAAGCTATTATCAGGCTAAACCCTCGTTCCGCAGTCTCTGCCAAAATATCACCTAAAGTTAAGTGGTGATTAGATAAGCGTTGTAGCAAGGATTTAATTTCTTGCGAAAATCTTAGAGGCATTTGGCGCGAGTTAGAGTGAATTGTCACAAGACCCAGCTTTTTTTAGTATATCGAATGTAAATTTAAATATCGGGGAGTGGTGAGTCAGGAATCGAAAAAACACTATTCTCTGAATTTATATTGGCGGTACTAAAACCGGTATTGCCTTGGGTATGACTTTAAAACTGGCAGGAGTATAAGTTGTGATTTCCCCATCAGTATTAATTGGGCGGGGTTTGCGAGTATAAATTTCAAATTTTTGTCCTTGCAGCGCCCGTACACTCCGCCAGTGAATATGTCTACCTTGGCGCATTGCTGGCAATAAGGGTATGATTTGCCACCAGTGTTCTATTTCTAAACTGTAGAGATCCAATCTTTGATCATCAATAGTGGCATCGTGAACTACTGCCATACCACCACCATAATAACGACCGTTACCGATCGCAATCTGCACAGTTTTAACACGAAAGGATTGATCCTTGATTTTAATTTCGGCGCTAAAGGGGCGAGACTCCCAAATTACTTGTAATGCAGTGGCAATATAAGCTAATACTCCCCAACGACGTTTTCTTTCTTTGGTGAGTTTTTGGGTAATTTTGACACTCAATCCCATACTGGCAACATTAAAAAAATGTTTCCCGTTTACCCAACCTAAATCAATGCGGCGCAATTCTCCATAGGCAATAATTTCGCAAGCTTCTGCTAAGGAATTGGGAATTGCTAATGTTCTGGCTAAATCGTTGGCAGTACCTAAAGGTAAAATTCCTAAAGGTAATTGTGTTTCTACTAAAGCTTCCACTGCGGCGTTTAAAGTTCCATCACCACCACCCACAATTACTAAATCAACTTCATGTTGATAACGGCGAATAATTTCTGAAAGATGTTTGGGGCTTTCGGTAGATTCTTCTATTAATTTAAAGCCAAGTTTATTTAGATAATGAGTTGCTTCTCGTAATCTTTGCTCTCCTTGGCGGGCATGACGATTAACTAACAGTAACGCACGGGAATTTACTGGTATTGACCTTTGTCTTGTTTGTTGCCAATTATCAGCTTCCATACAATTTAATTAATTTGGTTAAGATAAAGATATGTAAGTATATTTTTTACTTGATTGGTTTATTTCTATGTTTGTAACTTTTGATTTATTGCATAAGCTTACTTAATTATATATTAAACAGATTTAAAAAAAATGTAGTCAAATTACTCTTTATTAAAGCATTTTAGGTTTAAGAGTCATCAGCAATCATTAAGAAATAATTTATAAAGTAAATCTTAAGTAGGGTGTATTATGGCTTCAGCCTAACGCCTCTACATAATTTTGGATTGTACACTTATACCTCATTTCGCTGAAATATATGTAACATCACGAATAATTATTACTAAGTATTAAGAAAAAATAAGTTTTGCAAGAATAAAAATTGTTTTTAGTATTAATCAAAATTAAACCCCAATAATTTTGGTGAAATTCAATATCTAAATGATCAAACATTATATTTTTTATTAATTAGTAAACTCGGTGTAATATTATGCCCAAAAAATCATTATTGAGTTAGATTTATACTGAAATATATGGCTTGTCATATAGAAACATCTATCTTAAGAAGGAACTCATACCCAGTTTTTTAGACAGAATTAATCCTAAAACCAGCCAGATGTTAAAAAAACATAAAAGTTACAGGGAAATCCTCTATTGGGGGATTGTATTAACTAGGAGGAAAATATTTACTATTGGATGATTTCACACCCAAAAAATTACTAATATTCAAGTAATGAAAACATCTGCGTGGTTATTAATACTTAGTTTGTCACTAACAGCTTGTAATGCACCACCAAATACAACAGTGTCTCCTAACCCTGGTGGCACTGGTGCGACTGCAAAACCTGTGCAGAATCAAACTAAAAGTAAACTAACTGTTGTGACCACAGTTGCACCGATCACGAATATTGTGAGTAATATTGCAGGCGATCGCACTCAAGTCAAAGGCATTATTCCTGAAGGTGCTGACTCTCATACATTTGAACCGCGCCCTAGTGATGCTGATTTGTTATCCAAAGCTAATTTGATTATCGTCAACGGACTGCGTTTAGAAGTACCCACGGAAAAACTCGCAAAAACTTCTAAACCCAAAGAAACAAATATTTATGAACTGGGGAACAACACTATTACGGAAGCCCAATGGATTTATGATTTTAGCTTTCCCAAAGAAAAAGGAGACCCCAATCCCCATTTATGGGTAAACCCCAAATATGCAGAAGCTTATGCTAAATTAGCCGCGCAACAATTAACAAAGTTAGACCCCGAAGGGAAAGAATACTACGAGAAAAATTTGACGAACTACTTGCAACGTCTGGACGAATTAGACAAAGTTACCCGTGAAGTGGTGGCGAGTATTCCTGCTAAAAATCGCAAACTGTTAACATACCACGACTCTTGGGCTTACTGGGCTAGAGAATATGGCTTTGAAGTTATCGGCGCAATTCAACCATCTGATTTTAAAGAACCTTCCGCCCAAGATGTTGCCAAACTCATCGACCAAATTCGCAAATCTGGAGTACCTGCAATTTTTGGTTCAGAAGTCTACCCCAGCAAAGTTGAAGAACAAATTGCCAGAGAAGCCAAAGTCAAAATAGCCAATACCTCTGATGATGAATTACCAGGAACGGGATCAGCTAATGCCATAGAAAATACTAATCCCCAGCATACTTACATTGGCATGATGGCAAACAATCTGCGAATCATGGCCGCAAATCTGGGCGGAAATCCTCAATTAGTTGACAAGCTAAATACTACCAATGTCGTCGGCCCAGCTACCACGGCTAATAAATAACAAAGTGTGGAGTGAGGAGTAGACAAGGTAGAGAGGGTAGACAAGGTAGAGGGGGTAGACAAGGTAGAAAGATTGCTTCCTTGTCTCCCTTGTCTCCCTTGTCTCCCTCATCCCCCACTTCACACTTCATACTTCAATTACTTAATTTGCATGGAAACAATATTAGAAATTAAAAATCTTACCTGTGGTTTTCAAACTCAACCAGTGTTGACGAATGTCAATTTGTGCTTATATCCTGGGCAACTTTCTGGTTTAGTGGGGCCTTCTGGTAGTGGTAAAACTACTCTAATTAAAGCCATATTAGGGTTAGTTAAACCTTGGGCAGGAGAAATTTGGTTTCGTGGAAAACGTTTAAAACCGGGAACCGCGCCGCCAAAGGTGGGTTATGTCCCGCAAGTAGAAACAGTAGATTGGAATTTTCCGGTAACTGCACTGGAAGTAGTGATGATGGGGCGTTACCGCAAACAGCAATTTTTACCTTGGTCATCATACCGCGATCGCATCATAGCTAAAGCTTTATTAGAACGGGTAGGAATAGCGCACATTGCTAATCGTCCCATTGGTGAGTTATCTGGTGGACAACAGCAACGGGTATTTATTGCTAGGGCGTTAGTTGGTGAACCAGAAATTGTTCTGTTAGATGAACCAACCAGTAGTTCTGATTTACGAGTGCAGCATGAATTATTACATTTGTTGGCGGAACTAAATCAACAAGGGTTAACAATTCTACTTTCTACCCATGATTTAAATTCGGTAGCGACTCATTTACCTTGGGTAGTGTGTTTTAATCACAGCGTTATTGCCCAAGGTGAACCCAGTGATGTGTTTACACCTGCAATTTTAAAGCAGACCTTTGGTGCAGAAATGGTGGTATTTCATCAAAATGATCGCATTTTAATTGCTAACGCAGGTACTTCGTTACGCCATCAAATGCAAGACAATTTACCTGATATTCTCCGAAAAATTCCCTCAAGCCACAACGGACATAATTCTAAATCTTCAAGTAGTAGCAATTAGCAAAATTAACCCAAAAAAGCTTATTTTGTCAGCTTTTTGACAATTCATCATCCAATGATCGATAACTGTAAAATTAAACAAAAGCAATGGTATTAAAACCCAAAACAATGACAAGAATTTCATTAACAGAAGCGCAACTTCATTTACCCGAACTGATTGCTAGTTTGCAACCTGGTGAAGAAGTAGAAATTATTACAGGCGATCGCACTGTCGCCAGACTAATTGCCGAACTTCCGCCACTGCGTAAACCACGACAGCCCGGTAGTGCGATCGGAACTTTAACTATTTTGTCTGACGATGAAACCCACTTAGAAGACTTTCAAAATTAAGTAGGTCGGTGTTAAAAATTGTCGTTATGGCAAGGCAGGAGGTAGAGGGCAGAAGGCAGGAGGGGAGAGGTTTTCAAGCCAATTTACTTTTCGTTACATAGTTCGGTTTATTTGCACCGCTCTACTTATATGCCATGAAGTTGTTACTCGATACTCAGGCATTTCTTTGGTTTGTACTTAATGATCGCTCTCTTAGTCAAGTTGCTTGTAATTTGATTGTTGATCCTTTGAATGACATCTTACTAAGTCCTGTTTCCTATTGGGAAATTGCTATCAAAGTTAGTATTGGTAAATATCAAATTCCTGAAAGCTTTGCTACCTGGATTGAGCGTCAAATCTACGTCAACGAATTGGAAATATTACCTATTAAAGTTTCTCATACAGCCGCGATTGTTAATTTACCATTTCATCATAAAGATCCCTTTGATCGGCTTTTAGTTGCTCAAGCAATCACAGAAAAGATTCCGATCATTAGTGCAGATGCAGTTTTAGACAATTACGCAGTCACTAGTTATTGGTAAATACAATAACTACCAAACTTATTAAATACATGGAATTTCTACTTAAACCTTTTGCTTATGAATTTTTTAGCCGCGCTGTCATTGTAGGGATGATGGCGGGGTTATTGTGCGGTGTGATGGGTGTATATATCATTACGCGCCGGATGAGTTACATTGCTCATGGTCTTTCTCATGCTATTTTGGGCGGAGCAGTGTTGAGCTATGTTTTAGGGCTAAATTTTTATATTGGTTCGGGAATTTGGGGATTTGCTGCCGCCTTGCTTATCCAATATCTTACAGGGCGCAAAGTATATTCTGATGCTGCCATTGGAATTGTTACCACGGCGAGTTTTGCTTTGGGTGTCGCGGTAATTAGTACCTATCGCAAATTTAGCCAAAACTTTGAAGCGGCTTTATTTGGCAATGTCTTGGGCGTTTCTCCTACAGATTTGTGGTTTGTGACGGTAGTATCGATTGTGATTTTAGGCTTAGTGTTTGTGTTTTATCGCCCTTTGTTGTTTTGGTGTTTTGATAGAGAAGTAGCACAGGTGCATGGTGTACCAGTGGTGGTGATGGATACATTATTTGCTTTAATGCTGGCAACTTTGTTAGTCGCCACATTAAATATTTTGGGAGTGACATTAATTATCTCTGCGGTAGTGATTCCAGCTTCCATTGCGCGACTGTTGAGCGATCGCTTTGGTTATATTATGATTATTTCTGGCATTTTAGGCGCAGCGATCGCATTTGTAGGAATTTACCTCAGCTACTACTTAGATATTGCCTCTGGCGCTAGTGTAGTTTTGCTATCCACTTTAATTTTTGCTGGTGTCTTACTGTGGAAAAGCATTCAAAGTCGGCGAAAACGCTACTTACCACCTATTTCTACACAACATTATCAAGGGTAGTGTGGGAGTCTTGTTTGAGATATGAATGAGACAGACAAGGGAGACAAGGGAGAGTGGGGAGAATATGGGACTGATAACTCAGCACTCAGCACTCAGCACTCCTCACCAATCGGCAGGTAGATGCAAAACTCGCTACCTTGACCCAACTGGGACTGTACTTCCAGTCTGCCACCATGTTTTTCTACCACAATTTGACGAGCGATCGCTAATCCCAAACCCGTACCTTTACCCACAGCTTTAGTAGTAAATAAATGCTCAAAAATTTTCTCTTGTACTTCTTGTGTCATACCTTTGCCATTATCGCGGATACCGATATATACCTGGTTTGATCTAACTTCAGTATGGATAGTAATGATTTGGGGATTGGCTTCTAGTTCTTTGAAGGATTGAGTTTGCGCCATTTCGTCAAACATATCAATGGCATTAGCCAAGAGATTCATAAATACTTGGTTTAACTGTCCAGGGAAGCATTCGATTGTGGGTAAATCGTCAAACTCTTGGATAACTTGAATCTCTGGACGGTGTTCGTTGGCTTTGAGGCGATATTTCAAAATTAACAATGTGCTATCAAGTCCCTCATGGAGATTGGCAGAGATTTTGTATTCGGTATCAGCACGGGAGAAGGTACGCAGACTTGTACTGATATTTGTGATCCGATTCGTTGCACCTTTCATCGAATGGAGTAACTTGGGTAAGTCTTCCGCCAGAAATTCCAAGTCTATTTTGTCAGCATTGTTTTGAATTACCTTGTTTGGTTCGGGATACTCCTGTTGATAAAGAGCTAAATGTCCCAGTAAATCTTGTACGTAGTCTTGGCCATTGCTGATACTGCCATTCAGGAAACCGATGGGGTTGTTGATTTCATGGGCAACCCCAGCCACCAGATTTCCCAGAGATGCCATTTTTTCGCTTTGTAAAACTTGTAATTGAGTATTTTGCAATTCTACATCTGCTTGATGGCGTTCAATGGCAATGCGGGCAAGATAGGTGGCAACTTCCATCAGTTGGCGGTCATGTAGGGTAAATTCCCCAGCTACAGGCTGATACATAGCCAGAGTAGCCAACACCTGTCCTTCTGCACCTAAAATGGGTGTCGAAGCACAAGCCCGCAAACCAAAGTCTAAAGCGAATCGATAATTAACCCACAGGGGATCGGTAGCAATATCTGTCACTGTAACAGATGCTTTGCAATAGGCAGCAGTTCCACAAGAACCAACTTCTGGGCCAATTTTAGCCCCATCAACTATGGCATTGTAGCCTACTGGCAAACTGGGTGCTGCGCCATGACGTAATCGCCCTTCGGCATCAATCAGCAAAAAGGAGCAATAGGCTGGATGGTGGGTATGGCTTTCAATGTATCGAGCAGTTGCTTCTAAAATAGTGTTTAAGGAAACCCCTTGGGCAATTAAAGCCAAAATTTGCTGTTGTCCATTGGAAAGTGCCAAGACTGCTGCTAAATCCTGAGACTTTTGTTGAGCATCTTGGAGTGAGTGTTCCAACTGTTGATAAAGTCGGGCATTTTCCAGGGAAATTGCCGCTTGGGTGCAGAGGAAGTTGAGAATTAAAATCCGCTCATCAGTAAATACTCCACTGGTAAGTTGATTGTTGAGATATAAAATGCCAATTAAATGCCCTTGATGGAGCAAGGGCAAACATAGTAAGCTCTGGGGCTGGTGTTGTCTGAGATATTCCCCAATCACAGGTAAGCTGGTTTCCATGTTGTCAATCACCACAACTTCTTGGGTGTTTTTGACGTAATGAATCAACTTTATTGGTACATGAGGATGATTAGTGAGTGGTTCAGCACATAGTTGCGTTTCATGAGGAGTAGCGATCGCCCGTACTTGCAATTCTCCAGTCTCACTCAGCAACATCAAGGCACAGCGATCTGCGCCTGAGTTTTGCAGAATGATTTGGGTGAGTTGATGTAAAAGTTCATCAAATTGAATTGTGCTAGAAAGTCCTTGAGAGGCTTTGAGGATAGTGGCAAAATCAACGGACTGGTTAATGTTGGTACTACTGGAACTCTTGCGATCGCTGGTATGACTAGATACAGTTAACGGGGAAATCGTTGCTAGGGTACTCAAAATGCTCGTAGATGCTTGTGTCTGTTGCAAGATGGGGCGAAGCAGATTGGGATAGCTGGTTTCTAAGTTAGCAACTTTGGCTTTAGCTCCCCAATGGGTATAACAGTAGTAGGCTTCTTGCATATAACCTGCGGCGACTTTCTCTTTCTCCCAGTTGAGATAGAATTTGGCGGCGAGTTCGTTGGCTAAGGCTTCATCTTGGATGAATCCGTTGGCTTTTGCTCCTGCAATGGCGCGATCATATAAATCTGCGGCTAGGTAATTTTCACCCCACACCCGTTGCTTTTCTGCCTCGATTAAATCTACCTTATGTTGGTGATTCATGGGTGCTTGATGTGCAAATTGAGCCAGAGTCGTTTGATGGGTTTGAGCCATTGCCAAAATTTCATCTTGATCCTGTTCTGATTGAACCGGTAAGCGTGTCAAATGAGTCAGGGCTGCATAAAAATAAAAAATAGGCACGAAAAATGTGCCTGATAAAGCTGCTATGTAAGACTGTGCTTGAGCCTCATAATGAATTGCATCTTGATAATTACCAAAATAGTAAGCCAGTAATAACTTATATATATAGACTTCTGCGATCGCTGTTCCATCCCCATCTTGCTGGTGCTTAGGCAGCATCACTGTTTCATTGTAAGAATTTCCGGTTAAACAATGTGGTTGAGTCACTATTTCAATAAAATTTTCTGCTGTTTGTTTTCCTAAATCTATATAGGCTTGAGCCGCATATTGTTTCACCTGAGCTAAAGCCAGACTATAGTGAGCCATGTCTTGCACAAAACCACTCAATTCTTCACCACTAAAAAATCGGCAATTGCTGTGGATAGCTAAGGAAAAGCCAGCGTACATAAAATTACCAGTCTCCATCCCCACATCAAAAGCTGTTTTCAAGGTTGGGATTGAGTTCTGCAATGGCTCTTTATGGAGTTGAATAAAGCTGCCAAACAGAAACATCACGATGGGCTTAATCTCTGGGGTATTATATTTTTCGAGTAAATTTAAAGCAACTTTGCCAAAATCATAGCCTGTAGCTGCATCTGCTAAAAAGGCAGACATGACTAATCCGTGTATGGCATAGCCGATAGTTGATGATACTGTATTTCCCGATTGCAAAGATAGACTGACCATCTTGGAACTTAGCAAAGGTAATAAACTGGGCATACCCTGAATCATTGGTGGAAATAAGATGCCCATAATACGCATTGCTGCTTGGGTAACACTATCATTGGTAACTGGTAAATCGACCAATGTTTCTACTGGAATATTTGCTAACTGGGTGCTGAGGGTTTGTAGTGCTGTAGCAATCTTGGTGTCGTTGGCTTCTTCAGGTAGTTCAATTCCCAATAGGGATAAAGCTGTTCTGCCCACAGCGATCGCCTCTAAGACATGACTTTGTAAAGTGTTGGCAGCAATTTGAATTTCATAAATTTTCACGCGGTCTAGAACTGTTTGCGCTTGCTGTAACACCAATGCTGCTTGCTGTTCCATACCCTCAAAGTCGCCATTCAAATAACTGACTTCAGTAGATGTAATATACAGATTTAAAGTCAATTCATATTGATGTTGCCAACAGTTGCTTTCTAATAAAGTAATTCCTGTTTGTAAATAAGTCCTGGCTGCTGGATAGGCTGTAGAATTTCTGGCCTTAACTCCAGCTTGCAAATTGAGTTGAGCTAATTCTTGGCGATCGCTTGGTTGACTAATTAGGCATTGTCCTAAATTCAAATGCTCAACAATATCAAACAATTTTTCCTGTTTTACCGTTTCCGAGGAATTTTGTAGCAGTAATTGTCCGATATGCAGGTGAGTTGAGGTTTTCTGCTCATCGGAAATCAGAGAATAAGCTGCTTGTTGGACGCGATCGTGCAGAAACCGATAATGGAGGGTTTCCTGTGGGGTGTGCTGATTCACCTCATTTTCCCCCAAATAAAATTTGTAAATATCACTTTGAGGCAGAACTAAACCTTCCTGTAAGGCTTTCCACAATGTTGCTGCTACTTCTGTTTGGGATTGCTGCGAAACAATCGCCAGTGTATTTAAATCAAACTGTGCGCCAATACAAGCCGCAAGTTTTAAAATCTCTTGGGTTGTTTCCGGCAGTTTTTGTAATTGCTGCACCATCAATTCAACAACATCATCGGTTAAAGCTGCATCTCGCACTTGCACAATATTAAACTGCCAATATCCTGCATTCGAGTCAAAGGTAATTAACTGGTCTTGATGTAATGCCTTCAAAAACTGCGTCGCAAAGAAGGGATTACCCTGAGTTTTCTGCATGACCAGTTCTGTAAGTGGTTGCACTAAAGATGCAGGAGCATAAAGGGTATCGGCAATCAGATGATTGAGACTATTGAAACTCAGGGGTTGTAGGGTGATGGTGTGGATTTTTACCCCAGCTTTTTCTATACCATTGAGAGTCAATATCAATGGGTGGGCAGCAAACACCTCATTATCCCGATAAGCACCCAGCATTAATAGACAGCCCGTTTGCGACTCAGACATTAACACTTGAATCAAATTCAAGGAAGCCGAATCTGCCCATTGCAAATCATCCACAAACATCACTAACGGGTGTTCGGGCTGGGTGAAGACTTGAATGAATTTTTGGAACAATAAATTAAAGCGATTTTGGGCTGCTGTTCCAGATAATTCCGGTGCTGGGGGTTGTATACCAATAATCCTTTCCAGTTCGGGAATCAGTTCTACAATCACTTGGGCATTTTCTCCCAATGCTGCTAAAATCCGAGTCTTCCAGTGTTGCAATTGGACATCACTTTCACTGAGCAATTGCCCGACTAAATCCCGAAAGGCTTGCATAAAAGCACCCAAGGGAATGTTGCGATTGAACTGGTCAAACTTACCTTTAATAAAATAACCACGCTGGCGGACAATGGGTTTGTGGACTTCATTGATGACGGCAGTTTTCCCAATCCCCGAAAAACCCGCCACCAGCATTAATTCTGTAGTTCCGACTGCTACCCTCTCAAAGGCATCGAGTAAGATTTGGACTTCGGTTTCCCTGCCGTAGAGTTTTTCGGGGATGATGAAGCGATCGCTCAAATCTCTCTGTCCTAGTTTAAATTCCGCAATTGTGCCTGTTTCTTTGTACTGGCTCAAACAATGTTCCAGATCATATTTGAGTCCGATGGCACTCTGATAACGGTCTTCGGCATTTTTCGCCATTAGTTTAGCCACAATTGCAGCTACCATCTGCGGTACATCGGGATTGACTTGATTTACCGACATCGGTACTTGAGCAATGTGACAATGAATCAACTCCAATGGGTCTTTACTGATAAATGGTAATTGTCTAGTTAACAACTGATACAGTGTGATACCCAGAGCGTAAAAATCTGCTCGGTAATCAACCCCCCGATTCATCCGTCCTGTTTGTTCTGGCGCAAGATAAGCTAGAGTGCCTTCTAACACATTGGGATTTTGGATGGTTTGGGTTTCTTTGGGTAACAGGGAAGCAATACTGAAGTCGATGAGTTGTACTTGTTTGGAGTCTGGGTGGATGAGAATGTTGGCTGGTTTAATGTCTTTATGGATGACTCGATGTTGATGCAGGTGATGGAGAATCTCTGCTATTTGAATGGCAATAACCAGCGTCTCAGTCGGTGAGAGGGGCTGTTGTTGGAGGTACTGCTCTAAAGAAATACTGCCAAAGTCTTCCATAACCAAGGCATAACTGTTCCCCACAGATTCCAGACTCAAGGGTTGAACAATACCCGCGCTCGGCAGATTTTTGGTGACGGTATATTGATTGCGAAATTGTACAAGTTCACTAAAACTGGGATAATCTTGATGCAGTAACTTAATTACTACTGGGCGCTGTGTCTCTATTTGCACCGCACGATAAACAATTGTTTTTGTTCCTTGATAGATTTGCTCAAGGATCTGATAACCCGAAAGCTGCAAAATTGGTTGCGTGCGGGTGCTATTAGAATTCGCCATAGACTTCAGTGAAACACATATTTTTTACGACTGCCTATCTTTATGATTCCCAGAAATTTTGGCGATCGCATCACATAAAATTTACATTCAAGAAGGCAGAAGGCATTCCGACAAAGCCGCAGAAGTCAAAAGTATTCTTCATTTTTGCCTTTTGACTTACCTCAGCACTTTGCTACAGTTTAGCAACAATCGGTCGCCAATAATCAGTGACTTTTGCCACAACAGTCATAAAATCATCAGGCATGATTTGTGTCGGCACTTTCCGGCAGTAATAGCGCCAATTCCGTCGATTTTTCCCTGTATTCCACCATTGGGGTTGAGAGAGAATTGTCAGTACTTCTTGCAAGTCAGCATTATGACTACTAAAAGCTATTTTGATAGCTTCTGGCAACAATGTTTTATCTAACGGTACTACTGTCGCCAGCAACATCAGGTCATACAAATCTTTACCGCGCCAGCGTTTAGCACCTTGTTCAATTAAACCGTGTAGTTTCCAACCCGCCATTAATTCTGGTCTAGCGGCTAGAAGTTTTACTGGTTCTGCTGTCACTAAGGTAGGATATTCAATCCATTGGGCGGGGGGAACGAGGGGATCGTTAAAGCCGACATCAATTTGCAGCTTTTGACGGTAATCTAGTACGGAAGCATGAAGTTGCAGGCGCACACCAGGAAATGGATCTTCCAACCAAATACCATAAGATTCTAGGGATTCTAGATGAAAAACCACACCATCACTAAATCCTTCAGTCGCCAGCAATTCCCGAAAGCGTTTGGTTGTGGCTTCAATATCAAAGGGATATAACCCCAGAAAATCGACATCAACTGCAATACGATGTCCTGGGGGAACCCACAACCGTGTTAACATTCCGCCACGCAGCACTAAATCTGCGGTGTGAGTGGAGTTAGCAACACGACGCAAAAGACTTTCCAGGAGGTGATAATTCAGGACTTCTGCAAGTGGGCGATCGCTTGTTTGCGAAATGTCCTGTAAAATTTGCTCAAGCATGATTATTTACACCTCCCAACCAGCCAGCATCAAGCCCGATGTTGCTATCAAACACAGTATATTCTTGCTGTGGTTGCACTAAAGAAATACTCTTTGACCGTAGTGATTGCAGGAGTTTCTGAAAGCGGTCTTGTGCCGCGTTCCGTCCCATACCATACAACCGTAAGGTAATAAATCGCTGATGTTGGCTATGAGTTTTTTGTTTGAAAGCATTGCTAGATAAATGTGCGCCTTGGACTGCACAATGTTGGCGCAAAGCTTCTAAGTCGGTATTATCTGCCAGCAAGGCTTTGATGTGAAACTCAAAATAATTGCTTGCAGGATGCTGCAAAACTTCCTGATCTGTCACCGGGATGTCTTGGTTATATACCATTGCTTCAATTTTCACCCGCGTCACCAAAAAACCTGCCTGGGAAATTTTTTGGGCAAGGTGGTAAACTTCGGTGTAAACTTCCGGCAAAGTTCCTCGATGATGGGATGCTGTCATTGGTTGCGATCGCACCACTCCCACAGGTAACTCAATCAAAATACATTTAATCTTTAACTGCCGACAAATCTGTTGAAAGTGCTGTACTGTAGCTGGCGACTCTGCACAGATTGTAATATGAGCTTCAAATGTGCCTGCGTAATTATATTTAGCAATATGATTCAACACCGCCAGCTAATGAAAGGGTGGTTCTGTAATTTGCAATTTAGGTTGTATCATAGAAAACTTTTTCACCCGACTTTTTGTAGTATACATATTACAAACAAACCTTGTCAAGCAATAAAAGACGAAAATCCCCCTTGTCCTCCTTGTCCTCCTTGTCTTTCTTGTCTCCCTTGTCTCCCTTGTCTCCCTTGTCTCCCTTGTCTCCCTTGTCTCCCTTGTTCCCCTCACTCCTACCTTCTTTACAAAGTTATTGCTCTATCACAAATTGTCAAATTCTGTAGTCAATTTAACGACAGTTTAATAAAAAGTAGCATATACTCGGTGGTATAAGCCTCCGAGAAAGAAAAATAGCGGAGGATTTAAACCTAATCAGCAGGTAAATCCTATGCAAAAAGTATGGGAATCAACAGAATTAGAATATGCTTTTCTGTTCACCTTAAGAAAGGTAAATTCTATTAATCCAGAAGGTTTTCAGCCATTTTTTAATAATTTGCCAGTTGATCCTTATATCAAGGGCAATTATCGTTTAAGAAGATTATCCCGGTTTACCGTTTCCGGGAATGATTTAATTAAACTACCGCATGGCTACCTCTTCCAAAGCAAAACATATAACCCCTTATTGGGAGATATTAAAAGAGAATTTGCAGAATTAGAAGATAGCATTATTGAGCTTGATATCTTTAAAAAGATGGTGTTAGCATTTAGCGACTCTTGTAAACTGCACCCAGAAGCAGAAATCGGAGTTCATCAAATCAGAACCATCTGTTCCGCCGAAAATATGGGTAATCCTGCCCCTGAAGGTATTCATCAAGATGGTACAGATTTTATTGGGATATTCTCTGTGGCTAGAGAAAATATCCAAGGTGGAGAAACACATTTATATACAGCGAAAAAAGAAAAGCCAGTTTTTAGTAAAGTGCTGAATTCTGGTGAATTATTATTAGTTAATGACCACGAATTTTTCCATTTTACGACTCCCATTAAACCGCAAGTTGATGGGTTAGGTATTCGGGATGTGTTTGTGTTAACTTCGCCTAGTTTGCTAACTGAATAAATATAAGAATCTGATTTGATTTTTGAATAAACTTATACCAATTGAATGTAAAGTTGCACACACAGTACTTTTGAAGTAAGCGAGTTAAACCATGAGTAATAAGTAAATTTCTGACTCATTACTCATTACTCATTACTCATTACTTTTTTCCATCAGTCTTGAGAATGTTGGGTTCCGTTCCTCCACCCAACCCACACCAGTCTAAAAAAATTGGTAAGTAGTTAAACATAATTAATTACACAAAGTCATTGCGAATGGAGCGAAGCGAAATGAAGCAATCGCAAGGGCTGGGATTGCTTCGCTTCGCTCGCAATGACTGTAATTAATTTTGCGTGGTTACTTACTTACACCGTGAGACGAAAAATCAATGGTTTGGGGACGGGTTAAGGCTTATAGGGATGTACTAATTTAAAACCCTTACACCCCATACCCTTAGACCCTTACACCCATTCTTCACAAAAAGCGTAAGTCCTGATCTATTTCATGTCATAACCAAATAAGTTGGGGTCAACTTCGCCTAACTGCAAGTCTGCTAAACCATATTCTGCCCATCTTCGTTCTACCATTGCGGCGACATCAGGATCAGATTCTAGTGGTGCGCCCCATTCATGTTCGGTTTCGGGGGGAATTTTGGTAGTTGCATCAATTCCCATCCGTCCACCTAAACCAATTTTTTCACTGGCAAAGTCTAAGGTGTCAAAGGGTGTATTTGGCAAAATAAACACGTCGCGGGTGGGGTCAACTTTAGAACTGATAGCCCAAACGACTTGTCTGGGGTCACGGATATTAATATCTTTATCGACGACAATCACAAATTTGGTGTAGGTAAATTGTGGTAACGCACTCCAAAAGGCTAAGGCGGCGCGGCGTGCTTGTCCGGGATAGGCTTTATCAATGGAAATAATCGCGGCTTTGTAACTCAAAGCTTCCATTGGTAAGAAGAAATCCACAATTTCTGAGACTTGTTGGCGCAGAATTGGGGTATATATACGATTAAGTGCGATCGCCATCATCGCTTCTTCTTTGGGTGGACGACCGCTAAATGTGGTTAAATATATCGGGTCTTTGCGGTGCGTCATACATTGAAAGCGAATTAAGGGCGAGTCTTCCACGCCGCCGTAATAACCCATGTGGTCGCCAAAAGGCCCGTCTGGTAAAACTTCTCCTGGGGTAATTGTCCCTTCTAAGACAAATTCAGAATCAGCCGGAACTTCTAAATCGACTGTTTTACACTTTGCCAACTGTACACCAGAACCGCCATATAACCCCGCAAATAACCATTCTGATAAATCTACCGGGATGGGTGTAGCAGCTGCCATGATAATTAATGGATCTACACCAAGAGCGATCGCTACTTCTAATTTCTTCCCACGTTCTGCCGCTTTCCGCAAGTGTCTTGCCCCACCCCGCACTGATAACCAGTGAACAGTCATGGTGTTTTTCGATTGCAATTGCAAGCGATATACACCCACATTCGGCGTACCCGTCTCACAATCTTTGGTAATGACTAACCCCAAGGTGATAATCTTGCCAGCATCACCAGGATAAGGACGAATCAAAGGTATAGTATTTAAATCTAAATCATCCCCTTGAATTACCACTTGCTGACAAGCTGGAAAAAAGTCTCTCCCTGGTTTGGCTTTGAGAACATCAAACAGCACTTTCCCAAAATCTATCGCCTGGGAAATCTTCTTGGGTGGTTTTGGCTGCTGTAGCATACTCAGCTTTTTACCCAAGGTTTCTAATTCTTGGGGATGCTGCATATTCATTGACCAGCAGATTCTTTCCACTGTCCCCAACAAATTCACCGCTACGGGGAAAGAAGCGCCTTTGACGTTCTCAAACAACAACCCCGGCCCGCCTTTTTGCAGCATTTGGTTAGAAATCTCCGCAATTTCTAATTCTGGGTCAACCAAGGCAGAAATTCGCCGTAATTGTCCTCTTTCTTCTAAAAGTTTGATGAATCCCCGCAAATCTCTCGCCATTGTTTTAATAAAGCTAAATAGTTAAGAAGTATGAAGCGTCTGTTTAATATTATGAGCTATAGCAATCCTAAATGATTTATCAACATCTCTCTCCCTTGTCTGCCTTGTCTCCCTTGTCTTTGTTGTTCGCTCTATTATCTTGCCGAAGCCTGTTCCCTTTTTCAAAGCGTTAACTAATTGATTGACTTTTCTTAACCCTGTTGTACAAGCAATTTGGTTATTCTAACGAAGGATAGACATTATTGATTTTAAATAAGCTCTACCCTTCAAACATGGCGAGAATAAATTTTTTCCTCCTAGCAGGTTGTCTGTGATGTGCTTCCTGCTAGGTTTACCTATTTTTGGTCATTGGTCATTTGTCAACCCCCATTCCCAACTCCCAACTCCCAACTCCCTATTCTCTGGCTAGATTATGGACTAAACTATTCACTTATAATGTAGTTTTGTGAATCCAGGTAGCCGACTATTTTATGCTTACAAGACTTTCAGTAGCTGTTTACGGGATGGGTACAGCACCAACTATTGCTCCTGAACGGTCTAGTCAAACTATTCGCAAACAATATCCTAATTACAAGGTGATTGTGTTGAACGATGACTTCAATACTTTTCAACACGTCGCTGAGTGCTTGATGAAGTATATCCCGAATATGACTAGCGATCGCGCTTGGGATTTAACGAATCAGGTACATTATGAAGGACAAGCGATCGTTTGGGTAGGGCCGCAAGAACCAGCAGAATTGTATCACCAACAGCTGCGCCGAGCCGGTTTAACAATGGCTCCCCTAGAAGCGGCTTAAGATCATGGATAAATCTACCACAAACTCGCAGAAAGCTAATAAACGCAAAGATGGCAGACTCGTTTGGAATCACTCTACCCATCTTCCCGGTCTGATTCCCATTTTAGAAAATCTCTGCTTGCAAGAAGGCATTTACACCATTACCCCAGGCGTAATTGGGCGGGTAAAAGGTCATAGCCCCAAAATGCAATTACGTATATCTGTCCCAATTCGCGGGGGTTACAAAATTATCGCTAGACAAGGTAAGACAGTGCAAGAGGTGTTCATCCTGACTAGTTTAGTTCAGGATGAACTACAAACAGCGATCGCGATCGCCATGAAACATAAATCAACTTAACAGTTAGTTACTAGCTCGTTTTTGTCTAGTTGATTTCATTTCATACTTCACACTTCATACTTTCTCTGACTATTCTTCAACTCGATGCACGGCGAATTTATGTAGCGGCAAACTCAGAATACAAGAAAATGTTAAGAAATATGACAAAGCTGCGGTGATTTTCAAAGACATCACGACAGATTCCCAATCAGGTAAAATGACTTTTTCTAAGGCAAAAGCAACACAATATACCAGCCAGTAAGAAAAACTCATTCTAAACAAAATTTTTTCTGTTTCTTCTATGTCATCTTTTGGTTGCTTACCGTCCCAAAGCAATACTAAACCAAGAATACAAGCACCAAAGGAGACCGCAACTACAAAATCATGACACAAGAAATTCATCGACTGCATTGGCCTCGATCCCAATATTTTGCAATTGAGTTTCAGTCTAAAGGAATATTCCTTGCAGTTACAAAAAATATTTACAAACTGCAATAAGTCATAGAATTAATGTTACAAACTGCAAACAACATAGCTGTAATATCAAGTTATACCAATTCACAATTCACAACTCGCAATTAAGAAATCTAGCTCCAGTAAGACTTTCCTGATTTCTATCTGTCGCATTCTTTTCTTAAATTGGTATTATTTTTAGATTTATTTAACTTTTAACTAGTGTTCAAAATCATTCGTGATAAATAAGATCCCCGACTTCTCAAAGAAGTCGGGGATATGAAAGACACAATGATCACAAATCAAATTTTCTCCCTTTCACACTTCAGACTTTAAAAATTCATTGTAATTTGATTCACCACATACATACTTTGAATCCGCCACATACCATCGCGCCGAATTAAATCATAACGAACCCGCAAACTTTCGTTAGAAGACTTTTTCTTCAGACCATTTTCATAAAACTGTGTTGCTTCTTTAACAGTCGCTAAAACGGCGGCGCGATTTGGGTCTAGGTCATTTTTACTGACAAATTCTATTTTGATGCTGTGGTCGTATTTGCGATAGCGGTTATCTAATTTATCTTGCTGGGCAACTAACCGCCATTGAGACAAAGATGCGCCAGTTAAAATGTTATTTAAACTGTTAACATCATGGTTTGGCCCTAATGCTAAAGCCTTGGTAGAAAGCCATGTCCGAATTACTTCTTCGGCGGTTGCATCGGTGAGGGGGCCGTCAGGTGGCATTAATTCACTATTGGCATCAGGAATTTTGATGGGTGGTTGATTAAGTTTTATTGCTAAGGGGTTTTCTGGTAAACCTGGAGATGGGGCAAAGATATCTTTCAACCAGCCAAAGGTGGTGGAAATGATTAACCAAAAAACTAATATCCCAGCCAAGGAAGCAAATACTGTCCAGACTAATCTGGTTTTGCGGTCTACACTGCTGACAGGGCGGCGTTGGCGAGGTCGGCGATCGCGGTTATTATCTAACCTATGTTCTCGGTTAATAGGTTGATTGGTCGGCTTCCGTCGTCGGCGCTTTGGTGTCGGATGGGGCGCAGCACTTTTACCATTGAGATGATGACCTGTTGTGTTGTTTGTCCGGTCTGGGGAAGTAAAAGACGCAACGGGAATTTCCGGCGTTGGGGTGCGACTAGCCATAGCTGGTGCAGGTGGGGTATTGGTTCTCGGTAGCGGTACCTGAGAATATTCAGGTCGTTTATGGTTGGGAGTTTCTGGTAAATCCAAATCTGGCATTTTAGCTTGATTTGGACGAGAAACCCCAGGCGTATTTGGTTGACGGTGATTTGCTGGCGGTGCGTTAACAGGTTGACGATTAATGAAACCCCATTCGTTGGTAGTTTCGGCATCTGTAGGTAATGCTTCTAAATACGCTTGCACTTGGGGGTTAGCAAAGTAATCTTTGAGTGCGGCTGGCTGTCTGGATAAATCCCGAAAATGGGGAAACACTTCATTTTGTAACCACTGTTCGCCATACAAACACAAACCCGGTAATAAATCAGGCGAGTCCTGGGATTTTTCCCGAATAAAAGCTAAAGCTTCGTATTCCTGACTCATTTCCAAAACGCGGGTTGCTTCTTCGGTTTGTCCCAACAACAACGCACAAAGTGACTGTTCTAGATGCACATCTTGACGCTTACCCAAATGCAGTAGCATTTGCCTAGCCTGACGAATTAAAGCGGGTTGACGTTGGGCAAATCCTCTAGCAATCAAAGCATAAACGGCGAGGTAAGTAGCTACTGCCGATGGGCGCTTACTTTCGGCTTCAAATAACTTATGCTGTTCTGTAACTGTTAAATAGTGGCGGATTTGCTGAATAAATCGCAGAAAATCATCTATGCTTAAACCCGATTGATCGTTGTGAGTGCCATCAATGCCACCGCGATCTTCCAGGATACTTTGTAATAATTCTAAGCCTCGGCGACGTTCTACTGTTTTTTCTAAAGATAACTGTAGTAATTCTAAAATCCGATAGGGACGTAGTTTATAAAGGTCAGCTTGAATTTCTGCCTGGACGCTGGAAAATATGCCTTCACTCACCAGCATTTCTAACCCAGATTCTAAGGAAACTGCGGCATTTTCGTAATAACCTTGTTGCCACTGTTCCCGCCCTAATTCTAGGCAGGCCAAAGCCACAGTCAAAACAATATCTGGATGTTCGCTGCTTTCGAGAAAGTCTTCCTCGATGGGATGATTGCCAATTTTGGCCGAGGCGACACCATTATGGTTAGCAAGGTATGTTTTACCGAGTTTGAGGACTTGTTCGTATTCCCCCAACTCTTGCAAGATTAATAACGCCCCGACTAATTCCTGTTGGGGAACGTCAATACTCAGGCCTTGACTATCAAGATCATGACTAGTTTCTGTGCGGTTGCCTGCGGTGACTGTGGCAGTAGCTGTGCCATCAGGATCATAAGCATGGGACAGATAAAGCTGATCGTAACTGCTACGTTCTTTTGGATTTGATAAAACCACGTAAGCTGTTTCTATAATTTGTTTACGAGAAGAAATTGCTGCTTGAGAATACTCCCGTCGTGGCAGTTGTACAATGCGATCGCTATATGCTTGCCGCAATTGTTCTTCACTTGCCGCTAACGGTAGTCCTAAAATTCGGTAGTAATCTAGCGGAATTCGCACAGCCTACTTCCCCTGCACCGAGATCAACATAATCCACCTAGAGCATTCCAGGTATGTAAAACCGTGCCACAATATTACGGTGAATAACACCGCGCCGGACTTACACTATTAAGTGTATATTGCAACAATTAATTTTGTTCCCTCTAAAATTTTGAGACACATTTTAGTACTATTAATTTAACTTCGCCTAGATAAGAGGGAAACTTTGTTTTAATTCTTAGTATTTCCTTGTGTATAACTGCTATCAGCCATTAAACACTGCCAAATTTTACTGCGATCGCTCATCATAATCGACATACCTAAATAAATAAGTTTATCTGCTTGACATTATACTTACGTGTTTGCCCTGGCTCTGGAGTGATAGTAGCAATACTTGTAATGGTAGATGCGTGATAATTACAAGGAACAAAATGTTACCATACTTAGACCTTGAGTTACAACTAAGTAGATAGGAAAAGGCAGGAGGCAGTGGTTCGGCTTCGCGGTAATCGAGCGAAGTCGAGATTCACCAACCAGGCAGAAGGCAGGAGGGAAGAAGGTTTTAGTTTAGTTAACCTTTCTTAAGATAGTTTTGTTTTTTCCCAGCGACTTACTTATAGGACTCATATTTGATTTGGGAAAAAAATCAGTACACCCAGTTCAGCCTTCTTTCCTACTCCCTACTCCCCATTCCCTACTCCCTGCCTACACAAATAGATTCAGGAATCAAACCGTATTCCTATATCTAGCAAGCTAAATGCAATTGCGGCGTTTATTTGTGGGAAATTGTTAATAGATATGCAGAAACAAAGCTATCCTGATTGATAGCATCTGTACAGAAGTTGGGATTGTAAAACGCCAGAGGGCAACATTCAAGGTCATTTATGGCAGTTAGGGTGTAAAAATCGCAGATAGCGACGATAAAATCCAAAATTCACCTATTTTTTGCCTCTATATCCCAATTATCCTACTTAGCGCCCAAATTTTTAGTTTTTGTCTTCAGCACAACCAGGCCAAACATCGGCCTATTTAACATGGTAAATTTCAGTTTGACAACAGGGATACTAAAAAAATAATGGTTCAAGAACGGACGTTACCTAAATTTGATACTGCCAGCGCCCAAATCACCAAAGCGGAAGGCTTAATGCTGTACGAAGATATGGTGTTAGGACGCTTTTTTGAAGACAAATGCGCTGAAATGTACTATAGGGGCAAAATGTTTGGTTTTGTCCACCTATATAACGGTCAAGAAGCCGTTTCGACTGGCGTTATCAAGGCAATGCGTCCGGGAGAAGATTACGTTAGCAGTACCTACCGCGACCACGTTCATGCCTTGAGTGCGGGAGTTCCAGCCCGTGAAGTTATGGCCGAATTATTCGGTAAAGCTACAGGTTGCAGCAAAGGACGTGGCGGTTCCATGCACATGTTCTCGGCGGAACATAACTTATTAGGTGGTTACGCTTTCGTGGCTGAAGGCATTCCTGTGGCGGCTGGTGCAGCTTTTCAAAGCAAATATCGCCGTGAAGTTTTGGGCGACCCAAAAGCCGACCAAGTAACCGCTTGCTTCTTTGGTGATGGTGCGGCTAACAACGGTCAATTTTTTGAAACCTTGAATATGGCAGCTTTATGGAAACTGCCAATTATTTTTGTGGTGGAAAATAATAAATGGGCAATTGGGATGGCACATGACCGCGCCACCTCCGACCCAGAAATTTATAAAAAAGCCAGTGTGTTTAACATGGTGGGCGTAGAAGTAGACGGCATGGACGTACTCGCAGTTCATTCTGTCGCCCAAGAAGCCGTCGCCCGCGCCCGTGCTGGAGAAGGGCCAACATTAATTGAAGCCCTCACCTATCGCTTCCGTGGTCACTCCCTAGCCGACCCAGACGAATTACGCAGCAAAGCCGAGAAAGAATTTTGGTTCTCCCGTGACCCAATTAAGAAACTAGCTGCTTATATGGTGGAACAGAATTTGGCAACTGAGGAAGAACTTAAGGCAGTTGACAAGAAGATTCAAGACTTAATTGATGAGGCTGTGAAGTTTGCCGAAAGCAGTCCTGAACCTGATCCTAGCGAATTGTATCGCTTTATATTTGCAGAAGACGAGTAGTTGTCAGAGACTAGGGAGTGGGAAATGAGGGACTAGTACCGCTATGCGGAAGTCAAAAGTTAAAAGTCAAAAGTCAAAAAGCTCATATCACAAGCTTTTCGCTACTTGAAATGGTATCTTTAATTTCCGCCGAGTTGCACTAGAGACTAGATGTTAGTACAGTTCGGTGAAAATAAACAGACCATGTTTCGACCATGCTAAGTGACCATAAGAAATTGCTAAAAGGCTTGTGGTATTACTATTCTTTCTTTTTCCTTTTGACCTTTTACTTTTGCCTTTTTGTACTAGAAACTAGAGGCTAGAAATATGTATTCAGCCTCTCACCCTCCGGGTTCGCCACTTGCTTTATGCCGGGAAACCCGTCCACCGCAGTGGCTCACCTCTCACCTCTCATCTGTAACCTATAACCTCTAAGGACTCATCTTGTGCCTAAAATTACCATTGAACAAAGACAATACAAAACTTATATTCTGGCTGACGACACCACTGGTAATCAGATAGAAGTTGTCCCAGAACGGGGCGGGATTATTACTAGCTGGCAAGTCCAAGGTCAAGAAATTTTCTACTTGGATACAGAACGCTTTACTCATCCTGATTTGAGTATTAGGGGCGGAAATCCCATATTGTTTCCCATCTGTGGTAACTTACCTGATAACACTTATACTCACAATGGGCAGCAATATACTCTCAAACAGCATGGCTTTGCCCGTGATTTGCCTTGGGAACTTGAGGAAGTCTCGGAAGACAAGACAACTTATGTCAAAGTTCATCTGGTCAGCAACGAGCAAACAAAAGCGGTATATCCCTTTGATTTTGATTTAAGTTTCAGTTACAAAATCAATGGAAATACTCTCGAAATTCAACAACATCTGCATAATTCTTCTGCCACACCAATACCCTTTTCTACCGGGTTTCATCCTTACTTCCAAGCCCCAGATAAAACTCAGCTAGAGTTTGCGATTCCGGCTGGTGAGTATCAAGACCAGAGAACTAAGGAAAGAAAATTCTTTGGTGGGAATTTTGATTTCAATTTGGATGAGATTGATGTTGCCTTTAAGGAACTAACTGCTAATTCAGCTACAGTCACAGACAACAGTCGTAAATTAAAATTGACTTTAGATTACGGCGATGAATATCCCATCGTGGTATTTTGGACGCTCAAGGGCAAAGACTTTTATTGTTTGGAACCTTGGAGTGCGCCGCGCAACTCTCTAAACACAGGCGAAAATTTGACTGTGGTAGAGCCAGGAGCCAGCTATCAAGCATCTGTTAGATTGACGGCAAGTTTTTTCTAAAAACCCCTTTACAAATCCAATGGTGTTTGTGCTATGATGGCAAAGTTGCAAACAAAGCAAAAGGGTCGCTAACTCAACGGTAGAGTACTCGGCTTTTAACCGATTAGTTCCGGGTTCGAATCCCGGGCGACCCATATAATAAATACAGAGTAGATCAATGGTTTTAATCCCTAATAGGGGTTAGTTTAAATTGCAGTGTTTGAAGATGATGTATTTTGCGATCGCGGTCAAGACGTTTCTATCCCTAATAGGGATTAGTTTTAATTGCAATTTTATAACTCAGCACTTCTTCGGATATATCTTTAAGTTTCAATCCCTAATAGGGATTAGTTTGAATTGCAATCTGTTTTACTAAGGAGAGCATAGGATTGCTCTTGAGTTTCAATCCCTAATAGGGATTAGTTTGAATTGCAATGGCAATGGTTAAGCGAAACACTTCAGGTTTGTTTAGTTTCAATCCCTAATAGGGATTAGTTTGAATTGCAATGTTTGTGCTGGAGCGCATTGCTTCCATGAAATCGTTTCAATCCCTAATAGGGATTAGTTTGAATTGCAATGTAAACTTGCATCTTCAGCCTTGGTTCAAGATACGTTTCAATCCCTAATAGGGATTAGTTTGAATTGCAATGAAGGCTATACCTACGGTCATGGTGGTCAAGAAGGTTTCAATCCCTAATAGGGATTAGTTTGAATTGCAATTATCGATCGCACCTGTAACCAGGATTTTACTAGCATCAATTAGTTTCAATCCCTAATAGGGATTAGTTTGAATTGCAATAGCAGGAATTTTTAGCTCGAACCTAAATTATGACTGGTTTCAATCCCTAATAGGGATTAGTTTGAATTGCAATAACACAAATCTATAGCTTTATCACTATGTGGATAGTTTCAATCCCTAATAGGGATTAGTTTGAATTGCAATTCCACAAGCATTAGGGTTTGGATGAGGAAAGGATAGGTTTCAATCCCTAATAGGGATTAGTTTGAATTGCAATGTGCGTGTGCTAGTATCGGGGTCATATTCTGCACGCTCTCTAGTTTCAATCCCTAATAGGGATTAGTTTGAATTGCAATTGCATCGCGGCGTATTGCCACAGTCGCAGAAATGTTTCAATCCCTAATAGGGATTAGTTTGAATTGCAATGATGAGTTCTTCTTTAAATTCATCGCGCGATATTAAAGTTTCAATCCCTAATAGGGATTAGTTTGAATTGCAATTGATTCGGCTATCATCGAAGTTCTGCAAGATACTTATGTTTCAATCCCTAATAGGGATTAGTTTGAATTGCAATTTGTTAAATTCTATAAATTGATTCCTGGGAAAATGACTTAATGTTTCAATCCCTAATAGGGATTAGTTTGAATTGCAATTTTTGGTACAAGAACAGGCGATCGCGTGAGGTTTTAGTTTCAATCCCTAATAGGGATTAGTTTGAATTGCAATGTAATTATCAGAAAAATAGTCAGAATGATGTCGGACGTTTCAATCCCTAATAGGGATTAGTTTGAATTGCAATCGCCTGCTGCCATTCAACTAAAGAAGCATGTTTAGGTTTCAATCCCTAATAGGGATTAGTTTGAATTGCAATTAGAGCGTACTTAGGCGATCGCTGCTAATCTCTCCATGAAGTTTCAATCCCTAATAGGGATTAGTTTGAATTGCAATTCCGCGATCGCCCTGGCACTATTTACGATGTGATGGGTTTCAATCCCTAATAGGGATTAGTTTGAATTGCAATTTGGAGAGCAGTGGAGTCCCTCTATAAAAGGAACAACATGGGTTTCAATCCCTAATAGGGATTAGTTTGAATTGCAATACCTAATCCATTGAGGCAGGTTTTCCATGCCGTCGGTTTCAATCCCTAATAGGGATTAGTTTGAATTGCAATTGTATTCGGTGATTTCTTTTATTTTTAAGTTACTGTTTCAATCCCTAATAGGGATTAGTTTGAATTGCAATGCCACCCTTGCCTAGACCAAAAGTCCCAGGGGAAGTTTCAATCCCTAATAGGGATTAGTTTGAATTGCAATTGCGGGAGCCGGAAAAGCTTGTTGTATTTGGTTTTCAAGGTGCGGTTTCGCGGATGGGATAATTCTAACATGGTGGAATGTCAATTGATTTACATGAAATTGCTGAAACCTTTACTATGTAAGGTGCGCGGACAATTTTAATTAAATTTTTCTGCAAAAGCTTACCCTCCAAGGAATCCAGCCATTCTTGCTTAAGGGCGATTTTGTACACCTATCCATCCGCGCATTTTGACCAATTTTGTCGTGCTGTTTAGATACCCGACTTTTTGAAAAAGTCGGGTATCTAGATATTACATCAAGATTTGGCGGATTAAAATACTCATGACTTCATTGGGGTTGGCGGTATACCTGTCAAGCGTAAGTAGAAAAATTTTTGTAAATAATTTTCTCCCCACTTCCTATTCCCTACGCCCTGCATACACAAGTAAATTGAGAAATCAAACTTGATTCCTCTATTCATGACGCATCACATCTTAAAAGCCACCACAGAAACAGTCCATCTTGGCGGGTTCTCTCATTTATTAAAACCAGCACTCATAATTAATTCTGGTGACACTGTTGATGTCGAAACCTTCACTGGTTACTACATTTACGACAAAGCACCGCCAGAATTTCTCACACCAGAATTTGTAGATATCTGCCAAAATTTGCCTGATGAACGCAAAATTGCTGGGGGGCCGCATTTACTCACCGGGCCGATTTATGTGCGGGATGCTGAACCTGGGGATGTTTTAGAAGTAAGATTAGAAGCGATCGCCCCAAGTTTACCAGTGGGTTTTAATGCTATTCGTACAGGGTGGGGAGCTTTAGCACAACAATTTACCCAACCTGCATTAAGATTCATTCCCCTAGATTTAGCTAATAATATCGCCGAATTTCCAGCTAACAGTGGGATTAAAATTCCCCTCACACCCTTTTTTGGTATTTTGGGTGTGGCGACACCGCAAAGCGATCGCAGTTCGATTCCCCCTGGTCACTATGGTGGTAATATCGATAACCGGGAACTCCAAGTAGGTTCGCGGGTATTTTTACCGATTTATGTCCCTGGGGCGTTGTTTTCTATCGGTGATGGACATTCTGCTCAAGGAGATGGGGAAGTAAATGTTACAGCCATTGAAACTTCGATGAACGGGAGAATTTCTCTCACCCTCCGCAAAGATTTATCACTCACCACACCCATCGCTGAAACCCCAACAGACATCATCACAATGGGTTTTGCCGAAACCTTAGATGCAGCTTTAGAACAAGCTTTAAAAAATATGATTGCGTTTCTACAAGGTTTTGCGAATTTATCAGCAGAAGAGGCTTATGTGTTGTGTAGTTTAGCGGTAAATTTTCGCATCACCCAAGTTGTTAATAGTCCCCAAAAAGGTGTTCATGGGATGTTACCTAAATCAATCTTCTCACCTAAAATGAGTTTGTAAGAAGTATTGAGAATTCAGAATCTAGTAGCCAGAATCTTGAAGAAGTTCAGTTGATTACTTACGAAAACCTTTCAACCCCACCCCGAAAAAGCTGTGTTTCGTCTCCCCGCCCTGTTAACTTACTGTGTACACACAAGTCGAAATTTTTATGTTCAAGCCATTCCCGCCTAGAACTAAAGTTCCAGGCTCATAGCTAAAGTCTACTGAAGTAGACTGGAATCAATTTCTTTTTGAGTCCTCTTTTGAGGACTGGCGTTATGAGACTAGTACCGCTACGCGGAAGTCAAAAGTCAAAAGTCAAAAGACTTATATTCTTGGCTTTCGCGCCTTTTGAAATGGTGTGTTTATTGCCGCCTTATTGTACTAGGAATAAATTCTGAGGCGGGAGAGATGCGTGCAACTCAGATTTGTGCATACACTATAGCCCCGCTAACGGGGTTGGGGGTGGGTTGAATAGTTTCGGGTAACTACAGCAGATTCGATGTTTATGAGGTACAGCAATTGATTGAAAAAAGTAATCAGTAATGAATAATGAGTCAGGAATTTACTTATTACTCACTACTGATTACTCATTACTTAATGCTCATGGTGTACCGCACTTACTTCAAAAGTGCTGTAATTAACCAGCTAAAATTCTGACTTATGATTTCTGTATTCTTAATACTATGATTCAACACACAACAAACATTTTGTATGTCTAATATTCTTGTACAAATGCTGCTGATTGGTTTAGCGGCTGGTGTTGCTGGTGGGATGTTTGGTATCGGTGGCGGTGCAATTATGGTGCCAGCAATGGTACTACTAGTAGGGCTAGACCAAAAATTTGCCACTGGTACATCTATTGCCGCCCAAATTTTACCCATCGGTATTTTAGGCGCAGCAGTTTACTACCGTAGCGGTAACATTAACATCAAATATGCAGTCATGATTGCTATTGGTTTAGTAGTAGGAAATTTTTTTGGTGCGTTATTTGCCAATCAGCCATTTATTAGTAGTGAAACTATGAAGAAACTGTACGGCATCTTTTTATTAATTATAGGTGGAAGATATTTGTTCTTCCGTTAATTTGTGGGATTGAGTGTGTGGGTGAACGGTTGTTTACCTATAGGACTTACGCAAAAAAACGAAAAAATAAGGTTTTATAACAGGGTGCAGGGATATGAGGGTGTAAGGGTGTAAGTATCCAAAACCCTTACATCCCATACCCTTTCACCCTCACACCCAATCCCCACAGAAAATTGTAAAAAACCAAAAGTCAAAAGTATTCTTCATTTTTGCCTTTTGACTTACCGCTACGCGGTTGAGGCAGGAGACAGGGTGAGAAGTAAAATCTTTAACTCATTACTCAGCACTCATTACTCATTACTCAGCATAACCACAATGTCACAGCATTACTCTGTCACTGTAGACGATGTAAAAGCAGCACAGGCGCGACTGGCGGGGGTTGCACATCAAACTCCGGTGCTGACTTCGAGAATTGTGAACGATCGCACCCAAAATGAAGTATTTTTTAAATGCGAAAATTTTCAACGCACAGGTGCATTTAAATTTCGGGGTGCTTATAATGCCTTAGTGCAGTTGTCAGAAATTCAAAAACAACAGGGTGTAATTACATTTTCCTCTGGAAATCATGCCCAAGCGATCGCTCTGGCGGGAAAGTTATTACATATTCCCACAACTATTGTGATGCCTGATGATGCGCCAGAGGTGAAGCAACAAGCTACCCGCAGTTATGGCGCAGAGGTGATTTTATACAGTCGCCATGAAACTGATCGAGAAGAATTAGCCAAAACCTTAGCCAGCGATCGCCATCTTACCTTGATTCCGCCTTACGATCATCCCCACGTCATCGCCGGACAAGGAACCACAGCGTTAGAACTCATTCAAGAAGTTGGGCAACTAGATTATTTATTAGTTTGTTGTGGCGGTGGTGGCTTAATATCAGGATGTGCGATCGCCACAAAAGCTCTACTACCTACCTGTAAAGTGATTGGTGTCGAACCAGAACTAGCTGATGATGCAACTCGTTCCTTTCACAGCAAAACTCTGCAAACTGTAATTAATCCACCGACAATTGCCGATGGTGTGCGGACTCCCAGTTTAGGTAAGTTAACTTTTCCCCTAGTGCTGAATTACGTTGATGATATGGTGACAGTCTCAGAAACTGCCATTATTAATAGTATGTTTTTCCTTTGGGAACGCCTGAAAATTGTCGTTGAACCCACTGGTGCATTAGCCACCGCCGCCTTACTCAGCAATGTGGTGTCAGTAAAAGATGCAAAAATAGGTGTAATTATCAGTGGTGGTAATGTAGATTTAGCAAAGGTAGCTAAATTTATTCAGTAATTCACTGAGGAGATTTTGAACTTTTTTTCGAGTTAGCCAGTCAAATAACGATGTGTTCGCCAACTGAGCAAGGATAACTCAAGTTATGACAGTCAAACCCAGATATTTGGTATTGTTGCTGTTCATCTTGTTGGTAGGAAGTGACCCCATCTATGCAGCTAATAAGCCTGTTGACCCAAAAATATTACACATAATTAATCGGTTGAGTTTTGGGGCAAAACCTGGAGAGATTCAAAAAGTCGAGTCTTTAGGTGTAGAGCGTTATATTAAAGCCCAACTTTCACCCAATTCCATATCAGAATCACCCAGCCTTACCCGTCAGCTTTCGCAATTAGAAACACTCAATTTAAATACAGTCGAACTTAGAAACTATCTCAAGGCTCCACCACAAGCAACCCCAGAAGAAAAGAAAGCTTTGCAAAAGAAAGGCGGCAAAATTTTACAAGAAGCCGTGAAAGCGCGATTATTAAGAGCCACTAGCAGTAACCGCCAACTGCAAGAAGTGATGGTGGACTTTTGGTATAACCATTTCAATGTTTATTCTGGTAAAGGAAATGCTCGCTACTGGGTGGGAGCGTATGAACAAGAAGCCATCAGACCTTATGCTTTAGGGCGATTTCGAGATTTACTCGGAGCCACAGCCCATCATCCCGCAATGCTAGTTTATTTAGACAACTCGCAAAACAAAGCTAGTCGTCGTCCTGGTGCTACGCCACGGGTAAACGAAAACTATGCGCGAGAATTGATGGAACTGCATACTCTGGGCGCAGATGGTGGCTACACGCAACAAGATGTGATTGCTTTAGCGAGAATTTTTACAGGTTGGGGAATAGCACGTCCAGGTCAACAGACAAATGGCAAATCGGTATTTTACTTTGACCCCAAGTTTCATGATCCTAATGATAAGGTTTTTTTAGGACGCACTATTAAAGCTAGTGGTCAAGCTGAAGGCGAACAAGCTTTAGATATATTGGCGCAAAGTCCGGCCACAGCCCATCATATTAGTTATCAATTGGCTCAGTATTTTGTGAGCGATCGCCCACCTGCTATTTTAGTTGATCGTCTGGCACAACGCTTTCGTAATACTGATGGCAATATTCGCGCAGTTTTAGAAACTTTATTTCAAAGCCCAGAATTTTGGGATAAAAAATATTTCAACGCTAAATTTAAAACTCCATTTCAATATACTGTCTCCGCAGTCCGGGCTACAGGCCTAGAGGTGAACAACACCATACCTCTGTCTCGTAACCTGGAACAGTTAGAAATGCCTGTGTACGGTTGTCGCACTCCAGATGGGTACAAAAATACACAAGATGTCTGGTTGAATCCCGAAGCGATGAACCGTCGCCTCAGCTTTGCCACTGCGTTAGGTAGTGGTCGCTTACCACTTTTAGGTATAGCCAATAATCAACCCAAAAATAAAAGCATTAACCCTGTTCAGCCCCTGGATGCAACACAGCTAATTAACACCTTGGGTAACTCTCTATCGCCTAAAACCCAAAGTGCGATCGCTGCTAGTCCTCCAGAACTCAAAGCCGCATTAGTCTTGGGTAGCCCAGAATTTATGCGTCGTTAGTAGAGTGCTGAGTGCTGAGTGCTGAGTGCTGAGTGCTGAGTGCTGAGTGCTGAGTGCTGAGTGCTGAGTGCTGAGTGCTGAGTGCTGAGTGCTGAGTGCTGAGTGCTGAGTGCTGAGTGCTGAGTGCTGAGTGCTGAGTGCTGAGTAAACACTGCGTGTTTACTACAAGTATCCAGACAAAATTAATTACACATATTCTTTTCTGTTCCCTGTTCCCTGTTCCCTATCTCCACAAACGAATTTAATTTTGTGCAACTACTTATGAAAAGACGTGATTTTCTGATCCAAGCAGGACTGTTTTCGACAACTGCGATCGCTTCTGTTAGTTGTAATACTTGGGTAGTGCATTCTGCTACCAAAAAAAGCGATCGTCAGCGTTTGATTGTGATTTTTATGCGTGGTGGTGCAGATGGTTTAAATATTGTCGTGCCTTATGCAGAGCCAGCATACTATCAAGCCCGACCAAAAATTGCCCTTGCCAAACCAGGACAAGAAAAAGGCGTTTTAGATTTAGATGGACACTTTGGCTTACATCCAGCCCTAGCCCCATTAATGCCCTTCTGGCAACAAGGAAATTTAGCCTTTGTTCATGCTGCGGGTTCCCCTGATCCTTCGCGTTCCCATTTTGACGCGCAGTTTTATATGGAAATTGGCATTCCTGGGAACCAAAGAGTGAGCGAAGGTTGGATGAATCGCTTAATGGGTGCTATCTCCAATAAAACACCCATCCAAGCCGTGAGTGTGGGTACAACCAAACCGCGCATTTTAAATGGTCGAATGCCAGTTGCTAATTTAGCCTCCGGGAGAAATGCTAACAAACCAATCGCCATAGATAGACCACAAGTAAGTGCAGCCTTTGACCGATTGTATGGTGGTAACGATACCCTCAGTCAAACTTATCATCAAGGTCGTGTTGCTCGTGAAGCCTTGATGACTGATTTAGCCCAAGAAATGAAAATGGCTAATAATGGCGCACCCTTACCCGATGGCTTTGCGGGTGATGCTCAAAGATTAGGCAAACTCATGGCTAAAGATCCGAGAATTGAATTAGGGTTTATGGCCTTGGGTGGTTGGGATACCCATGTAAATCAAGGTAGCGATCGCGGTTATTTAGCCAGAGGCTTAGGCAGTTTAGGCAAAGGATTAGCCGCTTTAGCCCAAAGTTTAGGCCCCGCCTATCAAAACACAGTCATTTTAGTCATGTCAGAATTTGGCAGGACATTACGCGAAAATGGCAACGGCGGCACAGATCACGGACATGGCAATGTGATGTGGGTTTTAGGCGGCAAAGTCCGTGGTGGTAAAGTTTACGGCGAATGGCCTGGTTTAGAAACAGCCCAACTTTATGAAAAACGAGACTTGGCTGTTACCACCGATTTTCGAGATGTAATTTCTGATGTCTTAGCACGACATCTATCTGTAAACGACACCCAACTAAGTAAAGTCTTCCCCAGTTATACACCCAAGCAAAAAATTGCTTTGTTGTAGGAAGTTAGAGGTTACAGGTGAGAGGTTACAGGTGACAGCATTAAAAGCTTTGTCTCCCTTGTCTCCCTTGTCCCCCTTGTCCCTCTTCTCTCACTAAGGTTTAGTTAGTAATTTGTGCTTCTCTTCGCGCCCTACCCTGCGGGAAGCCCTTCGGGTTCAGCAGTCGCTCATGGGGGAAACCCCCAAGACCGCGCTGCTTCACCGCTATCGCGTCTATGCGCCCTTTGCGGTTCGTTTAAAAAGTGTCATTAATCACATTTTTTAACCAAATACTGATTACCAAAAGTCTCTGCTAAGATAATTGGTTACATAAGTTAACATTTTTTTCTATGACCACAATTAAGACAGCTTTCCAGACACATCAACAAGAAGTCACACGCTTGTTTTCGCATGTGCAGGTTGAGGGTAACAAACTGACTCATCAACCGGGGAGTGTTCTGGGAAGCACCGCCTTAGTTGCAGGTACAACCGTAGGTGCGGGAATTTTGGCGTTACCTGCGGTGACATTGCCTTCTGGCGTGATTCCTTCAACAGTCTTGTTAATTGCTGTCTGGCTGTATACTTTAGTTTCTGGTTTATTAATTGCCGAAGTTAATGTTAATACCATGCGTTCGGCTGGTCGTCCCAGTGTGGGCTTAATGGCAATGATTGAAAACACCCTGGGAACTACGGGAGCAGGAATAGCTGGTGTGGCATATATGTTACAGCACTATGCTTTGTTGGTAGCTTATGTTACCCAAGGCGGTGAGATTTTGATGTCTGCGATTTCTCATCTTTGGGGTGGAGAAAATTATTTACCTAGCTGGGTGGGAACAGCAGCGTTTACATTGCTGTTTGGCAGCATTATGTACTTAGGACGGGAAAAATTCATTGAAAAATTGAATAACTTCTTGGTGGGAATTGTCATTGTGTCTTTTTTGGGACTCTTTTTATTAGGAGTTACCCAAGTCCAAGGTGTACATTTTCTGTTTCAAAACTGGAGTGCATTAGGGACGGCTGTACCAGTCATGTTAGTTGCCTTGTTTTACCATAACGTTGTGCCGGTGGTGGTAACGCAGTTAGAAGGAGATAGTCGTAAAGTTCGCCAGTCAATTATTGTTGGTTCAGCAATTCCTTTGGTGATGTTTTTAGCTTGGAATGCTGTGATTTTGGGCAGTGTCAGTCCAGAGACGATTCATAGTACAACTATTTTCGACCCCATCCAAGTACTGCGGGCTGGTGGCGGTGGAGAATTATTAGGAGTGTTGGTATCTATTTTTTCAGAATTTGCGATCGCCACATCCTTTATTGGATTTGTTTACGGTTTGCTAGACTTCTTCCAAGATATTTTTGCAAAAACACAAACCAAACCCACCAGCCGCTTACCCTTATATTCCCTGGTGTTACTACCACCCCTTGGTTTAGGTGCAATTAACCCCAGCATTTTCTTCACCGCTTTAGATTTTGCTGGCACTTTTAGCATCTCAATTTTAGGTGGCATTATTCCCGCATTAGCCACATGGAAACAACGTCAACAACTGCAACACACAAATCAGTTTGTTCCTGGTGGTAAGCTGACACTGATTTTAATGATAGGAATTGCGGTAGTTATGATATTGAAAGAAATTCTGGCGATGGCAAAGTTATGAGTGCTGTACACTTCGACTACTTCGGCTGCGCTCAGTACAAGTTCGCTCAGTGTACGTGCTGAGTTAACGATTCTTAGGACTTACGCAAAAACCCTCTCGAAGCCTCTTAACTTCGTGTCCTACCCTGCGGGAAGCCGCTATCGCGTCTATGCGCCCTTTGCGGTTCGTTTCTTCATGATTCTACGTCAGTCCTGATTCTACTTCTAACCCTGTCACCTGCTATATGAATACTCCCCGCCTAGTCAAGATTAGTAAATTCTTAAGCAAATATCTCCGCCACCAACCAGAATCTTTAGGTATTAAACTTGCGCCTGGTGGTTGGGTTGCAGTGGATGAACTTTTAGCGGCTTGTGCTGAACATAAGTTTCCGATTACTCGCCAGGAATTAACAGCAGTAGTCGCCACCAACGATAAACAACGCTTTAGTTTTGACTCGACAGGTACTTTAATTCGCGCCAACCAAGGACACAGCGTCGAAGTCGATTTACAATTACAACCTGCTGTCCCACCTGATGTGCTGTATCACGGTACTGGACACAAAGCTGTTGAGTGTATTTTGCAAACTGGACTCAGCAAAATGTCTCGCCACCATGTCCACTTATCACAGGATATAACTACAGCCACAACTGTCGGCGCAAGACATGGTAAACCCGTAGTTTTTGCGGTGGATGCAGCAACTATGTATCAGGCGGGTTACATCTTCTACTGTTCTGACAATGGTGTGTGGTTAGTAGATGCTGTTCCGCCTGAATATCTCCGCCAGCTTTAAAATCTACTACTGGGGAAGAAGAGCAAATCTACGGCTTCACCAATAAATAAACCTGTTCCTGCCAAGAATGTTAACACCCGAAATGACTCTTTTTTGTCGAAGCCGGCAAAACGCATTTCTAAATCTGCTAACAATGTAGTTGCGATCGGTATTAAAAATAAACTAAACAATACTGACCAAGTTGCTACTAAAGCTACTGATGCACCTAAAGTTAAAATCACAATTAAAATTTTAGAACCAAAAGCCGTTAGCTCTTCCAGCCAAGCATTACTTCTGCGGACAACCGCGATCGCCACAGCCGCAATAAAAGCTCCTACTAACCAAACAATGTGATGTACTGCCAAATACCATCCCAGTAAGGCATAAGCCAACCACAATAGTACAAGGGGTAGCATAGGAATCTTATGCACAAATCCCGCGGTCATATTTTTGAATAATAAAAATTTAAAACTTACTAATTTAAATTCTAATCAGAAATTGATGACAGCAATTTCTTGTCCATAGTACTTAATAGTTTGTAAATATCTCATACAAAAACGCAAGATTAGAAAACATCAAAATCTACATATTAATGCTTGCAATATTCTACTAATTGTGCATCTCAAAAACCGGGAAAATACTTTTATCCTAACTCTCAATATAAAGTATAAAAATACACTTTATTTATGATTGCCAGAAAATAAGTTTACACAAAATTTACATAATTCATCAACCAATGATGATATCTAAATCCTGTAAATAAGGCATTTATCACTGCTTTGGGAGGAAAATGAGTAACTTGTGAACTTAAAGATTTAATAAAAATTTATAAAAAAGTTTGATTATATTTACTTAAGTAGTATTCTAAAATACTATGCTTATTAAAAAAATTACTAAAAAATTTTGATCACAAATTAATAGTCATCATTCATTTAATCTAAAAAGTACATGAAAGCAACTCGCATTTTTCCCCAACCACTCACCAACCCTCAACTGTGGTTATTAGGAATAGGTGGAGGTTTAGTTGCAACACTTTTAACGATCATTTGGAAAGCAGATGATGATTCTCATTTGGGAATGACAGTTTTAGCTTTATTCGCTGTCTTCTCACTATTAGGAGATAAAAAACATAAACTGAACTTAGAAAGTGATGTTATTTCTAGTGTTTTAGGCACAGTTTTAATCGGCATTGTACTTTGGTATAGTACTCACTTTCCACCTGGAAAATTATTTGCAGTTTATACTCACATAGCGCCCTTTGTGGCAGCTTTAGGATTGAGTTTACTAGCTTCTGGCTATCAGGGATTAAAGCAATATTGGCAAGAATTAGTAATTATTTTTTTTGCTGGTGTTCCTAAAGTATTAATCTTTGCATTATTAGATATTAAACCCTTATCTATTTTAACCGCCAAATTCTCTACATTAATGCTTTGGTATGCTGGGTTTGAAGTAGCTCTCCAAGATGTCTATATAAATTTACCAACAGGTGGCATTAAAGTAGCAGAAAACTGTGCCGGGATAGAGTGGATATGCCATCTTTTAGGGTTAGCTGTAATTGGTTTATTAATGTTTCCTCCAGAACGTAAAAAAAGAATATTTGTGCCGATAGTGGCTGTAATTATTGCTTTTATTGTGAATGCAGTCAGAGTGGCAATTTTAGCTGTGATGGCAGCGAATCAAAATCAAAATTCTTTTAAATTTTGGCATGTCGGAGATGGTTCTTTAATATTTGGGATGATTACAGTCATACTTTTTGGTATATTTTACTGGTTCTTACTCAATCAAAAAGCAGAGAAAGACAAGAATATTACAAGGGCTGAAAGCTAATGGAGACTTGGAGTAAACTGCGGATTTTATTATTAGCTGTCACTCTAGGCTGTGTAGTTGTAGTGTTTTTGAATGTTATCCAAAAGCAGTCATTCAAAAAGCCGAAGCTGGAGGAAATCAGAAGCGAAGTTTACATTGATCAACTCCAACCAACAGAAATCACAAGTCAACCAATTTTGGATTTTAGATTTGCAATTTTGGATTGACCCCGACCACAAGGGATAAACAATTTTGGATTTTAGATTTGCGATAGCGTAGCGTTAGCGACGCAGGAGCGTCTTTTAGATTAAATCCAAAATTTAAAATCCAAAACCCAAAATTCTGCGGGGTGGGGCTTGTACCCTAAAGAATCCAAAATCCAAAATCCAAAATTCGGAGGGTCAAAATGAGATTTTATCGTTACGTAACATTTGCTAGAAATTATGACCAAATCAAACACTGATAAACTAATTCCCGTAATTCAAGAGTTGCAGGAATTTGCCTTCAACCAAGTAGGCTCTATGACAATTTTGCGAGTCCTTGGTTATGGATTATTGTTATTGGCGTTATTTGATATAGTGGAAACTTTAGTACCACCTAGCTTTATGAATCCTGTTTGGGAATTTCAAGCTTTTGGTGTATTAGTTGAAAGAATCCCTGTAACTTTAATTGGTTTAGCGTTAGTCTTTTTTGGTGAGTTACATGCTAGAGCTAAGTGGGAATTTTTTACTGTTAGGTTGCTATCTTGGCTAAGTTTATTATTAGCAATCATTTTTATATTACTAATTCCTGTTGGTGTGAGTAATACTGTTAGACTGAGTAAACAAAGTTATAATCAAATTAACAACTTATCTCAGCAGCAGATAACTCAAGCCGAACAAGTTGAACAGCAGTTGAGCCAAGCTAAACCAGAGCAAATTGAAAGTTTCCTGAAAAGTCAAGGTCGTTCTGTAGATGCAAGTAATCCCCAAGAATTAAAAACAAAAGTTTTGTCTGAGGTTTCACAAGCTAAAGAGAGAATCAAGCTACAAGCACAAGCTAATCAATCGACTCAGCGATTAAATTTACTCAAAAATTCTGTGAAATGGAATCTTGGGGCTTTAGTTGCAGGTACTTTATTTTTCATATTTTGGAAAACTACTAGTTGGGCGAGAAGTAGGTGACAGGTGATAGATGATAGGTAACAGTTAAGAATGGGTGTAAGGGTGTAAGGGTGTAGGGGTGTGGGGGTTTTGAAGGTGAAACAAAAAAATAGGGCGGACAACTTAGATAATGTCCACCCTGTTTGAATTAATGCAAAACTTTATGCGCTTACACTTTTGCTAGTTCTGGTGTGGGGCGTTTGCTGTTGCGGATATTGGTAATAGCTTCCGCATAATCTTTGGCGTTGAATACAGCAGAACCAGCCACAATTGCGTTAGCACCTGCTTCTAAAACTTGCCAGGTGTTGTTGGCTTTGAGTCCACCATCAACTTCAATCCAGGGGTTGAGTCCGCGTTCGTCGCATATCTGACGCAGTTTTCTAATTTTTGGTAATACGCCAGGAATGAAGCTTTGACCACCGAAACCGGGGTTAACACTCATGATGAGTACTAAGTCACAGAGTTCGAGTACGTACTCAATAAATTCTAAGGGTGTGGAAGGATTGAGTACTACCCCTGCTTGTTTACCAAGTTCTTTAATTTGACCGAGTGTGCGGTGTAGGTGTGGGGAAGCATTATGTTCAGCGTGTACAGAGATAATATCTGCGCCGGCTTTAGCAAAACCTTCGACATATTTTTCTGGTTCCACAATCATCAAGTGGACATCCAGAGGCTTTGTAGTAACCGGACGAATCGCCTCCACAACCAGAGGGCCTATCGTAATATTAGGTACAAAACGACCGTCCATTACATCAACATGAATCCAATCTGCTCCAGCTGCGTCTACTGCGCGAATTTCGTCGCCCAGACGACTAAAATCGGCTGATAGGATAGATGGAGCAATCACAATGGGCTTTTCAGATCGGTTTTGGGTCATGGCTAGTGGGTTTTTAAGCTTCCTCGTCTGTAGGCATTGTAACAAAATGGTGTAACAAAATATTGAGTAATTCTCGTTAATTTAGTTTTGCTTTGTCAGGAAATGGTGAGGGAAGTGTGGGGGGTGTGGGGAAAGAGAGAAGTGTGGGGAGAGAGGGAAGTGTGGGGAGTGTGGGGGGAAAGATTTCTTCACCATCCTCCCACACCTCCCACACCTCCCACACCCCTGGATTTCTCTCTTGTGAGAAATCCAGGTAGTGACAAATGACTATTGACCATTGACCATTGACTAATAACTATGAACAAAAAACTAAACTGGCTAATTTGGGGTTTGAGTGCTTCTTGTTTGAGTGTGCCTGTAATGGCTTCAGGTTTACAAACATCTTTAGGAACAAATGGTATTGATGCTTTAAAACTACATCAGCCTCCTTATAATTTAATCGGTCGTAAGATAGCCATTGGTCAAGTAGAAATCGGTCGTCCGGGAATGTTTGGTTGGGATAAGGCGGTCTCGAAAAATCGCACGATATCTTTGGCGGCGGTTTTTTTACGCAATGGCCCGGCGAAGTCAAATACGGGTGTTGACCCCCACGCTTATAATGTGGCTGGGGTGATGGTAAGTACAGATAAGGCTTTACCAGGGGTAGCGCCGGGAGCGAGGCTGTATTCTTCGGCTGTAGGATCTACGAAAAATATGGGTCAGCCAGAAGAGTGCATATCAGCACAGCACATAGCACTACAAAACGGTGGCGATATCCGCGCGATTAACTTTAGCTTTGGCGAACCCCTCAACCGTGATCCACGACCGGACGCTGTTCTAGATGGGAATGCTTTGTTAACGATGTGCGTTGATTGGTCAAGCCGGGTTCACGATGTTTTGTATGCGATCGCCGGCAATCAAGGTAAAGGGGGTATTCCGATTCCTACAGATAATTTTAATGGAGTTAACGTGGCTTTTTCATCCCGACGGGGTGGGATTTTTAATAAAGTAGATGTTTCTAACCTGGCTGGGCTAAATCAGGGAGTAAGTGGTAGGTTAGCCGGAAGAGAGTTTAATGCTGATGGTCGTCGTGCTGTTAGTATAGTTGCGCCTGGGAGTAATATCCCTTTGCTGAATCCTGACGGCAAAATTAATAAAGCTACAGGTACAAGTTTTGCTGCGCCTCATGTTACAGCAACTGTAGCGTTGTTACAGGAATTTGGCGATCGCCAACTGCGAACCAAAAAACCTAACTGGAGTGTTGACAGTCGTCGTCATCAAGTGATGAAAGCAGTTTTACTCAATTCCGCCGATAAAGTCCAAGACAGTGGTAACGGCTTACGCTTGGGAATGACGCGGACACTCATCGATAAACAAAATCAAAATTGGTTAGAGTCTGATGCTTACCAAGACCCAAAAATTCCTTTAGATGCTCAAATGGGGACTGGTCATTTAAATGCTTTTCGGGCTTATCAACAATTTAGCGCGGGTCAGTGGGAACCGACAAAAGCTGTTTCCGCAGTTGGTTGGGATTATCGCCAAGTCACGGCGGGAAATGCGGTTGATTATCAGTTAACTAAACCGTTGAAGCAAGGAAGTTTTGTTTCGATTACACTGGCTTGGGATAGATTAGTTGAGTTGAGCGATCGCAATCAAAACCAAGTGTTTGATATTGGCGAAAGTTTTAGCGATAAAGGTTTGAATAATCTTGACCTGTATCTAGTCAAAGCGGATGCGAAAAACTCTGAAACTGCTGCTGTTTGTTCTTCTATAAGTCCAGTTGATAGTGTAGAACATATTTTTTGTCCCGTGCCGGCAAATGGTAATTACAAAATTCGTGTGCAGTTTCGCCAACAAGTCAACCTCCCCACTCAATCTTATGCTTTGGCTTGGTGGACGGTGAATTGAGGTGAAAAGGTTACAGGTTAAAGGTTATAGCAAAAGAAGGTCTGTCATTAATTCTGTTTAATTACTTAGTAGAGACGTTGTATACAACGTCTCTACTGTTTCCCGCCTGCTATCCGTGAACGTAAACGTTCCACATCTTTAACTGGTGGCGCACCAAACATCCGAGAATATTCACGGCTGAATTGTGATGGGCTTTCATAACCGACTTGATAAGCCGCATTCGTCGCGGCGGAGTTTTCAACAAGCATCAGACGACGTGCTTCCAAGAGTCTTAAATGCTTTTGATATTGCAGTGGACTCATGGAAGTGACTTTCTTGAAATGGTGATGGAAAGACGAAACCGACATACTCGCCTGTTCTGCTAAATCTTCGATTCGCATCGGTTTGGTATATTCAGTTTTGATCAGTTTATAGCGTTTCTCAGTCTGGTGAAGTACAGTAGCAACAATGAGTAAACCAATTATAAATATCATTTAAGGAGACTTGGCTAAAAGCAGTTTCAATCGCCTTTGCTAAATCTGG